>CAYRZM010000330.1:0-11767 GCA_964428685.1 uncultured Devosia sp. | reverse complement strand
GGAAAAGGGCCTGTTCGCGAGCTTCGACTGGTGGGGCCTGCTCGGCCTCGCGGGGTTCCTGGGCGCGATGGAATATGTGCTCGAGGAGGGCCCGAACCACGACTGGCTGAACGACCAGGCGGTGCTCGTCTGCGCCATCGTGATGGTGCTGGGCGGCATCGTGTTCTTCGTGCGGGCTTTTACCGCGAAGTCGCCGATCGTCGATCTCAGCGCCTTCGGCAACATCAACTTCACCTTCGGCTCGCTGTTCTCGTTCGTGCTCGGGGTCGGGCTCTACGGGCTCACCTACCTCTACCCGGTGTTCCTCGGCCGCATCCGCGGCTACGATTCGATGATGATCGGCGAGACGCTGTTCGTCTCGGGCCTCGCGATGTTCCTGACGGCGCCGCTGGCCGGGGCGCTGTCCGCCCGGTTCGACCTTCGCTACATGGTGATGGGCGGGTTCCTGATCTTTGCCGTGGGTACGTTCCTGTCCAGCCAGATCACCGCCGACTGGAGTTTTAACGAGCTGCTGTGGCCGCAGATACTGCGCGGCGTCGGCCTGATGCTGTGCATGGTGTCGATCAACAATCTCGCGCTCGGCACGCTGCCGAAACAGAAGCTCAAGGGCGCCTCGGGCCTGTTCAACCTCACCCGCAACCTCGGCGGCGCGGTGGGGCTGGCGATCATCAACACGGTGCTCACCAACCGCACGGCGCTCCATCACGAGCGACTGGCGGAGGACATCAATGCGGCCAATCCGGCGGCGGTGGCGCGGCTCGGTGCGATGGCGGCGAACGATGCCGCGCACGGGCTCGACGGCACGGCGGCGGCGCTCCAGCAGATGGGGCGGATGATCACGCAGCAGGCTTATGTGATGAGCTTCATCGACGTGTTCCTGCTGCTGACGGGGCTCTTCGGCATCCTCGCCTTCGGCACGCTGCTGATGCGCAAGCCTGCCGCGGCTGCAGGCGCAGGCGGACACTAGTCGCGGCCGCTCACCCGCTCGGTCCGGACGGTCATCACCACCCGCACCGGTTCGTCGTGGTCGCGGATCAGGATCGAGAGATCCTGCGTGGCGCCGTCGGGCGGCGACCCGTCCTTGGACATTTCCGCCAGCGCGCGGCGCGCTTCCGCGATCGCGGCCTGCGTGTCGGGCAAGTCGACGCCGACGTCGTCGCGGTGAACGCCACTGCCATCCTGGAGATCAAAGTAGTAAATCGGCATTTCAGCGCGGTTCGACGTTGAGATGGAGATAGCCCGGGTTGAATTCCGCAAGCTGCTGCAGGCCGGGCCAATCGAGCACGCGGACGCTCTGGCCCTGCCAGGTGAAGAGATCGAGGTTGCGCAACCGCTGGAGCACGCGATTGACGTGGACCGCTGAAAGGCCCATCGCATCGGCGAGCTCCGTCTGGGTCATCGGCAGTTCGAAGGTGTCGCCGCTGGTGAGCCGGACCACGCCGAGCCGGACGTAGAGCTCGCAGAGCAGGTGGGCGATCTGCTGATCGGCCGTCCGCCGTCCCATTCCCACGATCCATTCGCGATGGATGGCGCTGTCGATGAGCGTTGCGAGCCAGAGCACCCGCGTCAGATGCGGGGCCTGTTCGGTGATGCGCTTGAGGTTCTGATGCGGGAACAGCACGGCGCGGCAGGCGGTGAGGGCGCCGACGGAATGATCCATCTGCTTGAGGATGAAGCCGTGGAGGTCGACGAAATCGCCCGGCACGTGCAGTGCGGTGATCTGCTGCTGGCCGTCGGCGAGGACACGATAGCGCGTGGTGAAGCCGGCGGTGACGAGAATCGAGGACGTGGGGTGGTCGCCCTCGCGCACGAGATCGGCGTCCTTGGCGTAGGTCACCTCCTCACCGGCGGCGGCGAGCAGCATTTCCCGCTCCTCGAGCGAAAGATGATCGCGGGCTTCGAGCTTCCTCAGCAGCGTTTCGATCAGGCTCAGGTCGGGCATGACGCGGCAACGCTCCGTTCCGGGCCGCGTTCCCGTTAACATTTGTTGGTGCCTGGCGCCGCCGGGGCTGGCAGCAAGCGCCCATCATGGAAGACGACGACACTCCCCCGCGCCGCCCGCGGCGCGGTCCGGAAGCGCTGAAGGTTGCGCGCGAGGCTGCCAAGGCGGTGGCGCCGATCGCGAGCAGGGTCGAGACGTGGCAGGCCGAGAGCATCGTTCTCACCACGCGGATCCGGCGATCGCCAGCCGAAGCGGGCGCGCCGCCGCGGGAACGCATGGCTATCCTCCTCGGCCTGGTCGAGGCGGAGCTGCGCGGTCTCGAGCATCTGGTGGTGGCATTGCCGCCGGCCGTGGCCGCCTCCGGGCGCCTGGTGGACGTCGCCCGTGCGCTCGAGGGGATCGCGGAGCGGCTCAAGGCGGCTCTCGCGGGCGCTTGAGTTGACAGGCGACGGCGGAGCGCCGAAGGGGGGACACGCCTCGGCAGATCTTTCCCGCATCATGGACCAGCCCAACCCTTCGACGCCGCGACCGCGCTTTGCCGTGGGCGGACTGCCGCGCTGGCAGCAGTGGGCGCTGATGTGCGCGGGCTCGGCGGTGCTGACCGGCGTGCTGAGCCTGTTCCACCTGCCGGCGGCACTTTTCCTCGGACCGATGATCGCGGCGATTGCGATGGGGGCGGGCGAGGCGCGAGTGCGCATCTCCTCGCCGCTCTTCGTCCTGGCGCAGGCGGTGGTGGGATGCCTGATGGCGCGCTACCTGCCGGCCGACATCTTCGTCGAGCTGGTGCACGACTGGCCGATCTACCTCATTGGCATCGCGGCGGTGATCGCGGT
Source organism: uncultured Devosia sp. (assembly GCA_964428685.1). Classification (GTDB taxonomy): domain Bacteria; phylum Pseudomonadota; class Alphaproteobacteria; order Rhizobiales; family Devosiaceae; genus Devosia_A. The sequence continues at coordinate 8,992 of CAYRZM010000330.1, read as the reverse complement.
GGCGGCGGGGCTCGGCATCCTCTTGACGCGGCTGCGCGTGCTGCCCGGGACCACGGCGATCTGGGGCTCGGCTCCCGGCGCCTCGACGGCGATGATCCTGATGGCGGATGCGTTCGGGGCCGACACGCGGCTTGCGGCGTTCATGCTCTATCTGCGCGTGGTGCTGGTCGCGATCGCAGCGTCGATCGTGTCGCGGCTGTTCATGACCGGCGGCGGCACGGGGGTCGTCGCGCCGACGATGGACTGGACGGCGCCGATCCGGCTGTGGCCGTTCATCGGCACGGCCGCGCTGATTGCCGTGTCGCTGACGGCGACGAAGCTCCTCAAGATTCCGGCAGGCGGGATCATCGTGCCGATGTTCCTCGCCATCGTGCTGCAGGACGTGTTCGGCTTTCCCATCGAGCTGCCGGCGGTGCTGCTCGCGGCGAGCTACCTCGTGATCGGCTGGACGATCGGGCTCCGCTTCACGCGGCCGATCCTCGCGCATGCCGCGCGCGCGTTCCCGGTGATCCTCGCCTCGACGCTGGCGCTCATCGCGGTCTGCGGGCTGTTCGCGGCGTGCCTGGTGTGGTTCGCGGGGATCGACCCGCTCAGCGCCTATCTCGCGACGAGCCCGGGCGGCGCGGACTCGGTCGCGATCATCGCGGCGAGCAGCAAGGTCGACGTGCCGTTCGTGATGGCGATGCAGGCCGGGCGGTTCCTGATCGTGATGTTCACCGGGCCCGCGCTGGCGCGGTTCATTGCGACGCGCAGCGGCGTCAAGGACGAAGGCGCCCGGGCGTCGTGAGCAGGCGTCCGCGGCTGCGGGCGCCCGCTCTCACACTCAGTGGCCGATGATGGTGATCGGGCCGGGCAGGTGAATGCTGCTGATCGGCGTGTGGCCGGGAGGCGGATCGGTCGAAAGCACGGCGGATTCGCCCGGTCCCGGGCCGGGGTCGGTGGCGACGGCCGCCGGCCCGCCGGCGCCGCCGCCGGTTCCGCCGTTGAGCGCGACCGAGCTGCCGCCGGGCTTGAGGTTGAGCACGTCGAGCGGAACCCAGCCCATCTGGTTGTGCAGCTCGACGAGGCACCAGTTTTCGTGCGTGCCGCACCAGACCACGTCGAGATGGGTGCCGACCGGCAGCGTGCCGTGGATGTCGTAGTCGGTGCCGGGGCCGACGGCGAAGCCGGCCGCGGCAACGGTGATGGCGGGGGAGGCGAGGGCCGGCCCGGCCAGAAGCGCGAAGCCGGCGGCGGACAGCAGGCGAAGGGTGATCATCGAAATTGCCCCAATACGTTGATCGAATGCGACGATGAGGCGCCTGACGATTTGAATGCATGGTGATGCAGCCATGCAGCTTTCGTTCATGTTGGCGGCCGAGCCATTCGCTCATGACAGTGCCAAGACGGTGCAACCGGGCGCAGAGTCGGGCGGTTGAGTCGATCCGAAGAGGAGATTGTCATGTCCGCAGCACGAGGAGCCGACGAGGCCACGATCCGCGAGCAGGCCTACTACTACTGGGAGCAGGACGGCCGGCCGCATGGACGCGAGACCGAATACTGGATGCGGGCGGTGGTCGCCGTCAGCGAGAAATCGCAGATGGACAGCCTGACCAAGCCCGCCCCCAAGAAAGCGCCGAAGGCTGCTGCCGCTACCAAGCTCAAGGCCGCGGCGAGCCCCGCGAAGGCGGCGCCAGCGAAGTCGGCCAAGGCCGGCGGCGACAAGAAGCCCAAGAAGAAATAGCGGCGCAACCGGGCGGTCTGCTAGGCAGGGCCCTCGGGGGCCCTCGGATGCAATCGCTCAAGGCCGGCAATCTGCTGCTGGCATTCATGATCGAGCTGGTGATGCTCGCGGCGTTCTGCGTCGCGGGCTTTGCGGTGAGCGGCCCGCTGTGGCTGCGCGCCGGGCTCGCGATCGGGCTGCCGGGAATCGCGATCGCGGCGTGGGCGCTGTGGGCGGCGCCCAAGGCGGGCAAGCGCCGGCTGAGGATGCCGGCGCTGCTCTGGTTCAAGATCGGCATGTTCGCGCTGGCGACCGCCGCATGGTGGGTGGCCGATCAGGGGTTCATCGGGACGGTGTTCGCCGTGCTGGCGGCAATCAACCTGATCGGCGCGCTGCTCTTCCGGCAGGTGTGAGCCTTGGATTACTGCGCGCGGGCCGGCGTGAAGTTGAGCGCGATGCCGTTGATGCAGTAGCGCAGGCCCGTGGGCGGCGGACCGTCGTTGAAGACGTGGCCGAGATGGCTGCCGCAGGTGGCGCAGTGGCACTCGGTGCGGACCATGCCGTAGCTGCGGTCGGTTTCGGTTTCGACACTGCTGGGGATGGGCTCGTTGAAGCTCGGCCAGCCGGTGCCGCTCTCGTATTTGACCTTGCCCTCGAACAGCGGCGTGTCGCAGCCGGCGCAGGAGAAGGTGCCGGGGCGCTTTTCGAGCAGCAGGGCGCAGCTGCCGGGCGCCTCGGTGCCGTGGCCGCGCATGATCTCGTACTGCTCGGGCGTGAGCCGGGCGCGCCATTCGGTGTCGGTGCGGGTGACGGGATAAGTCTTGAGCATTCGGGCCTCCGTGCGGCTCATATGGCATCGCGACGCCGGAAACCGAAATAACGCACCGCTGACAAAGGTGTGAAGAAAATCTCGTGTTTGTCGCAGGCCCCGCGCGCGCGAGTCGGGCGTAGCGTTCCCGGCGAGGGCTTGTCACACAGGAGACGACTATGAAGAAACGGCTGGCTCTTGCGCTGTCGCTGCTGGTTGCAGCGTCGGCGTACAGCATCCCGACCTTTGCCATCGACGGCGGTGTGGCGCCACCGGAATGCGCGCTGCAGGCGACCAAGGACCAACATCCCGACTGGTACCGTGACGGCGGCTATTGCTCGCTCAACAACGGGACCCATCCGGGCTACGGCCCCGGCGAGAAGTAGGGCGTGGAAGCGTGCGGCGCCCCGCACGTCCACTCACTTCGACACATGATGACGCAATATCGTCGCTTTTGGTCGGAGGAATAAGGCGCATTGCTGGCCGCCTCCCCGGCCAAGGTCTCAAGAAGGAATTCCCCGATGAAGAAACTGTTTGTTGCCGCTCTTGCGCTTGGTTTGATGAGTTCGTTCTACACCGTGCCCGTGTTCGCCATCGACGGCGGCGTGGTGCCGCCGGAGTGCAACCTCGCCGCGACCAAAGAGGCGCATCCGGGATGGTACCGCGACGGTGGATATTGCTCGCCGAACAACGGCACGCATCCGGGCTATGGCGAAGTCTGTGTGCAGCCCAACAACCAGATCATCGAGCCGCAGATTCTGCCGATCTGCCCCGGCTGAGGGCCCGCGCGCTTCACCCGTTCGCCTGGCCGAGTCCCGCTGCGATGCGGTGGGGCTGGGCGTCCTCCCGTTCTTTGAAGAAAGGAAGTCTCGACCATGAAGAAACTGCTTCTTACCACGGCGTCGCTGATGCTTGCCGGCTCGTTCTACGCTGTGCCCGTGTTCGCCATCGACGGCGGCGTGGTGCCGCCGGAGTGCAATCTTGCCGCGACCAAAGAGGCGCATCCCGACTGGTACCGCGACGGTGGCTACTGCACGCCGAACAACGGCACGCATCCGGGCTATGGCAGCCCTTGCCCGTATCAGCACATCCAGAACCTGGAAACGCAGTCGATCTGCGAGATCTGACCTTCGTGCGAACGCCGCTTCGGCGGCGTTCGCACCTGCGCCGCTCAGTTGAGCGTGAAGCCGCCGCCGCCGCTGTCGCCGGCATCGTCCGAACCATCGTCGGGAGTGGCCGAGTCGTCCGAGGTGTCGGGGTCGACGGCGTAGGACGTGATCTTGTCGCGCAGCGAAAAGGGGAGCTTCTTGACCGAGTGGTCGAAGCTCGCACATTGGCCGCTCATGCCTGAGCCGGTGCAGACCTCGACGCTCGCGCCGCCCGAAATCAGGATGGACTCGATCGCATTGTTGAAGCTGCCAGGAATGTGGTCGTCCTGATCGCCGGGGCTGACGCAGAAGTTGGCGTCGGAGAAATCGGGACCCTGGTAGAAGCAGACCTGCGCGTCGTCGGCGACGGGCGGCGGCGTGTCCTCGCTGTCGTCATTGGCGGCGCTGTCGAAATCGAGCAGCGATTTGGCGACGAAGCCCTCGCCGTCGTCGGCCTTCACGGCACACCAGGTGCCGGTGCACGCCTCGACGAGAACATCGGTGCCGGCGTCGAGCTGGGTGATTATGGGGAAGCTCGTCCCCGGACCCTGGCGCAGATTGGCGGGGCCGCTGGTGGTGGCAGGCTGCGGCGCGGCGAGCGCGGCGGCACTCAGGCCAAGAACCAGCGTGGCGGCGACGGCGGAAAGGCGGACAAGCCCGAATGCGCGCATGAGAGGCTCCCTGGGACATGAACGTCCACGCAAGAGCCAATCAGAGATGCGATGAACCCGCCGTGAATAAGGCGCGGCCGCGAAACCTCAGTAGATGCGGATCGAGGAGATGGCGTGGTCGAGCAGGCCCTCGAGATGGCGCGTGTCGAGGTCGATGATCTTGCAATAGGAGCGGAAGCCGCGATCGCGGCAGACGAGCGCGCTGGCCGAGCCCTCGATCCTTGCCGAGGCGAAGGCGTTGTCCTCGCCGATCAACGCCAGGTCCTGATAGACATGGCCGGAACTGGCGCAGAAGGACGCGCCGGTGAAGCCGCCCCCGGTGTAGAAGCAGACCGTGCCGCCGCCCGCCTTGGTGGGGAAGCGCGGTCCGGCGAACCAGCCGTCGGGGTGCTGGCCGAAGCTCAGATTGTAGAGTGGCAGCCAACCGCGGAGGTGGCCGGTGTGGATCTGGCACCAGAGCTTGGAGCAGCGGTCGACGCGGACGCGGATGCCGGCCGCGACGGTGCCGGTGACGTCGTAGCGCGTGCCGGGGCCGGAATAGAGCTGGCCGTCGAAATTGGTCCAGCCGTCGGTGGTCCAGGCGGCGCTGCCCGTGGGCTGCACGGCGCCGACCGGCAGGACGGACAGAAGCACCAGCGCGGCGCCCAGAATCAAGCGGCGGAACAACGACATCGCAACCCCCGGAGGAACAGGCCGGCAGACTAGCCTCCCCATTGCCGGGCCGGAAGGGGCACGGCGACACAGTCGGGGGATAAATCAAAGGGCGCCGCACCACGCGGCGCGGCGCCCTACCTCGTCGCCGGCCGGATCTGGAGGTCCTTACCCGGTGCGGCGGCGAAATCTGCGACGGCTCAACGCCGCCCGCGCCGGCCCGGTTCCTGGACTATTCGCGGGGCAGCGGGCGCTTGCGGCCGTCGTCGCCGAGCGCGACGTAGACGAAGCTGCCGGCGGTCACCTGCTGGCGGTCGCCGATGCGCTCGCGGCGCACCCAGGCCTCGACGGACACGGTGATCGAGGTGGTGCCGACGCGCTCGATGTCGGTGTAGACGCAGAGCACGTCGCCGACCTTGACCGGCGCGATGAAGGTCATGGCTTCGACGGCCACGGTGACGACGCGGCCGTGGGCGCGCTCGTAGGCGGCGATGCCGCCGGCGATGTCCATCTGGCTGATGACCCAGCCGCCGAAGATGTCGCCGGCGGGGTTGGTGTCGGCGGGCATCGCCAGCGTGCGGATGGTGAGGCTGCCGTGCGGCTCGGTGCGACCGGAGGTCATTGTGCGGGCCCCAGGGTGGGCCAGCGGCCGGTCTCCTCCTCCCAGTGCCGGCGGCAGAGGGAGACGTAGATGGATTTTTCGATCGACACCTGATTGCCCTCGGTGATGACGCGCCCCTGTTCGTCCTTGCGGACCACCATGGTTGCCTTGGCGCCACAGTAGCAGATTGTGCGGATTTCACGGAGCGAGTCGGCGATGGCGAGCAGCGCCTGCGAGCCGGGAAAGAGCTTGCCCTGAAAATCGACGCGCAGCCCGAAGGCCATCACCGGCACGCCCAGCCGGTCGGCGACGCGGGCGAGCTGCCAGACCTGATCTTCGGTCAGGAACTGGGCTTCGTCGATGAGCACGCAATCGACCTTGCCCTCGTGCGTCGCCTCGCGAACGCGGTCGAAGAGATCGTCGGTCGCGGCGAAGAGCTCGGCATCGGCGGAGATGCCGATGCGGGACTCGATCCGGCCGACATTGCCGGTGGCGTAGAGAGCGGAGGTGTAGAGGAGCGTGCGCATGCCGCGCTCGCGGTAGTTGTAGGAGGCCTGCAGCAGGAGCGTCGACTTGCCGGCATTCATGGTGGAGTAGGAGAAATAGAGCTTGGCCATGCTGCCTACATGCCCGAGCGGGAGCCGGGGCGACAAGGCAGGCCGGGGCCGGCGCACAAAAAAACGGCCGCCGGGCGAGGGCGGCCGTGAGAGCCGATTGGGGTCGGCATCGGGACCGGGCCGGTTGGCGTCGGCCGGATCCTGGAGAAGGCGGGTCCCGTGCCAGTGCGGCGGGCACGGGATGTCCGGAGGTTGGGGTCGCCGGACATCGGGACGCTAGGGGGGACAGGTGACAGGGTGATGACGCCCCGACGGCGCGCGCGGCCTTACTTCAGTCCCATTCCGCCGCAACATCGCCCGCTTCCACCGCACCGGGCCCAGGACACCAAATGACGAGATTGCTGCGAACCGTGATGGGGCTGACCGCCGCCGCGCTGATGGGATTTTCGCCTGTCGCGGCCTTTGCGGACACGCCGCTCGGCAAGTACCAAACCGCGGACCGGCTTGAGGACTACGAGGCGTATCTGTGCGGCCAGGACGACAGGTTCCTCTGCATCAAGCTGCTCGCGCTGCGCGGCGACGCGGTGTCGGACCGCGGCAACAAGCTGGTCGGAACGGTCGTGCTCAACCAGGCCAAGCCGGTGGGCAAGAACAAGTGGAAGGGCCAGATCACCGTCGAGGGCAAGACCGCCGAAAGCACGGTGACGGTGCGGCAGGGCGTGGCGCTCGACGTCCACGCCTGCGCCTATGTGGTGCTCTGCGCCTCGATCAGCCTGCCGGTTGCGAAATAGGCGGCCGCCGCAGCAGCGGCACCAGCTCGACCAGAAGGATCGCGCCAAAGATCAGCGCCGCCCCGAGATAGCCGAGGGGCGGCAGGCGCTCGCCCAGGATCAGGGCGCCGGCGATGGCCGCGAACAGGCTTTCGGCCGAGAGGATGATCGCAGCATTGGCGGCGGGCAGCCAGGCCTGGCCGATGGCCTGGAGCGTGAAGGCGATCGCCGTCGAGCCGACGCTCGTGTATAGAATGTCGATCCAGCCGTCGGTGATCCCGTTCAAGGTCGGCTGCTCGAGGAACGGCAGGATGACGACCGCGAGCACGGCGGTGCCGAGGAACGACAGGGCCGAGAGCAGCACCGGCAGCCGGGTTTCGCGCGCGAGCGGCGCCAGCACGGCGATCTGCACCGCCCAGGAGACGGCGCAAAGGACGAGCAGCGCGTCGCCGGAGGTGAAGGTCGAGAGGTTGGCCCCGGTCAACAGGTAGATGCCGACGAGCGCCAGCGGCGCGCCGAGATAGATGATCGGGTGCGGCCGGGTGCGGCTCAGGATGAAGGCGACGAAGGGCGTGAAGATCACGTAGAGCGTGGTGAGGAAGCCGCCATTGGTGGCGGTCGCGGTCTGCAGCGCCGCCTGCTGGGCCCAGACGCCGACGAAAAACGAGAGCATCAGCAGCCCGATCTGGAACCACTGCCGGCGCGTGAGCGTGCCGAGGCGCACGCTGCCGCGCCGGTATTCGATCCAGGCGACCGGCGCCAGCAGCAGCGTGCCGATGGCATAGCGGATGGTGGTGAAGGTGAGGGGACCCATGTGCGTCATCGCGCCCTTCTGGAAGACGAAGGCGATGCCCCACAAGAGGGTGCAGACGACCAGCAGGAGGACGGCGACGGGACGGGGCATGGGCGGCTAGAGCTCGGCGTCGAGCGCGGCGATGAGGCGGCTGATCTCGTCGGGCGTGGTGTAGTGGACGAACGACATGCGCAGCACGCCGTGCGAGGGATTGACCCCGACGGCTTCGAGCAGGCGGTAGGCATAGAAGTGGCCGCCGCCGAGCCCGATATTGTGGCGCGAGATCATGCCGGCGACGTGGCTCGCCGGCCGGTCGGTGACGATCGAGACGGTCGGCACGCGGCGCGTGGGATCGTCGGGCCCGACGAGGCGAATGCCGTTCTTGCCGCGGAGGTAGTCGAGAAGCGGCGCGAGCAGCGCCGTCTCCTGCGCGCGCATGGCGGACGCGGCCTTGCGGTAGGGCGTTTCGCCTTCCACCGCATCGCCGGCGATCTGCGCGACCTTCTCGATGTAGTCGATGATGCCGCCCGCCGCGGCGATCTGGGCGTGGTCGGGACCGGCCGGAACGAGGCGCTTGCGCGGTTGCAGCTCGTTGAAGAAATGCCCCTGGTTGGGCAGCTCGCTGGCGACCGAAGGGCGGATGGCCATGACGCCCTGGTGCGGGCCATAGGTCTTGTAGGTCGAGAACAGGTAGATGTCGCAGCCGAGCGCCTGGAGGTCGGGCAGGCCGTGCGGCGCGTAGGACACGCCGTCGATGATGCTGACGGCGCCGACGGCGCGGGCGCGGCGTACGACATCGGCGACGGGGTTGATCTCGCCGACGATGTTGGACGCGTGCGGCATGGCGATGAGCCGCACCTTGGCGTCGAGCAGCTTGTCGAGGAGCATGGGGTCGAGGTGCCCGGTGTCCTTGTCGACGCGCCACTCGCGCACCTCGACGCCGCGGGCGACGAGCCGGCGCCAGGCGCCGGTGTTGGCCTCGTGGTCCTGGTTGGTGACGACGATGGCGTCGCCGCCGCGCAGCCACGGCTCGAAGGCGCGGGCGAGAGTGTAAGTGTTGGCCGAGGTCGAGGGGCCGAAGTGGATCCAGTCGGCGGAGACGTTGAGCGCCTGCGCCATGCGGCGGTGCGACTCGTCCATGGCGTCGCCGGCGGCGCGCGAGGCGGGGTAGGTGCCGTAAGGCTGGACCTTGGTGTTCCAGTAATAGTTGCGCATGCGGTTGAGCACCGGGGCGCAGGTGTAGGAGCCGCCGGCGTTCTCGAAGAACGCGAAGTCCTTGAGGTCGGGCTGC
>CAYRZM010000329.1:0-4937 GCA_964428685.1 uncultured Devosia sp. | reverse complement strand
AAGCCCTTGAGCAGCCAGATCGAGAGCGGCAGCCCGAAGGTGAGGTAGGTGAGGATCAGCGAGGCCTGGTTGTTGATGAGGCCGAAGGCCTTCATCAGCAGGAACAGCGGCATCAGGAAGATCACCGCCGGGAACATGTTCCTGAACAGCACCGCAAAGAACAGGAATTGCCGCCCCGGAAAGCGGAAGCGCGAGAAGGCGTAGGCGGCCGGCACCGCCACCGCGACGCTGAGGATGGTCGAGCAGGTCGAAACGAAAATGCTGTTCCACAGATAGGTCAGGAATTCCCGCCCGGTCGGGTTCAGCGGCGACAGCAATCGGAAATAGTTGTCGAGCGTCGGCTCGGCCGGCCACCATTGCGGCGGAAAGCGGAACGCCGCGAACTCGGTCTTCAGCGACGTGATCACCATCCAGACCATCGGCAGGACGCTGAACAGGAACATCACCACGAGGAAGATGCGCCCCGCCCAGCGCCAGCCGTCGGCGGGCTTGCCTCGCGGCATGGTGCGTGGGGCAGCGACGACGCTCATTCGACCGCCGCTCCCTCGTCCGGGCCGGCCAGCGCCTTCACGTAGAAGTAGCCCAGCAGCATCATGACGATGAACAGGATCACGCAATAGGCCGAGGCGATGCCGAACCGCACCCGCCCGAAGGCGATGTTGTAGATGTTGGTGATCCAGATGTCCGAGGCGCCCGCCGGTCCACCGCCCGTCATCACCCACGGGATGATGAATGAATTGAGGTTCGCCACCAGCAGCAGCAGCACCGTCACCAGCGTCACCCCGCGCAGGTGCGGAAAGGTCACGTGCCAGAAGCGCTGCCAGGTGCTGGCGCCATCGACCTGAGCGGCCCGCAGCAGCTGGTCGGGCACCGTTTGCAGCCCGGCCATCAGCATGATCATGGCGAAGGAGAATTCCTTCCACACATTCACCACGATCAGCACCGGCAGCACCGTCGTGGTGTTGTCGAGCAGGTTGATCGGCTGGTCGGTGATGCCGAACTGTCCGGCGAGCGCGCGGATCACCCCGTAGTCGGAATGGAGGATCCAGCGCCAGATATAGGAGGCCGCCACGGCGCTGATCACATAGGGGATGAGAAGGATCGCGCGCATGACGGCGCGGCCGAGGAACGCGCGGTTGAGCGCGAGGGCACAGCCGAGGCCGAGAACGAACGAAAAGAAGGTGGACCCGATCGTCCAGATCACGGTGTTCACCGTGGCGTTGGCGAACTGGCTCGAGCGCAGCACTGTCAGGTAGTTGTCGAACCCGATGAAGGCCTGATCGGCCTCCGCCGTGCCGGAGGAGGTTTTGAGGAAGCTCAGCTGGATCGTGTAGATCACCGGATAGGCGATCACGATCAGCATCACCAGCAGCGCCGGCGCGACGTAGAGATAGTCGGTGCGGTGCCGGCCCACACGCTGGAAGACGTTCGGCCGCCGGGCTCGCTTCGTCACGGCGTCAACGGTGGCCGCCTGTCCCGTTGCGATGCTCAATCCGCTGACCCTTGCCCTGGTCGGAAGAGGAGGACCGGCCGCCGCTGGGGCGGCCGGTCTCGGTTCGGGGAGGCGGCTACATGCCGCTCATCAGATCCTGGATCTTCTTGGCGGCATCGTCGGCCGCCTGGTCCACGGTCATCTTGCCGGTCAGCGCGTTCTGCATCATGTCCGGAATGACGTTGTTGGTGATCTCAGTCGCCTGCGGGATAACCGGGAACGGCACGCCCGAGGGCAGCATCGAGGTGGTGACCTCGAGATACTTGATCGTGTCGAGACGCTCCTTCATCCACTTGGTGCGGAAGCCCTGGAGGTTGCCGGGGTTGGACCCGTTCCAGGCCTGCTTGGTCGACCATTCCGGGCTATTCCAGAAGCAGGCGAAGGCCTTGGCCGCCGGCGCATCGAAACCGCCATCCACATATTGCGGCTGGATGAAGTGCATGTTGGAGCCGCCGAACACCACGGCGCGCTTCCCGTCCGGACCGGCGGGGATCAGGCCGTAGCGCATATTGGCGACCACGGTGTCGGCCACGTCCTTGTCGGCGCCGGTCGCCTTGCTGGCCATGTCCTTCATCTTGGCAAGCTCGGCCGGGTGACCGATTTCCATCGCCAGCTGGCCGGCGATGAAGGGCTGCTGGTTCTCGTTCTGCGTGTTGGTGAGCGCCGAGACCGGCACCGACTTGTCACGCACATACATGTCGACCAGGGTCTGCAGCGCCGCCTTGCCGCCGGCGTTGTTGATCCACACGTCCTTGTACTGCGGCGTCGCGGCCGCCTCGTCGAGCGCGCCGCTGCCATAGGCCCAGAGCTCCGGCATGAAGCGGAAGGGCGTGTTGCCGGCGTTCTGCTTGGCAACGAGCCCGTAGCCCGGGATGCCCAGCTTGTCGTGGATGATCTTGGAATCCTTGACCACGTCGTCCCAGGTCGCCGGCGCCTTGTCCGGATCGAGACCCGCGCGCTTGAAGATGTCGGCATTCCAGATGAACGCCATCGTCTCGTTGTTGGTGGGAACGCCGTATTCCTTGCCGTCCCACATGTCCGACTTGATGGCGCCCGGCCAGAAATCGGCGGACGAGTAACCGATGTCCTCCGGCTTCAGTTCCTGGAAGTATCCCTTGCTGGCGAACTCGACGCCGCCCACGATCTGCAGGCGCACCACCATCGGCCCCGAATTGCCGAGCAGCGACGTGCGCAGCTTGTCGAGCAGCACGTTGTAGTCGATGTTCTGGTAGTCGGTCTGGATGTTGGGATAGGCCGCTTTCCAGGCCGCCCAGAAGTCGGCATCGATCTTCTTGTCGAGGTCCGGCGAGGCGTTGTTGGGGCCGGTGTACCAGTAGGTCAGGCGGCCCTTGTAATCGAGCGGCGTCACCTTGGAGCAATCGGCGGCGGTGTCGAAATCCTTGGTGCCGGCGATGCTCTTCACATAGTCGGGCGACCATTTGCTGAGATCGACGCTCTGCGCATAGCTCGCGGTCGTCGTCGTCGCGATCATGGTCGTGCCGAGCAGCACGGCCATCGAATAGGCAAGCACGCCGCGCCGCTCAAACCGTGATCCGTTGGCTGAGCGATCTTCGCGTTTAGTCATGGAACAAATCCTCCTCGATCGATCGTGGGCGCACCAGGGCCAGACGATCTGCGGCCGAAGCCGCGCCAACGACCGGACACGCCGGCCGCACCTCCCAAGGCGGCGATGGTTTCCCCATTCTTGCCGCGGCCCAAACCGTCGCAGACTCCATATTGTGTGTCAACTCTCGCCGATCCTATACACAAACCGGATTTGACTAAGTGCAGAACCCGATGGATCGGGGATTGGATTTGGAGGCGAAACTGGTAGAAGCAGGGCCGGGATGAGCCAGATCACTGTCTTCGAACGGCCGGGAGTTCAGGGCGCCGACGGCGGCTCCGTGTACGAGCTCATCCGCGACGATCTGATCTCCGGCCGCTTGCGCGCCAACGAACGGCTGAAGGTCGCCGACCTAGCCGAACGGCTCGGCACCTCGTCCAATCCGGTGCGCGAAGCGCTCCAGCAGTTGCGCGGCGAAGGCTTCGTGGTGATGACGCCCAATCGCGGCGCCCGCGTACGGCCCATCGACGAAGACTTCATCCGCGACATCTACGAGATCGAGATGCTGATCGAGCCGACGCTCACCAGCTGGTTCGTGGGGATGGCGACCGACGCCGACGTCGCCGAGCTCGAGCGCATCCAAGGCGAGATCGAGACCAACAACTTTTCCGACGCCGCCCGGCACGGCAAACTCGACACCGAATTTCATCTGGTCATGTATGGCCGGCACTACAACCGGCACGCCGCCGAACTCTGGTGGAAGCACCGGGAAATCCTGCGCGCCATCAGCCGGCAGCATCCCGTGACGCTGGCGCGGCGCAACGCCGTCCTCAGCGAGCATCGCGAGCTGATCGGCGCGGTGCGGGCGGGCGATGCGCCACGCGCCGCGGCGATCGTGTCGCGCCACGTCGAAGGCTCCGGCCGTCACATTCTGGAACAGATGCGCATCTCGCGCCGCAACGGCGAGCGCGACAAGTAGCTCGGAGAGCCGCCCGAGAGCGGCCACGGGAGGAGACGACAGGAGCAGCGGCGCCGGCGGGCTAGAACCCTGTTCGCGCCGTCATCTCGACCATCGAGGCTTCCGGCATTGGGCGGAAGCGAACAGGACCAGCCATGAAGATCACCGACCTCAAATGCGCCGTCATCGGCAAGCACCCCATCGTCCGCATCATCACAGACGAGGGCCTCTACGGCCTCGGCGAGGTGGAATACACAAAAAGCTACCTCAAGCCCTGGGTGCTGCATTTCCGCGAGGCGCTGATCGGCGAAGACCCGACCGACGTCGAGCGGTGCGTCATGAAGATTCGGCAGCGCGGCTCGTTCAAGCCTTACGGCGCGGCGGTCTCGGCCATCGAGCACGCGCTGTGGGACATCGCCGGCAAGGCCGCGGGCGTGCCGGCCTACAAGCTGCTCGGCGGCAAGGTCCGTGATCGCGTGCGGGTCTACAACGGCAACGTCCGCCAGAAGCGCGGCGGCGACCGGCCCGAGGACTACGCCGCCGACGTCAAGTGGATGATGGAGCGGCCCGAAAAGTTCTTCATGGTCAAGCAGGGCATCAGCTTCCATTCGCAGATGCGCGACTCGGTGCCCGATTTCCACTACGGCCCCAAGAACAAGGCCGGCGGCTACCACGGCGCCATGGACCAGGGCCAGATTTCCGAGCACGGCTTCAACCACATGCTCGATTGCGTGGCGGCGATGAAGGAGGTGCTGGGCGACAAGGTCTCGCTGGCGCTCGACTGCGGCCCCGGCTGGTTCCTCAACGACGCCATCCGCTTCGCCCGGTCGGTGGAGAAGTACCAGCTGATGTGGCTCGAGGACATGCTCACCGGCGACTACGTCCCCTGGGTCAATCCCCAGGCCTATCGCGAGCTGACGGTG
>CAYRZM010000328.1:0-13784 GCA_964428685.1 uncultured Devosia sp. | reverse complement strand
CAACAACAAGCTCCTGGGCAACTTCGACCTCGCCGGCATTCCGCCGGCCCCGCGCGGCGTGCCGCAGATCGAGGTGACGTTCGACATCGACGCCAACGGCATCGTCAACGTCTCGGCCAAGGACAAGGGCACCGGCAAGGAGCAGCAGATCCGCATCCAGGCCAGCGGTGGTCTTTCGGATGCCGACATCGACCGCATGGTCAAGGAAGCCGAGGCGAACGCCGCGGCGGACAAGACCAAGCGCGAGGCGGTGGAAGCCAAGAACCAGGCCGAGAGCCTCATCCACTCGACCGAGAAGTCGCTCAAGGACTATGGCGACAAGGTCTCGGCCGAGGACAAGAGCGCCATCGAGACGGCCCTGAGCAATCTCAAGGGCGTGCTCGAAGGCGAGGACGCCGAGGCGATCAAGGAAAAGACCAACGCGCTGGCGGAGGCTTCGATGAAGCTCGGCGAGGCCATGTACAAGGCATCGCAGGCGGAAGCCGAAGCCAAGGCCGCGGGCGGCGACAAGCCGGCCGACGACGACGTGGTCGATGCCGACTTCGAGGAAGTGAAGGACGACAAGAAGTCGGCCTGATCGTGCGGCTCAAGGCTCATCAATAATGCACAGGCGCTGCGGGGCTCTCCCGCGGCGCCTTCATTTTAAGGTATGACGGCGGCCCATGGCCAAACGCGATTTCTACGATGTGCTGGGTGTGGCGAAGGGCTCCGACGAAGCGGCGCTCAAGGGCGCCTATCGCAAGCTCGCCATGCAGTTCCATCCGGACCGCAATCCGGGCAATGCCGATGCCGAGCACAAGTTCAAGGAAATCAACGAAGCCTACGACACGCTGAAGGACCCGCAGAAGCGCGCGGCCTACGACCGGTTCGGGCACGCGGCGTTCGAGCAGGGCGGTTTTGGGCGGGCCAATGGCGGCGCCGGCGGCTTCGGCCCCGAATTCACATCCTCGATGTCGGACATCTTCGAGGACATTTTCGGCGACTTCATGGGCGGCGGGCGCGGCAATCGCGGCCAGCAGTCGCGGCTGCGCGGGTCGGACCTCCGCTACAATCTCGAAATCACGCTCGAGGAGGCCTTCCTCGGCCGCGCCGTCGAGATCGACGTTCCAACGCTCGTCACCTGCACGACCTGCGAGGGCTCGGGCGCCAAGCCGGGCACCGGCATGTCGACCTGCAAGCATTGCAACGGCCACGGCAAGGTGCGCGCGGCGCAGGGGTTTTTCACCATCGAGCGGACCTGCCCGGTGTGCAATGGCCGCGGCCAGATCCTCGAGCATCCCTGCACCGATTGCGGCGGCCAGGGACGGCGGCAGGAGAACCGCAAGCTTTCGGTCGACATCCCCAAGGGCATCGAGGACGGCACCCGCATCCGGCTCGCCAACGAGGGCGAAGCGGGCCTGCGCGGCGGGCCGCCGGGCGACCTCTACATCTTCATTTCGGTGAAGCCGCACGACCTCTTCCACCGCGACGGGGCGGACCTTTATGCCCGCGTGCCGATCGCCATGACCACGGCGGCGCTCGGCGGCGAGTTCGAGGTACCCACGCTCGACGGCCAGCGCGCCAAGGTGAAGGTTGCCCCGGGCACGCAGGCGGGGCAGCGCGTGCGGCTCAAATCCAAAGGCATGCCGGTGCTGCGCAGCAAGGACACCGGCGACCTCTATGTGCAGCTCGACGTCGAGACGCCGCAGAATCTTTCGAAGCGCCAGCGCGAGCTGCTCGAGGAATTCCACAAGGCGACGACCAAGGAGACTTCGCCGACGAGCGAGGGCTTCTTTGCCAAGCTCAGCAAGCTGTTCGACGCGTAGGCGCTCGATGGGTGCGGCTCCATTGGTTGTCATCCCCGCGACCGCGGTGACCTCCGTTTCGGAATCGCGTTCTAGACATAAACAGAGACTCCCGCTTTCGCGGGAATGACCCCGGTGGACATATGAGCGACCCCGCCCCGCCCGGCCCGAAGACCGCCGTCACCCTCTGCGGCTCGCTGCGCACGGGCTCCTACAACGAGATCCTGCGCCGGCACATGTCGCACAGGCTGCGCGAGGCGGGGGTGGCGGTCACCGATCTCAGCCTTGCCGACTTTCCGATGCCGATCTTCAACCAGGACATCGAGGATGCCGGCAACGCGCCGGAAGCGGCGACGCGCCTCGCCGACATTTTCCGCTCGACCGACATCGTGCTGCTCATCACGCCCGAATACAACGGCAGCACGCCGCCGCTGGTGGTGAACACGCTGGCCTGGGTGAGCCGCACCAAGCCCAATCCGTTCAAAAACGCGGTGTGGGGCATCGGCGGGGTGAGCGACGGTAAGTACGCGACGATCTTTGCGCTGAGCCACCTGCGCGATTCGCTCAGCAAGGTCGGGACGCTCGTGACCCCGACGCTGCTCGGCCTCGGCCCGGCGCCCGACATCTTCGATGCCGAAGGCAGCCCCAACGAGCCCGGCATCCAGTGGAAGGTCGGGCAGGTGGTGCGCGAGCTCACGCATTTTACGCGCGGGGGGATTTAGCGCGGGCTCGGTGCGCACGCCCTCGTGGTTCGACGGGCTCACCATGAGGGCGACTGAGAACTAGGTGAGGACCTCATGGTGAGCCTGTCGAACCAGGATGTCCGGGCACGGGGATGTAGAATTGTGCTCTACGGCGTTCCCTCGAACGCCACGCCGGGAAATTCGCGCCTGAGCACCGGCAGATAGACCTGCTGCCAGTCGCTCCAGCTCTTGCCGCTGAGCGTGCCGGCCCTGGCCTCGAGCGCGTTGGCGAGGCGGTCGAACAGCCACTGCCAGCCGGGCAGCATCAGCGCGCTGCGGCCGGGAAGCACGCCCTGCTGGGTGAACAGCATGCGGGTGCCGGTCTTTCCCTCGGGCCGCAACTCGTAGCGCACGACGGAATCGGGCGCGTCCTTGTTGGACCAGGTGAACTCCAGCACCTTCGGCGGGTCCCACACCCGCACGGTGCCGGTCATCGGCGCGGCGGAATCCTGGATGGTGAGGAACTTGCCGCCGACGTGCGGCTCGACCTCGCTCTTGCCCATCCAGTCGGCGAGCCGCGCGGGCTCGGTCAGCGCCTTCCACACGGTTTCGACCGGGCGCGGATAGGTGCGCTCGAAGCGGATGTCGATCAGGTCGCCGCGGCGGGTGTACGTGCCGAGCGCGTCGGTGGCGGTGGACATGTCAGTCGCTCCTTAGAAGATGGTCGCCGAGCGCATCGAACCTTTCGCTCCAGAACACCCGGTAGGGCTGGAGCCACTGGTCGAGCTCGGCGAGAGGGGTGGGGTCGAGGCTGTAGAGCCGGCGCGGGCCGTCGATGCGCATGCGCACGAGCCCGGCGTCGCGCAGCGTCTTCAAATGTTTCGAGACGTTGGGCTGCGGCAGCTTCAGGGTTTCGACGATCTCGCCGGCCGGCCGCTCACCGGCACTCAGGAGGGCGAGGATGTCGCGGCGGACGGGATCGGCGATGGCGCTGAAGGTCGACATGCGCCATCGTATGCCGCAATCGGCATATGCCTGTCAAGGCATATTATATGCGCGCCGGTTTCCGGGCCATTTCCGGGCGTTTGGAGTAGTCGGCAAAGCCCACGACATTGCCGCTCGGGTCGGTCACGTCGACGGTGACGCCGGTCATCGTTTCGAGCCGGCCGGTCGTGAGCCCCCGCGCATTGAGCTCGGCCGCCACCGCGTCGGCATCCTTCACCTCGACCCAGAGTGGCCCGCGCCGCCGAGATCACCGATGCGAATCAGCAGGCCCGGCTCCTCCCGACCGATGGAAAAGAGCGCCATCCCCGCCTCGGCGATCTTGAATTTGAGCGTAAAGCCGCAGGTTTCGTAGAACCGCACGGCCGCATCGAGGTCGCGGACGGCAAAAAGCACGTTGTCGATGCCGAGGAGCTCAGGCATGGGCCTCCTCCGCGAGTTTTTGGCGCAGCGCCTTGTCGAGGCTGTGCCAGCGCACGCCCCGCACCGCACCGGCGAGCGCCAGCCGGGTGTGGGTGCAGGCGTCGTCGGGCAGGTCGGTGCGGAGGCGGGCAAAGGCAGCGGCATCGCCGAGCCGCAGCAGCTCCGCCGCGCTGGTGATGCCCGCAGCCCGCAGCCGCGCCGCCAGCACGGCGCCGATATTGGGCATGTCCTCGAGGGTTCGCATCACGTCGTCTCCGTCAGGCGCTCGGCATGAGGGCCGGCGCGGGGTTGTCGACGGTCCAGGCGATGACGGTGCAGCTGTCGACGGCATCGGCGGCCCGCGCCCCCTCGAGCAGATGGGCGACCGCGTCGCGGGTCGGGCCGCCGGTCAGCGCCGCCGCCACCGCGGCGGGGTCTTCGTAACGGCGGTCGCCCATTTCGAGGATACCATCGGTGAGGAGCGCGATCGTGCTCCGGCCCTGGCGCAGCGCGCGGATGCCGGTCGAAAAGGCCGGCACGGGGCCGACGAGGCTGCTCCGCGCGCCGATCCATTCGTAGAAATTGCGCACGGTGAGGCTGTGCTGGCCGAGCGCGGCGAGCTCGGGATGACAGAGATAGAGCATGTTGTCGCCGATCGAGAGCCAGAAAAGATGGGGGCCGGACTGACAGGCAACGAGGCAGGCCGTCTCGCCGGCGACGGCCGCCATCGTGGCGGCGGTCCCGGCATCGGTCAGGAGCGCCACCAGCGCGGCCTGGAGCTTTGGCAAAGCGCGCGGATCGCCGGCGTCGAGCGCCGCCGTCAGCACCGCGCGGTGCGCCTCGAGCAGGGCGAGCATGGCGGTCGCGCTGGCGCTGCCGCCATGGGCATCGAGGACGGCCGCGACCACCCAGCTGCGGCCGGTCCAGACGAGGGCGGCGTCCTCGTTCTTGTGGGCGCCGGCGCCCGTGCTGCCGCCGAAGCGGCCGACGACCACCTCGCCGACGCTGTCGAGCGCCGGCGCGTCGAGGCAGGGCGCGAGCGCGCCATCCCAGACGAGCCGGCCGGACGCGCCGCTCATCGTCCCTCGCTCCGGCCGGGGGCATAAGCGCCGAGCCCGAACAGCTCGACCGCATCCTCGAAGGCCGCCTTGAGCTGGTCGAGCCGGGCCGGGTCGTTTTCGGTTTCGCGGAGGCGAACCGGACCGGCGACGGGGGCGCGCGCCATCAGCTCCCGCCCGGCATCGGTGATCGCCACCTGCCGGGCGCGCCGGTCGCGGCTGTCCCGGCTCACGGTGCAGAGCCCCATGACGCGCAGCTCGTCGATGGATTGCCCGAGCGTTGCCGGATGCATCACCAGCGCCTTGCGCAGCGCCGCGAGCGGCATCGCCGGCCGCTCGCCGAGGATGCGCAGCACCGCCAACTGGAGGCCGGTGATGCCGAAGTCGCGGCGGAGCTGCTGGTTGAAATTCTGGATCGCGGCGTCGAGCCGGACCCAGGCCACCACCGCGGAAAGCGCCTGCTGCTGCATGGCGATGTTATGGCAGCATAGGATCGTCCCGTCCAGCTATTATGGCGGCATAGCAGCGCGGTGGCCGGTGACTTTCGTCCCCGAATCTGCGACGAGCCGCCCGCAGCTGGAGACACGCTTATGCCCGGAACGCTGATCGTCGCGCTCGATGTCGACACGCGGGGCGAGGCGGAGCGGCTGGTCGCGGCGCTGGACGGCGCGGCGGACTTCTTCAAGATCGGCTACCAGCTGGTCTATGGCGGCGACGGGCTGGCGCTCGGCAAGGCGCTGATCGCCGCCGGCAAGCGGGTGTTCTTCGACCTCAAGCTCCTCGACATCGACAACACCGTGGCGCACGGCGTGGCCGCTATCGCCCGCACCGGCGCGGCAATGCTCACCGTGCACGCCTACCCCAAGACCATGCGCGTCGCGGCGAAGGCGGCGGCCGGGTCCGGCCTCACCGTGCTCGGCGTCACCGTGCTGACCTCGATGGACGACGCCGACGTGGCGGAAGCCGGCTACGCCCGCGACGCGGCGGGCCTCGTGGCGCTCCGCGCCGAACAGGCACAGGAAGCGGGGATCGGTGGCCTCGTCTGCTCGCCGCGCGAGGCGGAGATGGTGCGCGGGATCGTCGGGCCGGGCATGGCGATCGTCACCCCCGGCATCCGGCCCAAAGGCGCCGATTCGGGCGACCAGAAACGCATCATGGGCCCCGCCGACGCCATCGCCGCCGGCGCGACGCACCTCGTGGTCGGACGGCCGATTACCGCGGCGGCCGATCCGGCGGCGGCGGCGCGGGCGATCCTCGCGGAAATGGCGGGGCACCGGATCGCCTGAGGCGCGCAGTCGGGCTTCCCCAATACGCGTGGGAAAGGATGCTCCAGTGGAATTGCTCGCCCCACCCCGCTAAAGAACGTCCATGACCGACCTTCGCATTGCCATTGCCGGCGCCGGCGGACGCATGGGCGCGGCCAATATCCGCGCCGTGACCACCACGCCGGGCCTCGCGCTCCATTCGGCCTTCGACCGGCCGGGCTCGGCGGCGATCGGGCGCGACGCGGGCGAATATGCCGGGATCGACCGGCTCGGCGTCACGATCGGCGACGACGCGGAGGCGGCGCTCCAGGGCGCGGACGCCATCATCGATTTCACCGCGCCCACGGTCAGCGTGCTCTTGAGCGAGCTCGCCGCGGCGCGCGGCCTCATCCACATCGTGGGCACCACCGGCTGCTCCAAGGAAGAGGATTGGGCGATCCAGAAGGCCGGCAGCGCCGGCGCGCGGATCGTCAAGACCGGCAATTTCTCGCTCGGGGTCAACCTGCTCGCTGGCCTCGTGCGGCAGGTGGCGGCGGCGCTGCCCGACTACGATGTCGAGATTCTCGAAATGCACCACAACAAGAAGGTCGATGCGCCCTCGGGCACCGCGCTGATGCTGGGCAAGGCGGCGGCCGAAGCGCGCGGCGCGCCGTTCGATGCGAACGCCGTTCTATCCCGGCAGGGCCACACCGGCGCGCGCGGACACGGACAGATCGGCTTTGCGGCGCTGCGCGGCGGCAATGTGGTGGGCGAACACAGCGTGTTCTTCGTCGGCGAGACCGAGCGGATCGAAATCACCCATCGCGCCACCGACCGCGGCATGTTCGCCGCGGGCGCGGTGCGCGCCGTGCTCTGGGCGCGCGACCAGGAGCCGGGGTTCTACGACATGGCCGACGTGCTCGGCCTCAAGGAGTAAGCGATGGCCGGAACGCTGATCCTCGTCCGCCACGGCGAGAGCGAGTGGAACCTCAAGAACCTCTTCACCGGCTGGAAGAATCCCGACCTCACCGACAAGGGCATCGCCGAGGCCCGTGCGGCGGGCCGCAAGATCAAGGCCGCGGGTCTCAAACCGACGGTGTTCTTCACCTCGGCGCTGCGGCGCGCCCAGCACAGCCTCGACCTGATGCTCGAGGAGCTGGGCATCGTCAATTGCGTCATCACCCGCGACCAGGCGCTCAACGAGCGCGACTACGGCGACCTTGCGGGCCTGAACAAGGACGATGCGCGGGCAAAATGGGGCGAGGAGCAGGTGCTGATCTGGCGCCGCTCCTACGACGTGCCGCCGCCGGGCGGGGAGTCGCTCAAGGACACCGCGGCCCGAACCCTCCCCTATTCCGACAAGCACATCCTGCCCGCGGTCGAGGCCGGCGCAACGGTGCTGGTCGCCGCGCACGGCAATTCGCTCCGCTCGATGGTGATGGCGATCGAACAGCTCACCCCCGAACAGATCCTCAAGCGCGAGCTCGCGACCGGCGAGCCAGTGGTCTATCGCATCGGCAAGACCGGCAAGCTCAAGGAGCGGGTGAGCATCTGATTTCGGTGCCCACCTCCCCCTTCACGGGGAGGCAAGCGAAGCTTGGGAGCGAAGCGACCTAGCGAAGCTCGGAGGGGGTGCGAGGCGCACTCAGTGCCGGCCGCTCCCCCACCCAGCTCCGCTAGGGGGAGGGTGACGGCGCGCCCTACCCCGCCACCCCCGCTTCCCATCCCAAGATCGCGCGCTTGCGCGGCACGCCCCAGTGGTAGCCGGTGAGGGCTCCGCTGGAGCCGACCACGCGGTGGCACGGCACGACGAATGAAATGGGGTTCTTGCCGACGGCGGCGCCGACGGCGCGCGACGCCGCCGGCCGGCCGATGCGTTCGGCGACCGCCTGGTAGGTGGTGGCGCGGCCCACCGGGATCTTGAGTAGCGTCTGCCAGACCTCGACCTCGAAATCGGTGCCGATCAGCACGACCTTGACCGGCCGCTCCGGGTCCCAGCGGGCGGGATCGAAGACGCGCGCGGCGATGGGCGCGATCCGTGCGTCGTCGCGGCTGAACTTCGCGTTGGGCCAGCGGTCGCGCAGGTCGGCAAAGGCCGCAGCGACGCTCACCTCGCCATCGGCGAAGCCGAGACCGGCGAGGCCATAATCTGTGAGCACCAGCACCGCCGTGCCGAAGGGCGAGGGCGCCGTGCCCCAGATCATCGCGAGCCCTTCGCCTTTTTGCCGGAAGGCGCCCGGCGGCATCGCCTCGTGGGTGACGAACAGGTCGTGGAGCCGCGACGTCGAGCTCAGCCCCACCGCATAGGTGGTCGCGAGCACGCTTTCCTTTTCGGCCAAGAGGCGCTTGGCGTGGTTGAGCGCCACCGCCTGCGCAAAGCTCTTGGGCGAGAGCCCGCACCAGCGGCGGAAGAGATCGGTCAGCTGGCGTTCGGTCATGCCGAGCGAGCGGGCGAAGCGGGCGACGTCCACGTCCTCGGCGCCGGTTTCGCTCAGATAGGCGATGGCGGCGCGGACGGTCTCGTAGTCGTCGGCGGGGGTGAGTGTGGTGAGCTGGGTCATGGTGGCCAAGACATAGGCCAGGCCGAGGGTGGAGACGACCCGGTTTTGACGGTCGTCGGCTACACCCGCGCCTTGCGGAGTGCCGTGCCGAACACCTTGCTGAGGCTCAGCTTCTCGTCGGCCGAGAGGAAGGCACCGAGCGGCACGCGGCGGTCGGGCTCCTTGAGCCAGAGTGCCGTGACGCGCTCGTTGAAATCGCGGTCGACGACGAAGCGGACGGTGGCGGGCGCGAAGGCGAGCAGCTCTTCGCCGCCATGCGCATCGACCTTTTTGAGCTCGAGCCGGGCCGGCCAGAGGGTCAGCACCTCATAGGCCTTGCCGGCGCGCATCGAGAGGGTGAGCGCGACCCAGATGGCGACGATGTCGAGGCCCATGAACGCCACCACCGGCCAGGCGCCGGCGAGGCTGAACACGATCCCCGGCACCACGACCAGCGCCACCGCGAGCGCAATGACGACGCGGCGGCCATTGGGCGTGAGCGACCGGTGCGGCGTGAGGGTGGCCGCAAACAGCGGCTTGGCTTGAGTTTTGGTCGACATCGCGATGGACTATAGACCGCGAATCGGGGGAGCGGGAATGGCCAAAGCGCCGGCAAAGCGATCAACATCGCGCGCGAAAAAGCTGTCGCCCGACGAGGTCGAAGCGATGTTCGCGGCCTTCGCGCGCGACAACCCCGAGCCCAAAGGCGAGCTGGTCGCGACCAATCCGTTCACGCTGCTGGTCGCCGTGGTGCTGAGCGCGCAGGCGACCGATGCCGGGGTCAACAAGGCGACGCCGGCCCTGTTCAAGCTCGCCGACACGCCGCGGAAGATGGTGGCGCTGGGCCGGGCCAGGATCGAGGACCTGATCAAGACGATCGGCCTCTTCCGCACCAAGGCGAAAAACGTCTTTGCGCTCAGCCAGCAGCTGGTGGAGCGTTTTGGCGGCGAGGTGCCGGCCGACCGCGAGGCGCTGCAGTCGCTGCCCGGCGTCGGCCGCAAGACCGCCAACGTGGTGCTCAACATCGCCTTCCGGCAGCCGACCATCGCCGTCGACACCCACCTCTTCCGCGTCGCCAACCGCACCGGCCTCGCGCCGGGCCAGGACGTGCTCGAAGTCGAGCTGAAGCTCCTCAAGGTGGTGCCCGAAAAGTACCGGCTCCACGCCCATCACTGGCTGATCCTTCACGGCCGCTATGTGTGCAAGGCGCGCAAGCCCGAATGCTACCGCTGCATCATCGCCCAGTGGTGCCGGTACGAGCCCAAGACGCCGGCGCCCGCCTAGCGGTTGGCCGAGCGCGCCCGTTCGGGATCGATCGGACAGAGCGCAAGTCAAAGGCTGGGGCGGGCGCTCGTGGGGCGAGTGGCCGGCGCCACGCCCTCGTGGTTCGTCGAGCTCACGATGCGGGCTACTGTGAGTCCTTTGAGGACCTCATGGTGATCCTGTCGAACCACGAGGTCCGGGTACACCCAACCGCCTGAAGGTTGCGCCCGCGGCCGTTCCCCGCTATTGCGCGCGCCGGTGCAATTTCCAGGGCGGCCGATGGCTGACACACAGTTCGACGTGCTCACCATCGGCAACGCGATCGTCGACGTGATCGCCCCGATCGACCCGCAGTTTCTCGCCCGCGAAGGCCTCACCGAGGGCATCATGCACCTCGTCGACGCCGAGCGCTCGGCCTACCTCTACGACCGCATGCCGGCGCACAAGCGCATGATCTCGGGGGGCAGCGCCGCCAACACGGCGGCGGGCGTCGCCGGCTTCGGCGGGCGCGTCGCGTTCATCGGCAAGGTCGCCGACGACGACCTCGGCGGCAATTTCGCGCAGGACCTGCACGAGATCGGCGTCCACTATGGGGTGAGCCGGCTGAGCGACGGGCCGGCCACGGCGCGCTCGATGATCCTGATCTCGCCCGGCGGCGAGCGGACGATGAACACCTATCTCGGCGCCTGCCACCAGCTCACCCCGGCCGACATCCGGGAAGACGAGATCGGCGCCGCGGCGGTCACCTATATGGAGGGCTATCTCTGGGACCCGGTCGAGGCCAAGAAGGCGTTCGTCACCGCCGCGCATTTTGCCCACAAGCATGAGCGCGCGACCGCCTTCACGCTCTCCGATCCGTTCTGCGTCAACCGCTTCCGCGACGAATTCCTCGACCTGATGCGGTCAAAGACCATCGACTACGTCTTCGCCAACATCGAGGAGGCCAAGGCGCTCTACCAGACCGACAGCCTCAGCGAGGCGATCCAGCAGCTCGGCAAGGACTGCGAGCTCGCGGCGGTGACGATGGGCGCGCAGGGCGCGATGGCGATCGCCAATGGCGAGGTGGTGACGGTGCCGGCCTATCCCGTGCCCGAAGTGGTGGACGCGACCGGCGCGGGCGACCTCTTTGCCGCCGGGTTCCTGCTCGCGCTGTCGCGCGGCCGCGAGCTCCGCACGGCGCTCCAGGCCGGCTGTCTCGCGGCGAGCGAAGTCATCTCCCACATCGGCGCCCGCCCGGTGCGCGACCTGGGCCAGATGGCGCTGGAGCACGGGGTGGAGATTTAGGCGTCGCGCACGCCGCGCTCTTTCACCCTCCCCATCGCGGGGAGGGTAGCGAAGCTCGCGGCGCAGCCTCGTAGCGGCGCTGGGGAGGGGGGAGCAGTCGGCATCGCGCGGGCCTCGCACCCCCTCCGAGCTGCGCTAAGGCCTGCGGCCTAAGCTCCGCTTGCCTCCCCCGTGAAGGGGGAGGTGGGCGTCCATCGCCACGTCTCACACCCGCCGGAGCTGCACGTCCTCGATGGCGTGGTTGCGGCCCTTGCGCAGCACCAGCGTGGCGCGGCCGCGGGTGGGCAGGATGTTGTCGCGGAGGTTGGGCAGGTTGATCTGGTCCCAGGCCTGCAATCCGAACGCCTCGGCCTCGTCCGACGGCATCTCGGCGAGGCGCCGGAAGAAGCTCTTGGGATCGGTGAAGGCGCTGGCGCGGAGCGCGCGGAAGCGGATCATGAACCATTCGCGCAAATCCGCTTCGTCGGCATCGATGTAGATCGAAAAATCGATGAAGTCCGACGCAAAGAGGATCGGCTTGCCGGATTTCGGCAGCTCGCCCGGCTGCAGGATGTTGAGGCCTTCGACGATGAGAATGTCGGGCCGGTCGACGGTGGTGAATTTTCCCGGCAGCACGTCGTAGATGAGGTGCGAATAGACCGGCACCCTCACCTCCGCCTTGCCCGACTTGATGTCGCTCAGGAACTTGAGCAGCGCGGCGCGGTCGTAGCTTTCGGGGAAGCCTTTGCGGGCGGCGATGCCGCGCTCCTCCAGAACGGCGTTCGAATAGAGGAACCCGTCGGTGGTGACGAGGTCGACCTTGGGCGAGGTGTGCCAGCGCTGCAGCAGCGCACGGAGAATGCGCGAGGTGGTCGACTTGCCCGACGCGACCGATCCGGCGACGCCGATGATGAAGGGGACGCGCGTGTCCTCGGCGCCGAGGAACCGGGTCGAGACGCGGTGCACCGCCTGCGCCGCCTCGACATAGAACGAGATGAGCCGGGTCAGCGGCAGGTAGATTTCCTCGGCCTCGGCGAGCGAAATCGGATCGGTCAGCGCACGCAGCCGCTCGATGTCGGCTGCGCTCAGCGTCATCGGCTCGCCGTCGCGATACTGCGCCCATTGCGCCTTGGTGAAGCGGAGGTAAGGATCGAGCTCGAGCTTCTTGCCCGTCATCGCGTGCGCGATGCCTTCTCGGCGAGCCCGGACTGCGCGGTGCGCTGTTCGAGCTCGGCCATCACCGTCGCAAGGGACACGCCGCCGGCGCTCAGCAGCACCAGCAGGTGATAGAGCACGTCGGCCGCCTCGGCGGTGAGCCCTGCTTTGTCGTGCGAGACGGCGGCGACGATCGCCTCCACCGCCTCCTCGCCGAATTTCCGCGCGCAGCGGTCGAGGCCGTCCCTGAGCAGTTTTGCGGTGTAGCTCTCGTCCGGCGACGCCTTGGCGCGCTCGGCGATGCGGCGGTCGAGGTCTTCGAGCGAAAATGCCATTTCAGGTCCCCGTCAATCCATCCGCATCGGAATGCCGTGGCCCTGCATATAGGCCTTGGCCTCGGCGACGGTAAACGTGCCGAAGTGAAAGATCGAGGCGGCGAGGACGGCGTTGGCGTGGCCCTGCTTGACCCCGGCGACGAGGTCGTCGAGCCCGCCGACGCCGCCCGAAGCGATCACCGGCACGCTGACCGCGTCGGCAATGGCGCGGGTCAGCTCGAGGTCGAACCCCTGCTTGGTGCCGTCGCGGTCCATCGAGGTCACCAGCAATTCGCCGGCGCCGCGGCTCACCATGCGGGCGGCGAATTCGATGGCATCGAGCCCCGTCGGATTGCGGCCGCCATGGGTGAAGATTTCCCATTCCGAACGGTTGGCGGCGCCGACGCCCTGCGACTGCCGCCGCCGCGCATCGACCGAAACGACGATGCACTGGTCGCCGTATTTGTCGGCGGCGCGGGCGACGAAATCGGGATCGTTCACCGCCGCGGTGTTGATCGACACCTTGTCCGCCCCGCTGAGGAGCAGCTTGCGGATGTCCTCGATGGTGCGCACGCCGCCGCCCACAGTCACCGGCATGAAGCACTGCTCGGCGGTGCGGGCGACGACATCGAAGATGGTGTCGCGGTTCTCGGCGCTTGCCGTGATGTCGAGAAAGCAGAGCTCGTCGGCTCCCGCCGCGTCATAGGCGATGGCGGCTTCCACCGGATCGCCCGCATCGCGCAGGTCGACGAACTGCACGCCCTTGACGACGCGACCGTCCTTGACGTCGAGGCAGGGGATGATGCGCGTCTTGAGGGTCAAAGGACGGCCGCCGTTTTTGTTTGCGCGTCCTCGCGGCTTCGCCGCTGCGGGCGGACAGGGCCGGGGCCCCACAGTGCGCGTGGCATTCTGGACTTTGCTGTTTGTTGGCCTGTTCTCGCCCCAGCGCCACCGTGCCGGTCCGGCTACGGCCTAACGGGCGAAATCCTCGCGCGTCACATAAGGCGTGATCGGCATCCAATAAGTCGCCTGCCAGGGGCTTTTGTCCAGGCTCAGCGGCGTCACCGAGCCTTTGG
>CAYRZM010000327.1:0-3951 GCA_964428685.1 uncultured Devosia sp. | reverse complement strand
CCACCCGCTTCAGCGCCATCTCGAACACCTCTTCGGGCTGCGCGCCGCTCATGGCGTATTTGTTGTCGAAGATGAAGAACGGCACGCCCTGGATGCCCTGCACCGCCGCCTCCACCGCCTGCCGGTGCGAGACGCCGAGCTCCGCCGGATCCTCGATCGCCGCCAGCGCCTCCTCGCGCGTGAAGCCGAATTGCGTGGCGATGTCGGCGAGCACCGCGTCCTCGTTCACCTGCCGGTGCTCGAGGAAGTAAGCAGCGGCGATCGCATTGGCGAGCGCGTGCTGCGTGCCCTTGGGCCGCGCCAGCCGCACCAGCGTGTGCCCCTTCTGCGTCGGAAACGTCCGCGGCTGCCGGCTCAGGTCGAGATCGATGCCCGAAAGCCGCGCCTGCTCTTCCGCCCGCGCCCAGATCGCCTTGGGCTCGCGCCCATAGCGCGCCCGCAGCATCTCGCCCACGTCGTAGCCCTCGGGCGGCGTGTTCGGGTCGAGATAGAACGGATGGTTCTCGACATCCACCGTCACCTCCGCGGGCAGCCCCGCGATGGCCTTGTCGAGCCGCACCGAGCCGATGAGGCACCAGGGGCAGACGATATCGGTGAAGAGGTCGACTTTGAGTGTGCGGGACATGCTGAACAGATGGCCCCGCAACCGCCTCCGGGCAAGCGGGCACCGCGAGGTAACCAGCGGGCTCAGCCCATGAGGAACCGGTCGATCGCGGCGAACGTCGCCTCCGGGCGCTCGAGCTGCGGCAGGTGCCCGGCCCGCGCGATCAGCTCGAACCGCGCCTTGGGCATGGCCGCCGCCAGCGCCCGACCGTAGCCGGGTCCGGCGATGCGGTCGCTTTCGCCCCAGAGCACCAGCGCCGGCGTCTCGACCGCGCCGAGCCGCCGCAGCAGCTTGGGATCCGCCATGTGCGTTCCGGCGACGGTCTTGAGCGCGGCAACATTGCCGCGCTGCAGCGCAAGCCGCTCCGCCGGCAGCGTCGCGGGATCGACGTAGAACTTGTCCGGCTCATGATAGGAGTGCTCGGCAATGCCGCGCGGTGTCAGCGCAAAGAAGTCCGCCATCGTCTCGCCCGGCACCTCGACCCCGACGCCGTCGACCACCACGATCCGCCCGATCAGCCCGCCGAGATCGCGCACCGCCATCTCGAGCGCGACCCAGCCGCCCATCGACGAGCCGATCACCGTCACGTCGCTGAGACCGCGCCGCTTCAGCTCCCGCAGATAGAGGATCGCGAGGTCATCGACGCCGTTGAGCCATTCCGGCCGCGCCGTCCCGTTCCAGCCGGGATGCGTCGGCGTCAGCACGTGCATCGTCTCGGCCAGATGCACCGCGATCGGCGCCACCGTCGCCGGCCCGCCGCCGCCATGCAGCACCAGCACCGGCCGGCCCGTTCCCTGCACATCCATATTCAGCTCCACAGCATCGCTCATCGCATCGCCTTTATAAACATGTTGATATAAGCATATTGATATCAGCATGTTTACGTGTCAAGCGCGTCGCGCTAGCATTTCCGCATGGACCACGAGCTCGAACGACTCGGCCGCGCCGTGAAGCAGGCGCAGCACCGCCAGCACCGCGCCGCCGATGCCGCCCTCAATGCCATCGGCACGACCATCGTGCAGTGGGATGCGCTGCGCGCCATTGCCGCGCTGCCGGGCGCCTCGGCCCACGAGCTGGCGCTCGCGACCTTCCAGACCGACCAGGCCTTCGGCACCCTTGCCAATCGTCTCGAGGCGCAGGCGCTGGTCGCCCGCACCCCCGGCCCCGGCCGCCGCATCGAGCACCGCCTCACCGCCAAGGGCCAGAAGCTCCTCGCCGCCGGCAACGCCGTCACCGAACGCGTCCGCGCCACCCTCTACGCCGGCATCACCCCCGCCGACCGCCGCGCGCTCCAGACGATCCTCGACCGCTTCCTCGCGGGCGACACGGCCTCGGGTCTTGTCCTGCCCGGCCCGAAGAAGAAGCGCGCGGCGTCTGATGCGATGTGACCACATGCCTCGCTGACCCGGCGGCGGCATTGAGGCACCGTTCTATCTGGACACCCATGCACCCCGACCTTCTCACCGATGCCGATTTCGAGGCTGCGTTGGTCGCCCCGCGCGTGCCGGGCGCCAGTGTCACCGTCATGGACGACAACCGCATCGTCTGGGCACGCCAGTGGGGCTGGCGCGACCCGCGGACGTCCGCTCCGGTCGAGGCGGAAACGCGCTTTCCCACCTGCTCGATGACCAAGACGGTCAACGGCCTCCTATTCATGCTGCTGCACCGCGACCGCATCATCGACCTTGAGGCACCGGTCAACCCGTTGCTCAGGAACTGGCAGTTGCGGGGAGCGGAGGCCGACCGCGTCACCGTCGCGATGCTCCTCAGCCACACCGGCGGCACCAGCGTCTTCGGCTTCTGGGGTTACACCCCCGGCCTGCCCATTCCGACCCTGATCGAAATTCTCGATGGACTTTCGCCCTCGAACAACCGGCCGGTCGTGATGGAATATCCGCCCGGGACTAAGATTTCCTATTCGAGCGGCGGCACGACCATCCTGCAGAAGCTCGTCGAGGACGTCACCGGCCGGACCTATTCCGAGCTGGTTCACGAGCGCATCCTCATCCCGCTCGGCATGCGGAATTCGGCCATCCAGATGCGTCCCGCAAGGCGGGACCTCAACATCGCCCTCGGCCACCGCGACGGCGTCATGGTGCCGGGCGGCTATTGCGTGCAGCCCGAGCTCGCCTCGACGGGCCTCTGGTCGACCGGCGCCGACTACGCGCTTTTCCTTGCGGCAATGACGAACGCCTGTCAGGGCAAAGACGGCGCCATCCTGCCGCAGGACCTCGCCCGACGGATGATCACGCCGGCCTTTGGCGACGCGGCGCTCGGGTGCTTCTCGCAACGGCCCGGTATCTTCAATCATGCCGGCGGCGGCGTCGGCTTTCGCACGCACTACGTCGCCGACGCCAACACCGGCCGCGCCATCATCAACCTGAGCAATGCCGAAGAAGGCGCCGCACCGCTCCGTGCCCTGCGCCAGACCATCTGCGATCGCCTTGGCTGGGACCTTCCGGGCGATCCGCCGTCATGAAAAAACGGCCGGGCCGCCCGAAGGCGGCCCCGTCCCTTCGCCCCGCCGGGGAGAAGGTGGCGCGTAGCGCGGGATGAGGGGAGCCCCGCTCCCCGCTCAGTGCCCCAGCGCCTTGACGATGTCCTCGGTCATCTTCTTGGCATCCCCGAACAGCATCATCGTGTTGTCGCGGAAGAACAGCTCGTTCTGGACGCCCGCATAGCCGGCCGCCATGCCGCGCTTGATGAAGAGCACCGTGCCGGCGTCCTCGACGTTGAGCACCGGCATGCCGTAGATCGGCGAGGTCTTGTCGGTCTTGGCCGCGGGGTTGGTCACATCGTTGGCGCCGATC
This sequence comes from uncultured Devosia sp., assembly GCA_964428685.1. Taxonomy (GTDB): domain Bacteria; phylum Pseudomonadota; class Alphaproteobacteria; order Rhizobiales; family Devosiaceae; genus Devosia_A. The sequence continues at coordinate 537 of CAYRZM010000327.1, read as the reverse complement.
ACGAACGCCACGTCGCTCTGCGCGAACTCGGAGTTGATGTCCTCGAGCTCGAACACCTCGTCATAGGGCACGTTGGCTTCCGCCAGCAGCACATTCATGTGCCCGGGCATGCGGCCCGCCACCGGATGGATCGCGTATTTGACCTCGACGCCTTCCTTCTTGAGCAGGTCCGCCATCTCGCGCAGCGCGTGCTGCGCCTGGCTCACCGCCATGCCGTAGCCGGGGACGATGATGACCTTGCTCGCATTCTTCATCATGAAGGCGGCGTCGTCGGCTGAGCCCTGCTTTACCGGCCGCGTCTCCTCCGCGCCCGAGGCCGCGGCGCTGTCGCCACCGAAGCCGCCGAGGATCACGGAGATGAAGCTGCGGTTCATCGCCTTGCACATGATGTAGGAAAGGATCGCGCCCGACGAGCCGACCAGCGCGCCGGTGATGATCAGCGCCGTGTTGCCGAGCGTGAAACCGATGCCCGCCGCCGCCCAGCCCGAATAGGAGTTGAGCATCGAGACGACCACCGGCATGTCGGCGCCGCCGATC
>CAYRZM010000326.1:0-7525 GCA_964428685.1 uncultured Devosia sp. | reverse complement strand
ACCCCCAGCCCCTCCCCGCAAGGGGGAGGGGGGCGGTGCCGACTTCAGGCGCTCGATGATGCGGCCCGGGCCGACAATCCTCTCCGCATGCGGCAGGGCGGGAAGCTCGCCTTCGCCGGCGCCGTAGACGTCGAGCCAGGGGGTCATAGGTCGAGGCCGCGGGCGATGGCGTTGAGGGCGGCGGCGGCAATGGCGGAGCCGCCGCGGCGGCCGAGGAGCGTAATGAATGGGACGCGATGGATGTCGAGCGCGAGCTCGGCCTTGGCCTCCTCCGCGCCGACGATGCCGACGGGGGTGGCGATGATGGCGGCCGGTTTCGGCGCGCCGGCATCGAGCATATCCATCAGGTGAAAGAGCGCGGTGGGGGCGTTGCCGATGACGACGACGGCGCCAGCGAGGCGCGGCCGCCAGAGCTCGGCGGCCGCGGCGGAGCGGGTGGTGCGGAGCTCCGCGGCGAGCGTGGGGACTTCGGGCGCGTTGAGGGTCACCACCAGCTCGTTGCCGCGGAGGTGGCGGTGCGAGATGCCGGCCCGCACCGCTTCGGCGTCGCAGAGGACGGGCGCACGCGCGACGAGGGCGAAGCCGATCTTTTCGACGACATCCTCGCTGGCACGGATGTGGGGCGCGACGTCGACCATGCCGCAAGCGTGGATCATGCGGATGGCGACGTCGTGCATGTCGTCGCCCAGCCCGCGCAGGTCGGCTTCGGCGCGGATGGTGGCGAAGCTCTGCGCGTAGATGGCCTCGGGATCGCGGAGATAGGTCCTCATTCGCGCTCCTCGCGGGCGCGGCGGCCCTGGATCTTGGGGAGGGTCACCGGGCCGAGCGGGTGGGCGGCGTGGGGGTATGGCTGATGGTGGTGGTCGTGGTCGTGCGCCGGGACCGCGCGACCCCCGCCCCCGGCCCCTCCCCTCAAGGGGGAGGGGTGCGAGAGATCGGTGGTTGGTTCCCAGTTGAGGGCACGGGTGTGGTCATGCGTGTGGAGCGGGGTCCAGGGCAGGTTGTGCTTGCGGCAGAAGGCTTCGTCGCGGCAGGAGCCGTCGCAGTCGCCGGCGCAGGGGCAGTTGTCGAGGCCGCCGCCGACGCCTTCGACGTGGTGGTGGTGGCTCTCCTGGCGCAGCCCGACCTCGGCCTCGAAGCCCAGCACCTGCTCGCGGTATTTGCAGAGCGCGCAGTTCATCAGGTTCTGGCCGACCAGCGTCTCGCGGAGGCGGTCGAGGATCGTGTCGAGCACCAGCGGGTGGTCGTCGAGATAGGGTGCGTTGAGGATTTCGAGATGCGGGTACTTTGCCTGCGCGGCCTCGGCGGCATCGTAGATGCGGTTGACCAGCACGCCGGTGAACAGGAAGTAGGGAAAGACGACGATGCGGCGGTAGCCGAGTTTTGCGGCGTGATCGAGGGCGGGCGCCACCAGCGGGAAGGTGACGCCGGAATAGGCCACCTCGCCCCAGCCGAAGCCCATGCCTTCCCACAGCATCCGCATGATCTTGGCGACATTGGAATTGGCGTCGGGATCGGAGGCGCCGCGGCCGACGACCAGCAGCAGAGTTTCGTTCAATGGAATGTCGCGCGGCGACTGGGCGAGGCCTTCGCGGATGCGGTCGCCCGCGGCGCGCAGCATTTTGAGATCGACGCCGAGCTCGCGGCCATAGGTGATGCGCAGCCCCGCATGCGCCGCCTCGTAGGTTTTCAGCACCGCTGGAATGTCGTTCTTGGCGTGGCCGGCGGCGAACAGCATGCCCGGTACGGCAAGGACGTGGCGCACGCCCGCTTCGCGCAGACGGTCGAGGCCGGCATGCAGCACCGGATTGGCGAATTCGAGATAGCCGTATTCGAGCGGGACGCCCGGCAGGCGGGCGCGCAGGGCATCGGCCAGCCCCGCGAATTCCTCGACGGCGCGCCGATTGCGGCTGCCGTGGCCGCACAGCATCACGCCGGTGCCCGGCGGCAAGACGGGAAGCTCGACCATTCACCCTCGGCAGTCCCGGTCTTGGCCCCCGGTTTGGGTCGGCCGCACCGGACATGTGTTGCAGCCCCATCGCGGAAGCCCTGCGCGCGGCTGTTGTAGGCGGCGGCAAAGCGCACGGTCAACCAAGGGCTTAGGGCGTTGCGAATGCTTGTCAAAATCAGTCGCGGAAACAAGCACTTGCGAGGCCGCGTGGCCGCGGCTATGGCGGGGCCGAGGCTCGGAGATTCGGTGTGGCAGGCGACTCGGCAACGGTGGCGGCGCGGTTTGCGCTGGGCAGTCTGGGGGTCGGGCTCGCGGTGCTGGCGCTCAAGGCCGTGGCGGCCTGGCTCACCGGCTCGATCGCCCTCACCTCCGACGCGCTCGAAAGCCTCGTCAACATCGTGACGGCGATCCTGGCACTGGTCGCCGTGCGGCTCGCGGCGCGGCCGGCCGATGCGTCGCTCCCCTACGGCTACGGCAAAGCCGAGTACTTTTCCGCCGTCGTCATCGGCGTCTTCATCGCGCTCGCGGCGCTCGCGATCTTCTGGCAGGCGTGGAACGGGCTGATCGCGCCGCACGCGCTCAGGGCCGATCCGGTGGGCATCGCCGTCAGCGTCGTCGCCACCCTCGCCAATGCGGTGTGGGCCTTTTTCCTGATGCGGGTGGGGACGCGCGAGCGCTCCGCCTCGCTGGTGGCCGACAGCCGGCACCTCTGGACCGATGTCGCCTCGACGGTGGGCGTGATCGTGGGTGTGCTGCTGGCGCTCGCGAGCGGCATCACGCGGATCGACGCGGCGGTGGCGGCGATCATGGGTGTGGTGATCCTCTGGAGCGGGTGGCAGACGCTGCGCGAGAGCGTCACCGGGCTCATGGACGTGGCGGTCGATCCGGCGCGGCTGGCGATGATCCGCGAGGTGATCGCCGCCAATGCCGAGGGCGCGATCGAAGCGCACGACATCCGCACGCGGCAGGCGGGGCGCTTGACGTTCATCGAGTTCCACCTGGTGGTGGCGGGCACGATGAGCGTCGAGGCGGCGCATGCGATCTGCGACCGGATCGAAGCGAAGCTCCGCGAAGCGGTGGGCGAGGCGCAGATGACCATCCATGTCGAGCCCGAGAACAAGGCCAAGCATTCGGGCATCGTGGTGGTGTAGCGCTGGAGCGCCGTTCCAGTTGGCTTAATAGGAATGGCGCGGCCCGCCTGCCGTTCACAAAATGAAATGCGGCACACTTGTCCGATTGCCGCCCTATTTGGGTCGCTTTGCCGCGAAACGCTGAGGGTCTGGTGCGGGGGCGCGTACTGGGGCCCGGCGGGGGGAACCGGAGTGTTGTGCGGGAGTACCAGATGTCCCAAGTGCTTGTGGCGACGCTCAGTCGCAGCCCCATTGCGCGCGCCGGTTATGTGACGGCCGCGATCTTCCTTCTTCTCGGATTGGCCACCGGCGCCGTGCCGCTCCACTGCCTGTCGGGTGCCTGCGCAGCCCTGCCGGTGCCCGATGCGGCCACTTTGGTCGCGCCGCTCGGCTTCCCGCCGGCGGCGAAGGCCGTGAGCTCGCCTGGGGCCGCGCCGATGCAGGTGGCCGCGGTGGCCCCGGCGCCGGTCGTCGCGCCCGATGCGGGCCCGACGCTCACCAAGAACGAGGTCGTCGCCTCGACCTTTGCGCTGCTCAAGGTCGACCTGACCCCGGCGAGCGCCGCGCCGGCACCGCTGGTGGCCCCGGCAACGGCGGTGGCCTCGAACGATGCCACGAGCGACTCCGATTCGGGGCTCCGCACACGCGTGGTCCATACCACCGCGATCCGCGTCGATACCTCGTCGGCCACGGGCCAGCCGAAGGTCGAGGTGGCAGAGGCGATGCCCGCCGATGCGTCGGATGCGATCGACTCCGCGGTGGGCCCCGAGCCCGCGCCGGCGAAGGCGACCGCGATCGCCTATGCGGAGCCGCCGGCGCCCAAGGCCAAGGTCAAGTCCGCCCCGGCCGCCACCATCAAGGGCCAGGGCGCCAACATCCGCTCGACGCCCAGCAAGAGCAGCAGCAAGGTGCTGTTCGCGCTCAACGGCGGCGAGAAGGTCACGGTCCTCTCCTCCAGCCATGGCTGGCTGCAGATCAAGGACGACCGCGGCCGCACCGGCTGGGTGTATGGAGACTTCGTCGCGCGGGGCTAGTGCGCCCCGCCGCACTGATCGTGATCGGCGAGCACTTCGGCCACCCGGCACTCGGCAACGGTGCCGTGGTGGTGGCTCTCGAGCATGGCGCTCAATTGTCCCCGCAATGCGGTGAGCCGGGCAATGCGCGCGTCGACGTCGGCGAGCCGGCCGCGCACCAGCGCATCGAGATCGGCGCAAGGTGCGTCCTTGTGGCCGGCGATGCGCAGCATTTCGCGCAGCGAGTCCATGGGAAAGCCCATGGCGCGGGCATGCGCGATGAACCGCAGGCGCTCGCGGGCGGCCTCGCCGTAGCGCCGCTGGTTGCCGGCGCTGCGGGGCGGCGCGTCGATGAGGCCGATGTCCTCGTAATAGCGGATGGTCGGCACCTTGACGCCGGTTTCCGCGCTGAGCTCACCGATCGCGAAGTCGCGCATTTGCTCTTGAACCTCTAGTGGCTGGAGCAATTATGTAGGGCGTGCCCGCACGAGAATAAAGGCTCGCCATGAGCGCCGGACACGAGCACGCCGCGACCTTCGACGGCATGAACGAGGACTACAAGCGCCGGCTGATGCTGGTGACGGCGATCAACATCGCCATGTTCGTGGTCGAGATGGGCGCCGGGCAGCTCGCCGGGTCACAGGCGCTCAAGGCGGACGCCCTCGATTTCTTCGCCGACGGGGTGACCTACGCGCTGAGCTTCTGGGCCATCGGGCGGCCGGTCGGGGTGCGGACCGGGGCGGCGGTGCTCAAGGGGCTGAGCCTGGTCGCCATGGGGCTCTGGATCGGGCTCACGACGCTCTATCAATTCCTCCTCCACGGGGTGCCGGTGCCCGAGGTGATGGGCGGTATCGGGCTGCTGGCGCTGGCGGCCAACGCGTTCACCGTGTGGATGCTCTGGGCCTACAAGGACGGCGACGCCAATATCCGCTCGGTGTGGCTCTGCTCGCGCAACGACGCGATCGGCAACGTCGCGGTGATGATCGCGGCGGGGCTGGTGGCGGTGGTCGGCAACGGCGTGCCGGACCTCATCGTCGCGGGCGTGATGGCGGCGCTGTTTTTGAGCTCGGCCTATCAGATCCTCACCCAGAGCTGGCGCGAGTGGCGGCACGAAGCGGCCCATCGCGGCGCGCCAGACCATGACCACGACCACGACCCCGCGCCGCCGGGCGGCGAATCGCCGCGCTGAGTGCTAGCCTGCCGCAGGGCGCGAGGGGCGCCGGAGGGGGTTTTCCATGAGACTGACCGCGCCGCGCGTCCTGTTCTTCATCATCTCGCTGGTGATCGCCATCCTCGGCGTGCTCTCGGCGTTCATCCGCGGCATGCCGGAGCTGCCGATCAACGATTTCTGGCTGATGACGATCGCCTATGTGATCCTGGCGCTCGCCTGCCTCATCCGCGGCGCCTGAGCCGGATGCGGGCCGGCCTGCCTGCCGCCATGCTGATGCTGCTCGCCCAGCCGGTGGCCGCCGCCGGCTGGGGGCACTACGAGAACGCGCGGTTCGGCTTTTCCATCGACGTGCCGCCGGGGTTCGTTGAACAGAGCGAGAGCGCCAACGGCGACGGCGACCGCTTCACCACGCCCACGGCCGAGCTGCGCGCCTATGGCGGCAACATCGTGGATACGGGTTTTGCTGGCGAGGTCGGCTTTGAGCAGCAGGCGGCGACCGAGGACGGCTGGGCGCTGACCTACCAGGCGGCGACGCCCGGCTGGGCGACGTTTTCGGGCAAGAAGGGGGCACGCATCCTCTATGCGCGGTTCGTCGCGATCTGCGGCGGCACGCAGTTCATCGGCTACTGGCTCGAATACTCGCGCGCCGACATCAAGCCGTTCAACGCGGTGATCGACCGGCTGACCGCTTCGCTGAAGCCGCCGGCCACCTGCTGAGCCTCACTTGAACGGGCCGTTGAAGACGAAGAACGCCCCGACCCCGATGAGCGCGAAGCCGACGCCGGTGTTGACGGTGAACTTTTCGCCGAGCACGAAAATCGAGAAGGCGACGAACACGGTGATCGAGATGACCTCCTGGATCGCCTTGAGCTCGGCGGCGGTGTAGGTGCCGTAGCCGATGCGGTTGGCCGGAACGGCCAGCCAGTATTCGCAGAGCGCGATGCCCCAGCTCGCCATCACCGCGATCCACATCGGCGCGCTCGGGAATTTGAGGTGCCCGTACCAGGCGGTGGTCATGAAGGTGTTGGAGCCGATCAAGAGGAGGATCGGCAGCACGGCGGGCGACACGAGGTTCATGGACGGGATTCCGGCGGGGAGGCGCAATTGCTTAGCCGTGGGCACTATGCGAAAGCTAGGGGGTCGGTTCCCCAAGCCTGCGGGCAAGGGGATCAAAAGGGAACACGGTGAGGCGTACCCATCAGGGACCGAAACCGTGGCTGCCCCCGCAACTGTGAGCGGCGAGTGCCCCCATCGGCCACTGGCGAAAGCCGGGAAGGCGGGGATGCATAGCGACCCGCGAGCCAGGAGACCTGCCGGCATCAGCTGAGCTCAACGCTCGTTTCAACGTGCGCACGGAGGGTTGCGGCACATGGACAAGATCCCGGTCACGGTGATCACCGGCTTTCTGGGCGCCGGCAAGACCACGCTGGTGCGGCACCTGCTGGGCCACGCCCAGGGCAAGCGCATCGCGCTCATCATCAACGAATTCGGCGATCTCGGCGTCGACCGCGAAGTGATCGCGGCGGGCGGCCACGACAGCTGCCGCGAGGAGGACATGATCGAGCTCAGCAACGGCTGCATCTGCTGCACCGTGGCCGAGGACTTCATCCCGACGATGGAGACGCTGCTCGGGCGCGACGACAAGCCCGACCACATCGTCATCGAGACCTCGGGCCTGGCGCTGCCGCAGCCGCTGATCCGCGCCTTCAACTGGCCCGAGATCAAGAGCCTGGTGACGGTCGACGGCGTGGTGACGGTGGTCGACGCCGCGGCGCTGAGCGAAGGGCGGTTCGCGGCCGACGAGGCGGCGGTGGCGCGGCAGCGCGCGGCCGACCAGATGCTCGACCACGCCACGCCGCTCGGCGAGCTGTTCAAGGACCAGCTGGTGGCGGCCGATCTGGTGATCGTCAACAAGACCGACCTCGTCGCCGGGGATGCGCTCGACGCGGTGGAGACGCGGCTCGGGGCGGAGATCCGGCCCGGCACCGGCGTCATCCGGGCGCGCAACGGGCATGTCGACATCGCGGCGCTGCTCGGCATGGGGATTTCCAGCGAGGACCATCTCGAGGGCCGCGACAGCGCGCACGAGCTCGAGCACGGCGGCGCGGGCCACGAGCATGACGACTTCGACTCGTTCTCGATCGCGCTGCCCGATGTGGCGAGCCGCGACGAGCTGCTGCGCACGATCGAGGAGACGATCCGGGCCCACGACGTGCTGCGGCTCAAGGGCTGGGCGGCACTGCCCGGCGCCGACGCGCGG
>CAYRZM010000325.1:0-4201 GCA_964428685.1 uncultured Devosia sp. | reverse complement strand
TGCGGACCCCGACCAGCAGCATCGTCGCGGCGGGACCGGAGGTCGAGCTCTACATGGACATCTGGACGCTCGAGGCCTGGGGCGGGGTGGCGCTGGTCCGTCCCAATTCCGGTTCCGACCGCACCGGAGTGTTCGCCATGGGCGACGTCGCGGTCTATCCCGAGCCCGATCTGCGGCTGAGCCTCGGCCTGTCGCTGCTCGACGGCTTTGCCGCGCTCCATGCCGGCGCGGAGTACCAGCTTGGCGGCACCGCCGTGCCGCTCGCCCTCACCGCCGATGCGCGGCTCGGCCAGGACGGCTCGGTGCTGGCGACCGTCGGGCTTCGCGCCTACTTCGCCGATCCGCACAAGACGCTGATCGCCCGCCACCGCGAGGACGATCCGTGGGACCGGAGCGGCGGGCTGTTCACCTCCGTCGGGGGCGCGGCTCCCGGCGGCGGCGCCACGCCACCCGTCACGGATTGCCCGTTCCCGCTGGTCCTCGTCGAGGGCAAGTGCGTCGACTGGCCGGTCTGATCAGCGCACCACCCCCAGCGTCTTCGGATCGAGGTCCGCGTTGCGCACCGGCGGATCGTCGTCGCAGCCGGCATTGCCCATGGGATTGGCGGTGTCGCACCCCGTCGCCGCCTTGAGGTCGGAGACGAACAGCGTCGGCGCCTCGCCGCAGGCGATGGTCTCGACCGCCTGGCCGTTGCGGCTGATGCCGAGCCCGGCGGCCGCGCCGGTGGTGTCGGTGTCGTCGGTATCGCCCGGCGGCGGATCGAGGGAATAGAGCTCGTAGTCCTCGTCGCCGACCTTGAACCGCACCGTCACGAGATAGCCTTCCGGTCCATCGGAGTGGGCGAACAAGAACGTCGTTTTGGCATCGACAGGTCCGGCGCCGTCGGGCGGAAAGCTCTCGACCACAGCGTCGCCGCTGCGCCGCTCGAAACGGAGCTGGGTGAAGGTTCCCGACTCGGCGGGAACGCCGCTCAGCGACAGCTGGCCGGCCTGCGCATCCTCGCCCGTTCCGCAGAGGAACAGCGGGCTCCGCGCGCCGTCATCGGCGCGGGCCGGCAGCGGGGACGCAAAGAGCAGCGCGCCGGCCAGCAAAGCCTTGAAGACCGCCGGTCTTTGCGGCAGTCTCCGCCCGCACTCTCCACCCCGCTTGTGCATGGGCGCCGGTCTAGCATTGGCGGCCCGATGCTCACAAGCGAGCCGCCATCCGAGGAGCCCGGGATGACCTACCGCGCCGCCGACACGCGCTACGACAGCATGCAGTTCCGCCGCAGCGGCCGGTCGGGGCTGAAGCTGCCGGCGATCTCGCTCGGCCTCTGGCAGAATTTCGGCGGCACCCGCGATTATCCCTCGGCGTTCGAGATCCTGAGCTACGCCTTCGACCACGGCATCACGCATTTCGATCTCGCCAACAACTACGGCCCCCCGCCCGGCGCGGCGGAAGAGCTGTTCGGCGACATCATGGCGCGCGACTTCCGCCCCTATCGCGACGAGCTGATCATCTCGTCCAAGGCCGGCTGGGGCATGTGGCCGGGCCCTTATGGCGACCTGGGCAGCCGCAAATACCTGATCGCCTCGTGCGACCAGAGCCTCGCGCGCATGGGGCTCGACTACGTCGATATCTTCTATTCCCACCGCTACGACCCCAACACGCCGCTCGAGGAGACGATGGGCGCGCTGGCGCAGCTCCACCGGCAGGGCAAGGCGCTCTATGTCGGCATCTCGTCCTATCCGCGCGAACAGACCAAAGAGGCCCATCGCATCCTCGCCGACATGGGCGTGCCGCTGCTCATCCATCAGCCGAGCTACTCCATCCTCAACCGCTGGATCGAGGACGACCAGACGCTCGACACCTGCGGCGAGCTCGGCATCGGCGTCATCCCGTTTTCGCCGCTCGCCCAGGGCGTGCTCTCGGGCAAGTATTCGAAGGGCAAAACCGGCACGCGCGCCGAGGAAAAGAACTCGTCGATCTCCGGCAAGTGGATGGCCCCCAAAGTGCTGGCCGCCGTCGACGCGCTCGGCAAGATCGCCAAGGCGCGCAAGCAGTCGCTGAGCCAGCTGGCGCTCACCTGGGCGCTTCGGCGCAAGGAGGTCACCTCGGCGCTGATCGGCGTGCGCACGCTCGAGCAGCTCAAGGATTGCCTCGGCGCGCTCGACAATCTCGAGCTGAGCCCCAAGGAGACCGCGGCCATCGACGCCGCCGTCAAGGGCACGCTGGTCGACAGCCGGCCGGCGACGAGCCTCCCCGATTGAGCGACGCGGCGCCGCTGAGCCCGATCCACATCGCGCTCACCTTCGACGACAATTTCTGGGCGCCGGCCTGCGCGGTGATCCGCTCGACGTGCCTGTCGACCCGGCGGCGGAAGGAGCTGGTGTTCCATCTCTGCGTCCACGCGATCACCCCCGAGCACAAGGCCGATATCGATGCGATCAGCGCCGAGTTCGGCGCGACCTTCATCTACTACGAGCTCGGCGACTATCCGGATTTCCTGCGCATCTGCGGCCCGCTCCGCGCCAGCAAGCGCTTTCCGCCCGTCTCCTATGCGCGCCTCGTGCTCGACCGCATCCTGCCGCCCGACGTGCGCCGCGTCATCTATCTCGACAGCGACACCTTCGTCATCGCGCCGATCGAGCTGCTTTACGACCAGGACATGCACGGCAACCCGATCGCCGGCGTCGCCGATCCCTTTGCCATGCACATCATGATGGGCCGCGACATGCGGGCCAAGGCCGGCATCTTCGATCCGGCAGAACCCTATTTCAATTCGGGCGTGCTGCTGATCGACATGGACGGGTTCAAGCAGAGCCATGTCGAAGAAAAGCTGCAGGAGATCATCGACGCCGGACTCATCCCGAAGCTCTATTACGACCAGGACCTGCTCAACCTGATCTTCCGCGGCCGCTGGACCAAGCTCAACTGGCGGTTCAACACCATCGATCCCTGGCGCGCGCAGCAGGCGATGGGCCCCTACATCATCCACTACACCGGCGACCAGCGGCCCTGGTACCTGGTGAGCCTTGCGCCGTTCCACCATATGTACCGGCACACGATGACCAACGAGCTGTTCTACCGGTTCTGGCGTCATCGCATGAAGCAGCGCTGGAAAAAGCGGCTCAACCGGCTGATCGGCCGCCGATGACGGCGCTGCCGCCGATCTGCTCGTTCTGGCACGGCGACCTCGGCTGGCTCGGCCGCCTCGCCATCGCCTCGTTCCTCGAACACGGCCACAGCTTTGCGCTCTATGCCTATGACGACGTCGGCCCGGTGCCCGCCGGCTGCGAGCTGCGCGATGCGGCGACGATCCTGCCGCGCGAGCGGATGTTCTTCTACAAGGGCAACCGCACGCCGGCAGTGTTCGCCGACCTCTTCCGGCTCTGCCTGATGGAGGCGGGGGCCGGCATCTGGGTCGACTGCGACGTCTATTGCGTGCGGCCGTATGCCGGCCTCGGCGAATACGTGTTCGGCATCGAGGACGAACACAGCCGCTGGCACTACGGGCAGGCGGTGGTCAACAACGCGGTGTTCCGCTGCCCCGCCGGGAGCCCGCTGCTCGAGCGGCTGCTCTCGACCTTCGAGCCCGGCGCGATTCCGGCCGGCATGCCCATCCGCCGCGCGCTCGAAGTGCGGCTGCGGCGGCTGCTCGGCCAGAAACTGCCGGTCGAGGACATGCAGTTCGGCGCCACCGGGCCATGGCCGCTCAACCATTATCTCCGCCGGCTCGGCCTGTTCGGCCTGGCACAGCCGAGAACGGTGTTCTACCCGATCGGCTACGACGCGGCGCGGAAACTGCTCGCCCCAGGCGTCGGGCTCGGCGACATCGTCCGGCCGGAGACGCTGAGCATCCACCTCTGGCACAGCGCCCTCACCGACCGCGGCACGGGCAGGCTGAGCGCTCCGGCGGGTGGCAGCTTCTTTGCCAAAGAGATCGAGCGGCTGGGCGTGTCGGCCTGACGTCACGGCGAGCGGAAGCCTCCGGCGGTCCGGTTGGGAAGCCTGCGCGTCGCTGGGATGGGCGGGGCCCGCGAGGCGCTTGCGCCTCTTGGTATGATTTATGAGGCGGAGCGCCTCGCGGGCGGCAGGATTTCGGAGTGGGGTTCAGGCTGGCGAGTCCTGCCGCCAGCGTTAAGCCCAAACCTCGCAGCACCGTACGGAGTGCCACGCCTACCGGTCCCCCCGCACCGTCCGTCGTCCGGTCCCGTCCGTG
>CAYRZM010000324.1:0-3644 GCA_964428685.1 uncultured Devosia sp. | reverse complement strand
GAAGTCGGCGCGCTTGAACAGCTCGTCGAGTTCGACCTTCTCGACCCCGATCGCCTGCGCCCGCTCGGGCGTGAGGAACGGATCGAAGGCGATGACCTTCATCCTGAGCCCCTGCGCCCGGTCGGCGACGATCGAGCCGATATTGCCGGCCCCGATGATGCCGAGCACCTTGTTGGTGACTTCGACGCCCATGAAGCGGTTCTTCTCCCACTTCGAAGCCTTGGTCGACGCATCGGCCTCCGGCAGCTGCCGCGCGAGCGCGAACATCATGGCGATGGCGTGCTCGGCCGTGGTGATCGAATTGCCGAAGGGCGTGTTCATCACGATGATGCCCTTCTTGGTCGCCGCCGGAATGTCGACATTGTCGACGCCGATGCCGGCGCGGCCGATGACCTTGAGGTTCTTGGCCGCCCCAATGATCTTTTCGGTGACCTTGGTCGCCGAACGGATGGCGAGACCGTCATAGTTGCCGATCACCTCGAGCAGCTTGTCCTTGTCCTTGCCGAGATCCGGCAGGTAGTCGACCTCGACGCCGTTGTCCTTGAAGATCTGGACCGCCGTCTTGCTGAGCTTGTCCGAAACGAGAACCTTGGGCATGTCGCCCTCCACTTATCGCTGTATTGCTTGAGCCTCATGGTGAGCGTGTCGAACCACGAGGCGGGATCGGTGATGTCGCCCTCGCCCTTCGACAGGCTCAGGGTGAGGGCTTTGGGGAGATCAGGCTGCGGCCTTGAGCCCGGCCTTCTCGGCCGCAAACGCCCAGTCGAGCCAGGCAGTCAGCGCCTTGAGATCGGACGCCTCGACCGTCGAGCCGCACCAGACGCGGAAACCGGTCGGCGCGTCGCGGTAGTGTCCGATGTCGTAGGCGGCGCCGGCCTTGTCGAGCCGCGACACGATCGCCTTGGCGAAGGCTGCCTGCCCGTCGTCGTCGAGCGCGTTGATCGCCGGATCGGTAATGGTGAGGCACACCGAGGTGTTGGAACGCTGTTCCGGGACTTTAGCCAGGAAATCGATCCACGGTGTCTTGGCCACCCAGTCGCTCAGCACCTTGAAGTTGGCGTCGGCCCGCGCCTGCATGGCCTTGAGACCGCCGATCGACTTGCCCCACTCCATGGCATCCACCGCGTCCTCGATGCAGAGCATCGATACGGTGTTGATGGTGGCACCCTCGAAGATGTCCTCCATGAGCTTGCCGCCCTTGGTCATGCGGAAGATCTTGGGGAGCGGCCAGGCCGGCTTGTAGGTCTCGAGCCGCTCGACCGCGCGGGGCGAGAGAATGAGAATGCCGTGCGCCGCCTCGCCGCCGAGCGCTTTCTGCCAGGAGAAGGTGATGACATCGAGCTTCGTCAGGTCGAGCTTCTGCGCGAATGCCGCCGAGGTCGCGTCGCAGATGGTGAGACCCTTGCGGTCCGCCGGGATCCAGTCCGCATTCGGAACGCGCACGCCAGACGTCGTGCCGTTCCAGGTGAACACCACGTCGTTGTCGAAGTTGACCTGCCTGAGGTCGGGCAGCTCGCCATAAGGCGCCGTCAGCGTCCGCACATTGGGCAGCTTGAGCTGCTTGGCGACGTCGGTCACCCAGCCCTCGCCGAACGATTCCCACGCCAGCATGTCGACACCGCGGGCGCCGAGGGCCGACCACAGGAACATCTCGACCGCGCCGGTGTCCGACGCCGGCACGATGCCGATGCGATAGTCCGCCGGCACCTCGAGCAGCTCGCGCGTCAGCGCGATGGCCTTCTCGATTCGCGCCTTGGCCGGCTTGGCGCGATGCGAGCGGCCGACCAGCGCCGACTTGAGCGCGTCGGTCGTCCAGCCTGGACGCTTCGCACACGGACCCGATGAAAAGTTGGGGTTTGCCGGTTTCACCGCCGGCGCGGTCAGGGGCATATCAGCCATGGCGACCCTCCCAGGTCGAAAGTCTCGCGTTAGGGCGAGATGTCCTGGGCCGGGCTGATACGCCTGTGGACCTTTGCCGTCAATGTGCCTCGACGAACGCCTTGCCGGCCGCGGTCCGCCGCCAGAGCGTCGCGGCGACGCTGAGCACCGCGGCGGCCGCGAGCACGGCGATGAACACCAGGAGCTTCTGTTCCGTCGGCCCGTCCGGGCCGAACACCACGTGGTACATGATGCGGCCGGGGATCAGCGTCAGCAGCCCGGTCACCACCAGCGCCAGGAAATAGGTGTACTGCATCACCCGGCGGTGATGCTCGATCTTCCCGCGCCGCGCATAGCGCACGCCGAGCGCCAGCATCACCAGCGTGAAGATCGACACGAGGTGGATCGGGCTGAACAGCCACCACACGCGGATCGTCCAGATGAAGAACGACGAGAGCGACACGATCATCATCAGCCCGACCCAGCTGGCGCCGATGGCGCGGTGCGCCCGGTCGCCCTTCTTGCGGAACAGCTGCACCGCGCCCAGCACAAGCGCGAGCATGGCGCAGGCCGCGTGCACCTGGATGAAAAGCGGCGCCTCGAATAGCGGCGTCAGCGACATGGCGATTTCCCCGAACCCGGCGCCCCGCCGGCACCGCACTCTGCCGTATACGCCCGACGCAATCCAGCGCGCTACGGCGCCTTCGCGAGGCCCTCGAGCCGGTCGGCCAGCGCCCTGAGCTCCCATGTCCGCGCCAGGGCCGCAGCGTCGCCCCAGGGGGGCGGTGCGGTCGGGATCGGCGGCAGTGGAATGTCGCGGACCATTGTCGCAATTCGCTTGTAGAGCCTCAGGTCCTCGGCCTGTCCTTCGAACTTGCCGTCCGCCAGCATCGACTCGAGATCGTGATACCGCCTGAGGAGGCTCGCCGCCGTCACCGCACCGATGCCGCGGGCGCCGGGGATCTTGTCCGACGGATCGCCGCGGAGCGCGATGAAGTCGGGCACCTGCGCCGGCTGCACGCCATAGCGCTCGACCACTTCCGCCGGCCCGATCCGCGCGATCTCGCCGGCCTTGACCGGCTGCAGGATGGTGATCGCCTCGCTCGCGAGCTGGAACGCATCGCGATCGCCGCTCGCGACCAGCGCCGTGCCGCCCGCGGCCGCCTCGGCGGTTGCCGCCGACGCGATCCAGTCGTCGGCCTCGTAGCCGCCGCCCCGGCCGTAGAGGAAACCGAGCGCATCCATGAGCTGCGGCAGCACCTCGAGCTGATCGACGATCTCGGGCTCGAAGTCGCGCCCGCCCTGGTAGTCGGCGAAAAGCTTCGTCCGCCAGTTGGTTTCGCTGAGCTTGTCCCAGCCCACGAACACCGCGCGCGGCCGCTCCGCCTCCCACAGGCGGATCACATAGTTGGCAAAGCCCACGATGGCGTTGCCGCCCTTGCCGCCGGCGCGGCGCACCGTCTTGGGCACGCCGTGATAGGCCCGGTGCGCAAAGCTGTCGCCGTCGATCACCAGCAGCGGCCGCTGCTCCGGCTTGGATCTGGCCACGTTTACCCCTCCCTCGGGTAGCCACCCTGCCGCATCCGTCCGCCGCAATCCAGCCACGCTTCGGGCGGATTCCATCGCCGCTTTCCGCGGGGCTCCGCATGAAAATCCTGGTCGCCGAAGACGATCCGCAATCGTCCGAATTCATCCGCAAGGGCCTGACCCAGGAGGGGCACCAGGTCGAATGCTTCGCCGACGGCCGTGACGTGCTGTCGGCCTGC
>CAYRZM010000323.1:0-3620 GCA_964428685.1 uncultured Devosia sp. | reverse complement strand
TGATGACGAACTGGATGGGGACGCCCACCACCAGGAGCGGGATGAAGACGAAGACGAAGAACAAGGTTCTGAAGATCATTTGGTCTCCGCCTCCTTGCTGAGCGGCACGGCATAGAGCTCGAGACGATGGTCGACCAGGCGATAGCCGAGGCGCTTGGCGATCACCTCCTGGATGGCCTCGATCTCTTCGTTGCGGAACTCGATGACCTTGCCCGAGCGCACGTCGATCAGGTGGTCGTGGTGGGTGTCGGGGAGCGTTTCGAAGCGGGCCCGGCCATCCTTGAAGTCGTGCTTGGCCACGAGCCCCGCCTCCTCGAACAGGTTAAGGGTGCGATAGACGGTCGAGAGCGAGATCTTGGGGTCCTGCGCGGCGGCGCGGCGATAGAGCTCCTCGACGTCGGGATGGTCGGTCGCCGCCTCGACCACCTGGGCGATGACCCGGCGCTGCTCAGTCATGCGCATGCCCTTCTTGACGCACTGCTCCTCGAGCGTCTCGGTGATCTTGTCCATGCTGGAATCCTACTCCAGAGGCCGCGCCATCACCAGCGCGGTGGCCGGCTTGCCGTCGGGCCGCGCGTAGTATCCCTGGCGCTCGCCGAGCTTGGTGAAGCCGAGCTTTGCATAGAGGCGGATCGCCGCGGGGTTGTCGGTCGCCACTTCGAGGATCATGCGCCTCGAGGCCGTCATGCGCAAATCCTCAAAGCAGGCGCGCATGAGCGCGGCGCCGACCCCCTTGCCGCGGTACTTGGGCGAGACCGCGATGTTCATGAGCACGGCGTCGTCGCCGAGGAGCCGCAGCATGGCAAAGCCTGCGACCCGGCGCCGCGCGTCGCAGGCGACGAGGGTGGGCGTGTCGGTGTCGAGCAGATAGGCCTCGATGTCCTGCCGCGGCCAGCCGCGATAAAAGCTCTGCGCGTGGAGCTGGGCCACCGCATCGGCATCGCGCGGCTGGGCCGGTTCGATGTGGAGGCCGAGCGGCGCGAGCCAGCTGCGCAGCATCATGGCGCCGGCTCCGCCACGCGGGCGATGCGGAACTTTTCCTGCGGCTTGGCATCGGCGTCGCGGATGTAGGCCGCCTCGGGCGGATAGCGCGACGGATCGGCGCCGGCGGCAAAGCGCGCCAGCGCGGCGATGTCAACGAACGGCGAGGTGACCAGCGCGGCGCCCGCGGGGACCGACGCGCGGGCCTCGGCCATCGGCCGCAGCGCGGGCGCGCTGGCAGGAACCGCCGAGGCCGAGAAGACCTGCACATAGGCCTCGTCCCGGCGGGCATCGAGCAGGACGGCGAGCGGACCCGGGCCGGCACTCAGCGAGAGCGCCAGCAGCGAGGGGATGCCGAGGACCGGAACGCCGAGCGCGAGGCCGAGGCCGCGGGCCGCGCTCAGCCCGATGCGGAGGCCGGTGAACGAGCCGGGGCCGGTGGTGACGGCGATGCGGCCAAGATCGGCATAGGCCGCGGCGTTGCGCGCGAGGAGCTCGCCGAGCGCGGGGAACAGCCGCTCGGCCTGGCCCTGCGCCATGTCCTCGGCGACCGCATCGATCTGCCCGTCGGCGCGCAGCAGCGCGAGCTGCAGCCGCGGCGCGGCGGTGTCGATGGCAAGGAGCGCACCCATGGCGGTGATGTAGGCGCCTCGGGCGAGGCCGTCGAGTGGGGCCTCAGACCTGCTGCACGGCCTCGACGCCGGGCACGAAGTGCCGCAGCAGGTTCTCGATGCCGGACTTGAGCGTCGCGGTGGACGACGGGCAGCCCGAGCAGGCGCCCTGCATGTGGAGATAGACGGTGCCGTCGCGGAAGCCCTTGAAGGTGATGTCGCCGCCGTCCATCGCCACCGCCGGGCGGACGCGGGTCGAAATCAGCTCCTTGATAATCTCGACGGTCTCGCTGTCGGTCGCATCGAAGAACTCCTCGCCGCCGGCTTCGGCCACAGCGCCGCCCTCGTCGATGACGGGCTTGCCGGAAAGGAAATGCTCCATAATGACGCCGAGGATGGCCGGCTTGATGTGGTTCCACTCGGTCGAGTCCTTGCTGACCGAGACGAAGTCGGAGCCGAGGAACACGCCGGTGACGCCGGGGATCGAGAACAGCCCCGCGGCCAGCGGCGAGACGGCGGACGCCTCGGCGGTGCGGAAATCGCGCGGCTCGCCCGCGAGCACGTCACGGCCGGGCAGGAATTTCAGCGTCGCCGGATTGGGCGTGGCTTCGGTCTGGATGAACATCGGCTGGGCTCGTAGGGGCGACTTGGAACGGTTCTAAAAATAGGC
Source organism: uncultured Devosia sp. (assembly GCA_964428685.1). Classification (GTDB taxonomy): domain Bacteria; phylum Pseudomonadota; class Alphaproteobacteria; order Rhizobiales; family Devosiaceae; genus Devosia_A. The sequence continues at coordinate 1,358 of CAYRZM010000323.1, read as the reverse complement.
TTCGGGCGGGCGAAAGGCAAGCTCAGGCGACGGCGACGATTTCCTCGTCGCTCATGGCGCCCGGAACGATGGTCACGAGGATATGAAGGCGGTTCTGGCCGACGAAGTGGGTGACGAGCGGCCCCGGCCCCTTTTCCGAGCGGGAAGCGGCCAGCACGAGGATGCCGATCGCCGGGTCGTCGGCGACCACCGCCTCGATGGCCTGCGCCGGCGTGCCCTCGCGTATGACGGTTTCGGTGCGGATCTGGCCGATCTGGGAAATCCGGGCGATGCGGGCATCGAGCGTGCGCTCGGCCGCCTCGCGCGCCTCGGCGCGCATGGTGCCGGCGACGCCGATGAACTGGTCGAAATCGGCGCTGTCGATCACCGCCATGAGCACCAGCGTGCCGCCGGTGCGCTTGACCCGGTGCGCGGCAAAGCTCACCGCCCGGTCGCATTCGGGCGAATCGTCGATGACGACGAGGAATTTGCGCGTGTAGCCGAGATCCGCCACGTGCCGCCTTTGTGGTGAGAACGCCTTATTGTCCCACGCCTAGGCCGCCCGCGCAAATTCGCGGCGATAGCGGGCCGGCGAGGTCTTGAGGGCGCCGGCAAAGTGCTGGCGCATGGCCGTGGCGGTGCCGAAGCCGCTGAGCGCGGCAACGTCCTCGATCGAGCGCTCGGTGGTTTCGAGCAGCTCCTGCGCCTTGAGGAGCCGCTGGCCGCTGAGCCAGCGGGCAAAGCTCGCGCCGGTCCGCTTCTGGAACTTTCGGGTGAAGGTGCGCCGGCTCATCCGGGCCAGCGCGGCAACGCTGTCGAGCGAGTGGGGCGCGCCCAGATCGGCCAGGACGCTGTCGAGCGCGAGGCCCAGCGGATTGGCCCGGTCGGCGGCGGGCATGGGCGCTTCGACAAACTGCGCCTGCCCGCCCTGCCGGTGGGGCGAGAGGACGATGCGGCGGGCGAGCCGCTGCGCGGCATCGGCGCCGAACAGCCGGCGGACGAGGTGGAGGCAGCAATCGAGGGACGCAGCGACGCCGGCCGAGGTCACCACGTCGCCGGTGTCGACATGGCGCCCCACGACCTCAGCGGCTTTGCCGGCGCCGACCTCGTCATCGTGCCGAGCTGGCCCGGCGCCGACAGCGCGCGCTGATCGTGATCGACGTACAGAACGACTATGACGGCGGCAACATGCCGATCGAGCACCCGCCCTTTGCCCAGGGCGTGCGCGCGGTGGCGCGGGCGATGGATGCGGCAAGCGCGGCGGGCATCAAGGTGGTGGTGGTCACCAACCTCGCTCCGGCCACGGCGAGCTTTCTTCGCCCCGGCACGCACGGAGCGGAGTACCACCCGATGATCGCCACGCGCCGGCGCGACCACGA
>CAYRZM010000322.1:0-33560 GCA_964428685.1 uncultured Devosia sp. | reverse complement strand
GGCATAGAGGATGAGGGCGAGCTCGCGCGGCGCCGGCTTCAGCGCCAGCGGCACGTAGATGTGGTAGGCGCCGAACTTGACGCCGAGCTTCCTGAGCTTGGCGCGCACGTCCTGGTCGAGGCCCTTGACCTCCTCGGCCACCGCCTGGCGCGGCATGAGGCCCAGATGCTCGTAGAGGCGGAAGGCAAGGCCGCGGGCGGCGCCCTCGAGATCGGCCGGCGCCTCGAGCGCCAGCACCGGCTCGAGCACGGTGTTGATGTGATGGCGCAGCCAGAGGTTGATGCGTTCCTGCACGCGCTCGAGATCGGGGCCGGTGAGGCTTTCGTCGGCGAGCACGATGAGACGCGGCGCATAGACGCTGTCGCCCTCGGCGAGCGAAGCGACGACTTCGCCGCGCCAGCGCAGCTGGCCGTCGGTCGAGAGCACGAACTCTTCGTTGGGTGCGCCGCTCAGCCGCTCGGCGCGATGCACGATCTCGGGCGCCACGACCTGCGCCGCAGCGCTGCCGAGCGCCTTGGCGTCGGCGTCGCCGGTCGAGCGCGCGAGGGTGAAGCGGAAGCCCTGGATCGAGCCGATGACATGGCCCTCGAGGCTGATCTCGCCGCGCTCGTCGATAACAGGTGTGGCCATTGATCGGTCTTTCAAGTGGCGCATCAACACGCTGGTGCGCCGGTCCACAAAGCGCTGAGTGAGCCGCTCATGCAGCGCATCGCTCAGCCGGTCTTCAATGTCCCGCGTCTTTTCGCGCCAATGGACCGGGTCTTCAAGCCAGTTTTTCCGATTGGCGACGTAGGTCCAGGTGCGGATCTGGCGGATGCGGTTGGAAAGCGTGTCGATGTCGCCCGAGGTGTTGTCGCAAAAGCGCACCTGCTCGGCGATCCAGTCGGTGGCGATGGCGCCGTGGCGGCGGAGGTCGGTGTAGACGCGCGTGATGATCTCGCCATGCGCCGCCGGCGAGATGTCGCGATAGTCGGGGAGCGCGCAGCACTGCCAGAGGAGCTCGACATCGGCGCGGCCGATGGCCAGCTCGCCGGCCTCGTTGCGCGAAAGGAACTCGAGCGCGTGCTGGTCGGTGGCGATGGGCACGCGGGTCAGCGCTTTGTTGTCGGGGGTGCGCTCGAGGCTCGCGCGGAGACTTTCGAGCGAGGTGAAGTCGAGGTCGGTGTTGCGCCACTGCACCTGGCGCACGGGCTCGAAGTCGTGGCCCTCGAGCTGCGCCACGAGCTCGGTCTCGAACGGATCGGCATTGCCGGTGACGCCGAAGGTGCCGTTGTGCATGTGCCGGCCGGCGCGGCCGGCGATCTGGCCGAACTCGGCGGGCGTCAGCGGCCGCGTCTGGTGGCCGTCGAACTTGCGGTCGTCGGCGAAGGCGACGTGATGGACGTCGAGATTGAGGCCCATGCCGATGGCGTCGGTCGCGACGAGGAAGTCGACGTCGCCGTTCTGGTACATGTCGACCTGGGCGTTGCGGGTGCGGGGCGAGAGCGCTCCCATCACCACCGCGGCGCCGCCGCGCTCGCGCCGCACCAGCTCCGCGATGGCGTAGACCTCGCGCGCCGAGAACGCGACGATCGCCGAGCGCGCTGGCTGGCGGCTGATCTTCTTCTGGCCGGCATAGAGCAGGGTCGAAAAGCGCGGCCGATGGATGATCTCGGCCTCGGGCAGGAGCGTGCGGATCAGCGGCGCCATGGTCGCAGCACCGAGCAGCAAGGTCTCGCTGATGCCGCGGGCGTGGAGGATGCGGTCGGTGAAGACGTGGCCGCGGTCGAAATCGGTCGCCACCTGGATCTCATCGACCGCGAGGCACTCGACCGGCTGTTCGAGCGGCATCGCCTCGACGGTCGCGACCCAGTAGCGCGCCTTGGGCGGCACGATCCGCTCTTCGCCCGTCACCAGCGCGACGGCATCGGCACCGACGCGATCGGCGACGCGGCCATAGACCTCGCGGGCGAGGAGCCGCAGCGGCAAGCCGATCATGCCGGAGCGGTGCGCCAGCATGCGCTCGATGGCGAAGAAGGTCTTGCCGGTGTTGGTGGGGCCGAGGATGGCCTTGAGGGACGAGGCGGGCATCTCTGGGCCTATGTAGGAGAGGAGGGGCCCGATGGCGAGTGTGTCAGGCCAGCACAGTTTTGCCGCTGTTCCTCCGCGGGTGTTAACGCCTCGCACAAAGCGGGAACAGAAGCGGCCCGAATCGGCGGCGACTCGCGAGTCCGACTTTGTTCACCACCAGATGTCGCGTGAGTCGGCCCACGCAAGACACAACGGGAACGCGAGGCGAACGGAATGGGCCGCTTCCGTCCGGTCCGGCGTTCACACTGGTTTCCATCCGGTTGATTTCGGCCCGACTCGGCCGGTTCGTGAAGCGAGTGTGAGGCGGGGCGCCCAAAAGAATCCGCGCGCGTTAACGGACGCGTTCCCATGGTGCCGGGGTCGCGCGCGGCGGCGTTGGCGAAATAGTCGTTGACCGTGCCGGAATGGGACAGGCACCCATGAAGTAACCCACCCGGGGATCGATGCCGCCCCCGGGACGCCCCACTCAGTTGAGCGCGGTCAGCACCATGCTCAAATCGCCCATCGAGGTGGTGAGCAGCACGCGGTAGGGGATGAAGTAGCCGGTGTCGCGGAGCGGCGCGTACCAGATGAGGATGCGGTCGTCCTGGGCGAGCGAGTTGGTGAGCTCGCTGGTGGTGTAATGGCCCGAGATCGGCTTGTAGCTCACATGGCAGAGGATCACCGGCCCCTGGTAGCCGGTGCGCTGGCTGGTCGCGACATCGTCCTTGGCGTAGCTGAAATCGAGATCGAAGCGCTCGATGCCGGTGAAGATGTGGGCGTGGACGTCGCAGAGCGATTTGTCGAGCTTGCCGCCGCGCAACAGGAACGCGGCCATCATATCGTTGACGCCGCTCAGCTGCTTCCGCTCGATGGGCACGCGGTTGATGTTGTTGACGATGGGCGGGTCGATGATGAAGGCCGAGACGTCGCCGCCCTGATACTGCACGGTGTCCGAAAAGCTCTGGCCGCCCGACTGCGTGGTGAGATCGAAGCTGTTGGAGCGGAGCCCGTTCGCAGTGACCGCGCCGGTCGAGGACGCCTTGGCCGTGCCGCTGCCGACGAGCTGGGCCACGCCGGTCACATTGGCGGTGAGCGTCAGGTCGTAGTTGCCGGCGGCATCGGTGAGGTTGAACTTGGCGGTCGCAATGATGGTGCCGCCGAGGTTGATGACATAGGTCGCGGCGGCGGTGGTGTCGGCCAGCGCCGGCGGGGCCGCGAGCAGGGCAAGGGCGGCGAGCGCGGGCAACAGGCGGGAGACGGGCAAGGCGGACCCTCGAGGGCTCGACGCGCCAAGGGGCGAATCTTTGCGGCCAAAATGCCCGCCGGCCGGGCGGGTGGCAAGTTGCCGGAGGCGGCTTTGGCCCGTAGAACCGCGCCGATCGGAGAGAATTGAAGGCGAGATGGCAGCCGCACACGCACAGCTGCAACAGGCCTGGTCGCTGCTGGCGGCCGGAAAGAATGCCGAAGCCCTGCCGCTCGCCGCGGCGGTGCTGGCCGCGGCGCCCGGCGACGTCTCGGCGCTGGCCTGTCACGGCATGGCGCTCTGGGGCGTGTCGGGCAACAACGACACCTCGCTCGCCGAGCTCGAGCGGGCGGTGGCGCTGGCGCCGGACGTGTCGCAGCTCCGGTTCAACTACGCGACCCTGCTCAATGCCGCGATGCGCCTCGACGATGCCGCCGAGCAGTACCGCCAGGCGCTCCGCATCCGGCCCGACGATCCGCAGGCCTTCTACCAGCTCAGCCGGGTGATGAAGTTCCGCGAGCCGGTGCCGGTGATCGCTACGATGGAGCGGGTCTTTGCCGATCCGACGGTGGTGGCGGGCGAGCGCGAGCTCCTGGCGTTCGCGCTGGCCAAGGCGTTCGACGATCTCGATGTTCCCGACAAGGCGATGCATTACGCGATCGAGGGCAACCGCATGGGCAAGCGTTCGTGGAACGTCGGCTACGCCGAGACGATGCTGAGCGAGCTGCGCGTTTTGGTTGCGGCGGATACGTTCCGCAAGATGAAGACGAGCGGCCACCCGACGCGGGCGCCGCTCTTCATCGTGGGCATGCCGCGCTCGGGGACGACGCTGATCGAGACGATCCTGTCGCGGCACCCCGACGTGCTGGCGCTCGGGGAATCGCGGCAGATTCCCGATATCGACCAGGCCGCGCGCTTCAAGCGCGGCAACAGCAGCGGGCTCGACGTGAGCAGCGGCCTAAGCCGGGACTGGCTGCGGGTGCGGGCGGAACAGGCGGTCAAAGGCTGGGCCGGACGGGGCAAGACCGCCTATCCGATCGTGACCGACAAGATGCCCGACAACGCCTTCGCGCTCGGGCTCATCGCGCAGGTGTTCCCCAAAGCGCGGGTGATCTATGCGCGGCGACACCCGCTCGACAACGGCGTCTCCAACTTCATGAACCGCTACGCCCAGCAGCAGGGCTTTTCGTTCCGGCTCGACTGGATCGGCACAAGAGCCCGGCATCTCAGCGACACGATGGCGCTCTGGAAGCAGGGGCTCGACCTTCCCATCCTCGATGTCTCTTACGAGAACCTGGTGGCCGATCCGCCGGCCCAGATCCGCCGCATCGCGGAATTTGCCGGGCTCGCCTGGACGGACGCGCTGCTGACACCCGAGCAGGCGGCGCGCGATGCCCAGACCGCGAGCCGCTGGCAGGTGCGCCAGCCGATCTACAGGAGCTCGGTCGAACGCTGGCGGCGCTACGAGCCCTGGCTCGGCCCGATGATCGAGGCGATGGGCGGGATGGACTGGATCGACGCCGAAATGGCCGCCGCCCGGGCCCTGACTTGACGCAGAAGGGGCGTTTCTCTATGGAAGCGCCTCGATCAACCAAGACCTCGGGCCCGAAGCGGGGAAAGCCCCGCCGCCGGGCCGTTTTGACAGGATTTTCGCCATGGCCCGCCGCTGCGAACTGACCGGCAAGGGTGTGATGGTCGGCCACAATGTGAGCCACGCCATCAACCGCACGAAGCGCCGCTTTCTCCCCAACCTGCTCAACGTGTCGCTGATTTCCGACGCGCTGGGGCGGACGGTGAAGCTCAGGATCTCAGCCAATGCGCTGCGCTCGGTCGAGCACCGCGGCGGCCTCGATGCGTTCCTCCTCAAGGCCAGCGACGACGACCTGTCGCCGAACGCCTTGTCGCTGAAGCGCGAAGTGCGGGCCGCGCTCGCGGCGTAAGCCGGACTTCATCGACGGAGACGACGATGGCCGCGCAAGCGGCCATTTTCATTTGGCGCGATCGCCGGGCACGCCCTCGTGGTTCGACAAGCTCACCATGGGGGCTACTGAGGCTGAGGGCCTATGGTGAGCTTTGTCGAAAAACCATGCGGTCCGGGGTCAGCCGGGCGGCAGCGCGAATTCGAGCAGCAGGCTGCGTTCCCAGTCGTTGAAGTTGTTGTCGCTGACGAGGGTGATGCGGGTTTCCCCGTTCGCCTGGTGGACCGCGAGCCCCTCCATGTTGTCGAGGTCGCCGCCGACGCCTTGGTAGAGCACCTCGCCCTGCATTTCGGCGCCGGGCTTCACCTCGGCGGCCGGAACGCGCACGAGGCGGACGGCGAAATTGACGAGCGCCACGCCGCGTTCGAGCACCAGCAGATCGCCGTTGGGCAGGAAGGCGCAGTCGGTGGGGTCGGTGCCGCCGCCGGAGCGATAGCTCATCGGACCCTTGTCGGATTTGCCGAGCAGCCAGCCCGAATGGGCGCCGTCGTTGTCGACCACGCCTTCGGTCAAGAGCAGGGTCGAGCCCGCGACCGGGGAGGCGGGCGGGGCGAGGCAGACCGCCTCGAGGCTCTCATTTGTGCGCGTGGCGGTGAGCCAGTCGGGGATGGTGACGTCTGTCGCCGGCCCCACCGGAACACCGTTCTCGAGATGGAAATCGGCGACGCGGGTGAGGTTCTCGAAGCCGACGCGGACGACGGACTTGTCGTCGGGGCGCTCGATGATGGTCAGCGCCTCGGCGTCGCGGGCAAAGGCACGGGGCAGGTCGGCGCCCTTGGAGTTCTGGATCGGGGTGATGCCGACGCCGACCAGCGACAGCGGCGCGCCGGCGCCGTCATAGATGAGCTGGCCGGAAACGAAGTGGCCGCGGTCGGAGACCATGACGAGCTTGCCGTCGGTGCCGGCAAAGCCGATGGCGCTGAGGCCCCCGAAGGTGTCGGTGGCGCTGTGCATCTCGATGCCGCCGCGGAAGACGAGGCCCTGGATGGTGCCGCCGACCGGGGTGCCCTGGAAATGATCGAGCCGCACCGCGGTGACGGTCGCATCGTCCGCTGCGACGGGAAGCGCCCACAGCGCGGCCAGCGCCGCGACGGCCAGCCTCATGCGTAGCGGGCCCGGCGCATTTCGGCGGGCGGGGTTTCGTCGAACAGCGCCGCAAGCTCGTCGGTCAGGGCGCCCGCCAGCTCCTCGGCGTCGAGCAGCGTGACGGCGCGGCGGTAGTAGCGCGTCACGTCGTGGCCGATGCCGACCGCGACCAGCTGGATCGGCGTTCTGGTTTCGATGTCCTCGATCACCTGCCGCAAATGCGCCTCAAGATAGTTGCCCGCATTGACGCTCTGGGTCGAATCGTCGACCGGAGCGCCGTCGGAGATGACCATCAGGATGCGGCGGTTTTCGGACCGCGCCATCAGCCGGCGGCGGGCCCAATCCAGCGCCTCGCCGTCGATGTTTTCCTTGAGCAGGCCTTCGCGCATCATCAGGCCGAGGTTGCGGCGGGCGTGGCGCCACGGCTCGTCGGCGCCCTTGTAGATGATGTGGCGGATGTCGTTGACGCGGCCGGGGTTGGCGGGCCGCCCCGCCTCGAGCCAGGCCTCGCGGGACTTGCCGCCTTTCCAGGCCCGGGTGGTGAAGCCCAAAATCTCGACCTTGACGCCGCAGCGCTCGAGCGTGCGCGCGAGAATGTCGCCGCAGATGGCCGCAATGGTGATCGGGCGGCCGCGCATCGAGCCGGAATTGTCGATGAGGAGCGTCACCACGGTGTCGCGGAAATCGGTGTCGCGCTCGACCTTGAAGCTCAGGGCCTGGAGCGGATCGGTGACCACGCGGGTGAGCCGCGCGGTGTCGAGCAGGCCTTCCTCGAGGTCGAATTCCCAGCTGCGGCTCTGCTGCGCCATCAGCCGGCGCTGCAGCTTGTTGGCGAGCCGCGCGACGGCGCCGGCGAGGTTTTCCAGCTGCTTGTCGAGGAGCGCACGGAGCTGGTCGAGCTCCTCGGGCGGGCAGAGCTCGGCGGCCTTGACGATCTCGTCGAACTTCTGGGTGAAGATCTTGTAGACGAACTGGTTGGAGAGCTCGCGCGCATTGGCGCCGGGCGGCGGCAGGGGGGCTTCGTCGCCGGCCTCGGAGGGCTGCTCCTCGTCGCTCTCGGTGAACTCCTGCTCGGCGCCTTCGGTCTCGCCCTCTTCGTCGCTGTCGCCGGGGGTCTGGTCTTCCTCGGCCTCGGCGTCCTGGCTCTCGCCTTCGCCCTGTTCGGGGGCGCTGTCGTCGTCCTCGCCGCGCTCGGGCTCCTGGTCGTCGCCCTTGTCCTCGCTGTCGCCGTCGCTGTCGTCGAGCTCGCCCTCGGGCACGAGGTTGAGGTCACGCAGCAGGAGCTTTGCGGCGCGGGCGAAGAGGTCCTGGTCCTCGTAGCGGGTGAGGAGCGTGGTGAGGGACAGGCCCGCCTTCTGCTCGATCTCTTTCTTCCAGAGGTCGACCACGGCGTTGCCCGAAGGCGGGATGGCGACGCCGGCCAGCCGCTCGCGCAGGATCAGGCCGAGCGCTTCGGCGAGCGGGGCATCGTCCTTGCTCGAGACTTCGGCGAGGTTCGAGCGGAACAGCCGGTCGTCGAGCATCTCGTGGATGTTGCCGGCCATGCCGGGCATGCGCAGGCACCCGAGCGCTTCGACGCGCGCCTGCTCGAGCGCATCGAACGCCGCACGGGCGTCGGGCTCGGCCGGTGAGCGGCGGCGGTGAATGTCGGGATCGTGACTCGCGAGCCGCATGGCCATGGCGTCGCCCTGGCCGCGGGCGATGGCGACGTCGCGGCGGGTGGGCAGCCGCGGCAGATTGGCGAGGCGCGCCTTGTCGGCGGTCAGCAGCGGGCGGTCGGCGGAAAAGCTCACTTCGAGCTCGGGCTCGCCGGCAATGGCGCGCACCGCCGCTGCCATCGCCGTCTTGAACGGCTGCGTCGTGTCGGGACGGTTGGGCTTGCTGCGCGGGGGCTGGGCCATCAGCTGCTCCGCGCTCCGGGCCTGGTCACGGCGACGAGCAGGAACATCGGCCGCGTGAGCTCGGTCTGCCGCCAGTCGGGATGGGCCAGGAGTTGATCGTCGTCGGGCGACCACTCGACGACGCGGCGATAGGCAAAGCCGGCGTCGTGCAGGGCGTTGAGCATGGTGCCGATGCTGCGGTGATATTTGATTACGCCATCGACGATCCAGTTGGTGACCCTGCGGCCCTCGACGGCATAGTCGGCAATGGCGAAAGCCTGCCGGCCGTCGGCGGCGGCCACCCATTCGGGCTCGGCGCGCGCGGCATAGATCGGGTGCTCGACCGAAAAGACGAGCGCGCCTCCCGGCACGAGCGCTGCAAACAGCGTGCGCGCGAGACAGGCGAAGTCCTCGACATAGTGAAACGCCATCGAGCTCACGACGAGGTCGGCGCTTTCGGTTGCGAGATCGAGCCGGTCGAGATCGGCCCGGCGATAGGTGACGGCCGGGCTTGCCGTCTCGGCCACGGCGCGCGACAGCATCTTTTCGCTGAGGTCGACGCCGAGCACCGAGCGCGCGCCGGCTTCGGCGAGATAGCGGGTCAGCTGGCCGAAGCCGCAGCCCAAATCCACTGCGCGCCTACCGGCGACATCGGGCAACAGCGCGCGCAGAGCCGGCCACTCCGCGGTGGCGCTCAGGCCCTCGCGCGAGCGGGGGAACTCGCTGTAGCCGGCGAGAAACGCCGGATCGTCGTAGATGTTCTGGGCCATCGACCCTGTGCCACGCCCTCGTGGTTCGGCAGGCTCACCATGAGGGCTACTGAATGATGTGAGGATCTCATCCTGAGCTGGTCGAAGGACGAGATCCGGCAATGACGTCAGGCGGTGACCGCCAGGTTGGCCGCGCTCTCGGGCAGGTCCTCGCCGAACACGCGCTGGTAGAACTCGGCGACCACCGGCCGCTCCAGCTCATCGCATTTGTTGAGGAAGGTCAGCCGGAAGGCAAAGCCGATGTCGCCGAAAATCTCGGCGTTCTCGGCCCAGGTGATCACGGTGCGCGGGCTCATCACCGTCGAGAGGTCGCCGTTGATGAAGGCCGAGCGGGTGAGGTCGGCCATGCGCACCATGTTAGCGACGGTCTTGCGCCCCTTGTCGGTGTCGTAGCTCTTGGCCTTGGCGAGCACGATGCCGGCTTCCTTGTCGTGCGGCAGATAGTTGAGGGTGGTGACGATCGACCAGCGGTCCATCTGGCCCTGATTGATCTGCTGCGTGCCGTGATAGAGGCCGGAGGTGTCGCCGAGGCCGATGGTGTTGGTGGTGGCGAACAGCCGGAAGGCCGGGTGCGGGGTGATGACGCGGTTCTGGTCGAGCAGCGTCAGCCGGCCGGCGCTTTCGAGCACGCGCTGGATGACGAACATCACGTCGGGGCGGCCGGCATCGTATTCGTCGAAGACGAGCGCGATGTTGTTCTGCACCGCCCAGGGCAGGATGCCGTCGCGGAACTCGGTGATCTGCTTGCCGTCCTTGAGCACGATCGCGTCCTTGCCGACGAGATCGATGCGCGAGACGTGGGCATCGAGGTTGACGCGGACCAGCGGCCAGTTGAGGCGCGCCGCGACCTGCTCGATGTGGGTCGACTTGCCGGTGCCGTGATAGCCCTGCACCATGACGCGGCGGTTGAACGCAAAGCCGGCGAGGATCGCGAGCGTGGTGTTGCGGTCGAAGAGGTAATCCGGGTCGAGCGGCGGCACATGCGGATCGGACTCGGCAAATCCCTTCACCTTCATGTCGGTGTCGATGCCGAAGGTTTCGCGCACGGCAAAGGTCTTGTTCGGCAGGTTGGTGTATTCGGCCATTTCCGGGACTCTAAAGTGAATTGAGCCGGCAACAGCCGGCCCAAGGGTCAGGGGCTCTATAGCAGCAACGTTTCGGCGGGGCAAAGGGCCCCGAACCGGGCGAAAAAAGCCCGTCTGGCGGGGAGATACACCCCCCGGTTGCGCGAAAAGCTCGCGTCCAGTTCATCCGCCCTTAGCGGTTTGCGCGCTATGCCGGAGGGATGCGCGCCGCCCGGCCCCTGCCTGAGGTCAGCGAGCTCCGCCTCGCCGAGGTCGTGAGCGCGCTCAGCCACGCGCTCGACATGACCGACGGGCAGCCGGTGGGCCATTCGCTCCGCTGCACCTGGATCGGCATGCACATCGGCGAAGCGATCGGGATGACGCCCGGCCAGCTGAGCGATCTCTTCTATACGCTGCTGCTGAAAGACCTCGGCTGCTCGAGCAATGCGGCGCGCATCTGCGCCCTGTTCGTGACTTCCGACTACGACTTCAAGCGCAACGCCAAGCTGGTCGACAACGACAGTCTTGCGCAGGTCCTGGCCTTCGTCGTCGCCAACACGGCGGTCAAGTCGGGGCTCGCGCAGCGCCTGCGCGGCTTTCTCAATGTGGCCATGACCGGCGGCCGCATCGACCGCGAGATCGTCAAGACCCGCTGCGAGCGCGGCGCCGAGATCGCCCGGCAGATGCGGTTTTCGGAAGCGGTGCAGCGCGGCATCCTCGATCTCGACGAGCACTGGAACGGCGGCGGCCATCCGCTCGGGCTCAGGGGCGAGGCGATCTCGCTGCTGGCGCGGATTGCGCTCCTGGCGCAGGTGATCGACGTCTTTGCGACGACCGCCAGTCCGGCCACGGCGCTCGACGAAGTGACGCGGCGCTCGGGACGCTGGTTCGACCCGGCGCTGGTGCTGGCGTTCGACGGGCTGGCCGACGACGAGGGCTTCTGGGCGGCGATGCGGGCGCCCGACCTTGCCGAACGGGTCTTTGCGCTCGAGCCGCGCAGCCTCGTGCGGCAGGTGGACGACTCCTATCTCGACGACATCGCCGACGGCTTCGCGCAGGTGGTGGATGCCAAGAGCCCCTTCACCAGCGGCCATTCCAAGCGCGTGGCGCTGCTGACGGAGCTGATCGCCGAAGAAATGGGGCTGGGCCGCGACCGCATCCGGTGGCTGGTGCGCGCCGCGCTGCTCCACGATCTGGGCAAGCTCGGGGTCTCCAATGAAGTCCTCGACAAGCCGGGCAAGCTCGACGCCGAGGAATGGGCGGCGATGCGGCGCCATCCCGAGCTCGGTGCCGAAATCCTCTCGCGCATGACGGCCTTTGCCGGCCTCGCCCGCATTGCCCGCGAGCACCACGAAAAGCTCGACGGCAGCGGCTATCCGCTGGGGCTGCGGGCCGAGGCGATCGATCTCGAGACGCGGATCGTGACCGTCGCCGACATCTTCGACGCGCTGACCGCCGACCGGCCCTACCGCAAGGCGCTCTCGGCGGCCGAGGCGTTCGGGATCATGGCCGGCGAGATGGCCGGAAAGATCGATCCGGCGGTGGTTGCGGCGCTGCGGCGCGCCGTCGCCCGGCTCGACCGGAGCGCGGCCTGAGGGGCCTCAGGCGACCACAAAACCCTTGAGCTTGAGGTGGGAGTAGGCGGCGATGATCGAGCGCAGCCGTTCCTCCGAGCCCTTGTCGCCGCCGTTGGCGTCGGGGTGGTGGATCTTCACCAGCGCCTTATAGGCCCGCTTGATCTCGTCGGACTTGGCGCCGGCCTTGAAGCCGAGAGCCTCGAAGGCGCGGCGGTCGGATTCGTGCAGCTTGATGGCGCGCTCGGGCTGCGGCCCGCGGGCGTTGGCGCGGGCGTAACGGGCCCAGATGTGGAGCGGGTCGGCGAAGCGCTTGCCCGAGGCGCTCGGGTCCTTCTTGGGCATGCGCGGGCCGGAATAGGCGCCCGGCTTGCTGCCAAGACCCCAGCTCGGGCGGCCGTCGGTTTGGGTGCTGGTGTAGAGGTGCCGCTCGCGTTCCTTCTCGTCCATGCCGGCGAAGAAGTTGAACACCTGGTTGTAGTGGCGGACGTGCTCGAGACAGAAGTGGTGGTACTCGCCCTCGAAGCGGTGGCCCTTGGGGGCGCGGTAGAGGCCGGGCTGGTCGCAGCCCTCCCAGGCGCAGTCGGGCACTTCGTGGTGGGGCTCCGGCACATGCCGCGGATGGATGCGGATGCGGTCGAAGAGCTTGGAATCGAGCTTCATCAGTCCTAGTTACGCCGGAGAAAACGGAACGGTCCTCAAGAGGGTTACACATATGCCCGTTCGCGACGCGATTGTTGCAAAACTTTCGGCGAAGTTCGCGCCGCGCACCCTTGAAGTGATCGACGAGAGTTCACGACATCAAGGGCATGCCGGGTCGCGTCCCGAAGGCGAGACGCATTTCCGCATCCGAATCGTTGCCGATTCGCTTTCGGGCCAATCGCGGGTCGCGCAGCACCGCGCGATCATGGAAACGCTCGATGCCGAACTCAAATCCGGGGTCCATGCGCTGGCGATCGAGGTCCGCTGAGGTACGTCGCGCGGTTGTCCCCAGGGGCGCGCGAATCGGTTGCATCATAATTTTCGGCGGCCCGTCCCTTTGAGGCGAAGCTAAGGCGCGTCGGTATGTTGTGACGGGAGAAGGCGAATTTCCGTCGCCAGAGTGACCGCAATTCCACAATGGGGCGGAACTCGGCAGAAAGCGTGTCTCCGCGCCACGGCACCGGCGAAGTTTCGCCCGGCTCGGTTCTTAGCACTTTTCATGCAGACAGCTTCAGGAGGGCGCAATGAACTGGTCGCGAATAGCGACAGCCATGGCCGCTGCATGCATCGCCGCGTATCCGGCGAGTGTTATGGCCGCAGACAGCACCTTGGTGCTGGTACTAGGGGGCGAGGCCTACAACGGTCCGCCAAAATTCGAGGTGGACTTTGACGGCAAGCCCTTGGGGGAGGGAACCGTCGCCGCCGCGATCGACACCACAAGCGCCGGCAGCTTTGCCGACGCCGCCGACCGGACCCAATACGTCCAGACGTTCACCTTCACGGTTCCCGGGGCGATGTTCCGTCCCGAGGGCGACGTTTCGATCCGCCTGCTCAACGAAGACAAAGGCGGGGCCGGTTCCGGCCGCGACCGCAGCCTCTACCTTGCCTCCGTCACGGTGAACGGCAGGGCCATCACGGCCTCCGGTCTCAGCACGCAGGCGGGCGGCGCGGCGGTGCCCAACCAGCTGCTCGGCGAGTTCCTGGTCCTCTCGGACGGGACACGGCTCGGGGTCTCCCCGGCCCCGCAGGGAGGCTGGCCCCAACCTGCGCCCGGTCTAGCGCAGGCGGGCGATGCGTCGCCGCCGACGAAGGTGGCCGGTACCTCGCCGGACGTGCTCGCGACCGGCAGCATCGGCAAGGCCGGAGGGGCGGACGAGGAGTCGCTGAAGACCGCGGCGCTCGATCCCGATCCCGAGGGCGGACTGGCCCGTTGCGATCTCGACCAGATCTACAATGTGATCGGGTTCAACGAGAATTCCAACGAGCTGACGCCGAGGCTGGTCCAGCGTCTGGACCAGGTGGCCGCCGACATCGGCGACCGGCAGTGCAACGTGCAGGTGACGGGATATTCGAGCATGCAGGGCGCGATCGCGTCGAACGCCCTGTTTGCCGTCGAGCGGGCGCAGAACTCGCTCCGCTACCTGCAGCAGCACGGCGTGCGATTTGTTCGTGCCAGCGCGACAGGCGTTGGCGCGACTGACCAGTTCGGCCCCGACTACACCTCCAACCGCAGGGTGGTGATCACCGTCACCCCCTAAGGGACTGTCCGAAGGAATTCCCTCCCCCTCGCCAGGGAGGGACGGATGGGCCGGCGAACCGGCCTATCCCTCCGGCGTCGCTCCGCTCCCGCAAGAGCAGAGCCCAGTGGTTGAGTGTAGTATCGAGTCGATCTGGATCCCGGTTGGAGGCAATACTCGTGTGTCGCACGCGAGGCCGGGGTGACGCCGGACCTTGGACGGGCTTTCTGCCCAGGGTCGAATCCCCAAGCGGGGACTCTAGCGCATTTGCTCCAAATAGTCGCGCACCAGCGCCGCATCGACATTGCGCTCGATGAAGGCCTGACCGATGCCGCGGGTGAGGATGAAGGTCAGGGTGCCGCGCACCACCTTCTTGTCCTGGGCGATGGCGTCCATCAGCACGTCGGTTGGCGGCAGGTTACCGGGAATATCGCCGAGTTTGGTGGGAAGGCCCGCGGCTGCGAGATGCGCCGCGACGCGGCCGGTGTCCTGGCTCGGCGCGAGGCCGAGTTTGGCCGAAAAGCCGTGCGCGAGGACCATGCCGATGCTCACCCCTTCGCCGTGCAGCAGCCGGTCGGAATAGCCGGTCGCCGATTCGAGGGCGTGGCCGAAGGTGTGGCCGAGATTGAGGAGGGCCCGGACACCGGTTTCCTTCTCGTCGGCAATCACGAATCGCGTCTTGGCGGCGCAGGCGCGCGCCACGGCCTCGGCGCGGGCCGGGCCGCCGGCGAAGATTTCCGGCCGGTGCTGCTCGAGCCAGAAGAAGAACGGCTCGTCGTCGATCAGCCCGTATTTCACCACCTCGGCGTAGCCGGCCGCGAGCTGGCGCGGCGGCAGGGTGGCGAGGGCGCCGAGATCGGCGAGGACCAGCCGCGGTTGGTGGAAGGCGCCGATCAGGTTCTTGCCGTGCGGCGAGTTGATGCCGGTCTTGCCGCCCACGGAGCTGTCGACCTGGGCGAGAAGGCTCGTCGGGATCTGCACGAAATCCATACCGCGCCGCGTAACGCTTGCGGCGAAGCCCGCGAGGTCGCCGATGACGCCGCCGCCCAGCGCGAGGACGATGTCGCCGCGCTCGAGCTTTGCCGCGAGCAGGCCCTCGACCACGTCGTCGAGCCGCGCGATGGACTTGCTCGATTCGCCCGCCGGAACCACCACCGCCGCGTGATGGAGTCCCGCCGCATCGAGCGAGCGGGTCAATCGTGGCAGCTGCGCCTCGGCCACCTCGCTGTCGGTGACGATGCCGAAGCGGCGGCCGGGGAACATCGCCTTGAGGCGCTCCCCCGCGCCTTCGAGCAGGTTGTCGCCGATGACGATGTCGTAGGCGCGCGCGCCGAGCGGCACATGGACGATGGTGTGCTCAGTCATGGGTGCCCCCGAGATGGGCCAGGAGGGCGTCGATCACTTCGCCCGCCACCTGATCCTGCGGCACGTCCTTGCTGACGATGGTCACGTCGGCTTCGGCGTAGGTCGGGTAACGCTTGTCGATCAGCCCCTGCAGGGTCTCGCGCGGATTGGCGGTCTTGAGCAGCGGGCGGTTGGAGCGGCGCTGCACGCGCTGGAACAGCAGTTCAAAATCGGCCTTGATCCAGACCGAAACGCCCGAGCTCTTGATGAGGGCGCGGGTGTCCGGGTTCATGAAGGCGCCGCCGCCGGTGCCCAGCACGAGGTCGCGGTCCTTGAGCAGGCGGGCGATGACGCGCACCTCGCCGGCGCGGAAATAGTCTTCGCCGTGCTCGGCGAACATGTCCTCGATGCTCATGCCGGCGGCTCTCTCGACCTCCTCGTCGCTGTCGATGAAGTGCCGGCCGAGGCGGGCGGCGAGGCGGCGGCCGACGGTGGTCTTGCCGGCGCCCATCATGCCGACCAAGACGATCGGCCGGCCGGCGAGCCGCCCGATCAGCTCGTCCCGGTGCATCTCCCGCAATGCGGATGCGGCGGCGGTCATCGGCCCCTCCGAGTGGTCCGGGGTTGAAGCGTTAGGGGAGGGTAAAGTCAATCCCGCTAGCCTTGGCGGCGTGCCGGCGCCCTTGATCGCGCCACAGAATGGCGTGACAAGAGGCGCGCGCCGCAACGGGACCCTCATGCCGACCCTCATCCGCCTCTTCGTCTTCCTCGTGGTGCTCGCAGGGCTCGGGCTGGCCGGAAT
Source organism: uncultured Devosia sp. (assembly GCA_964428685.1). Lineage (GTDB taxonomy): Bacteria > Pseudomonadota > Alphaproteobacteria > Rhizobiales > Devosiaceae > Devosia_A. The sequence continues at coordinate 17,547 of CAYRZM010000322.1, read as the reverse complement.
GGTCGCCCTCACGGTGATGGTCGATCCGGGGCAGAAGGACATCACCATCAAGATTCCGGCGCGCGATCTCGTGCCCGCCAGCCAGCCCATCGACCTCAACGACCTGCCGGCGCCGGTCAACATCGCGCCCAAGGACACCTCGAGCGCGAGCGGCGCGGCGAGTGAAGCGCCGGACTCCGGCGAGCCCTCGATCGACCTGACCGACTCGGCGGCGAGCGCCCCGGGCGTCAAGACGGTCGATGTGGGGGGCGGCGATTGAGCGGCACGGGGCTGCTCGTTGAATCCTTCCTCGAAATGATGAGCGCCGAGCGCGGCGCGGCGAAGAACACCATCGAGGCGTACCGGCGCGACCTCTCCGACTATGCCGGCTTCCTTGCCGGCAAGGGACGGTCGGCGGCCAATGCGCAGCGCGCCGACGTCGTGGCCTATCTCGCTCTGCTCGACGCGCAGGGGCTCGCGGCATCGTCGGCGGCACGGCGGCTCTCGGCGCTCCGGCAGTTCCACAAATTCCTCTGCGCCGACCAGATCCGGGCCGACGACCCCACGCGCATCGTCGCATCGCCCAAGGCGCGCCGGCCGCTGCCGCAGGTGCTGTCGGTAGCCGAAGTCGACCGGCTGCTGGCGACGGCGGAGGCCGAGGCCAACGCCGACGTGTCGGCGCAGAAGAAAGAGAGTGCGCTGCGGCTCTATGTGCTGCTCGAGCTGCTCTATGCGACCGGCATGCGGGTCAGCGAGCTGGTGAACCTCAGGCGGGCCGCGGTGGTGCGCGATGCGGCGTTCCTCACCATCACCGGCAAGGGCAACAAGGAGCGCATCGTGCCGGTCAACGACCGGGCGCGCGACGCGGTCAAGACCTGGCTCGCAACGCTCGAGCCGGGCCCGTGGCTGTTTCCGGCGGGCGGCGCGGAGGGCCATCTCAGCCGGCAGGTGTTTGCGCGCGACCTCAAAGAGGTGGCCGGAAGGGCGGGAATCGCATCGGCGCGGGTGGCGCCGCATGTGCTGCGCCATGCCTTTGCGAGCCACCTGCTGCAGGGCGGGGCGGACCTCCGGGTGGTGCAGACACTGCTCGGCCATGCCGACATTTCGACCACCCAGATCTACACCCATGTGCTGGACGAAAAGCTGCGCACGCTGGTCGAAACGCACCATCCGCTGGCGCAGAAGGACTAACGCCAGAGGGTGAGGGTCGCGCGGTCGTCGAGCGCCACGGTCTGCACCGCGCGAAGGCCAATGGCCGAGAGCGCCCGCCGCGGGTCGCCGCCCGAAAAGCAGGGCACACCGTCGGGGATCGAGACGCCGGCGACGCGCACCAGGTCGAACTCGGTAAAGAGCGGCAGGAACAGGTCGAACACGCCCGTGCCGCCGGTGACGGCGACGGTGCCCTCGGTGATGCCGAGCTCTTCGATGATGGCCAGCGGCTCGACCGCGGCCGGGTTCCAGAAGATGGCGCGCGGATCGGCCGGGTCGAGCGCGATGCGGGCCACGCGGCTCGTCGCCACCAGCCGCAGCCGTCCGGGATTGGGGTGGGCCTCGTGGCCGAAGCGGCCCATCACCACCAGCTTGGACTGGTCGAGCGCGGCCTGGAACCGTTCCCAGTCGGCGTCGCTGCGCAGCTCCGGCGGCATGCGGTGCGCCCGGTCGGCAATCATCCCATCGGCGGAAACAATGGCGTGGCCAACGATCTCGAGGGGCAAGACGGTCTCCGTTCAGGCGCCGTTCAATGCTAGGTCAGCTAGTCTCCGGGGGGCCGGCACATTTTGCTTCAATTGTACCGGCAATTGCCACAAAGCCTTGTTGGCTTGCCGTCAGGGTGGGGCAAGGGTCTCACATCTTTCATGCCCACGATCAGAGGGAATCGCATCGTGCACACAATTTCGAGGACGGCGCTCGTCGCCGCCGCGCTCGGGCTGAGCGCCGCCATCATCGGCGCCGGCGCGGTTTACGCGCAGGACAGCTCCAGCGAAGCCATGCCGAGCATGGACATGAGCCTGAGCTCGGCCCCCAGCGACGACACGCCGATCGAAGAGGCGACCGACTTCACCGCCAAGGTCGACATTCCGACGGTGAGCGCGGTCGATGCGTCGATGGACGAGGCGGCGATCCGCGATGCGCTCGGGCTTAATTTCCTCAAGCACGTCGATGAGCTCAGCAAGCTCACCGCCGCGAGCGTGACGCTGCCCGAGGTCGACCTCACCTACACCACGACCACCGGCTCGACGAGCATGACGACCACCGCGGTCTACAAGAACGTCGTCCTTTCCAACATCAAGGACGGCGTGGTCGGCACCTTCACCATCGGCTCGTCGTCGATGACGCAGCAGGGCAGCGGCAGTCCTTCGCTCTTCAACTACAACAGCTCGACCTATTCCGATCTCGACATCGGCGGGACGTTCGCGTTCCTCGGGCTGATCCAGGGCGACCCCACGGCCGCGCTCAAGCCGGTGATGAGCCACTTCCAGTTCGATGGCGGCACGTATGAAGGCGACGGCTTCAAGTGCACGATCGGCAAGGTCACCGGCCAGACGACCTCGGCCAAACCCTCGCCGGTTTCGTTCACCGACCTGAGCGCGGCGTTCGAGCAGGTGAAGGCCACCAAAGGCAGTTCGGAGCCGCCGGCGGCTGCGGTCAAGACCCTCATCAGCTACATCGGCAATCTGCTCCGCGACTTCGCAATCGCGCCGTCGCATTTCGACGGGCTGAGCTGCAGCGGCGGCGACGCCGCCAAGCCGACATCGATCAGCTTCGGCGCCATCGACGTCGCCGCCTGGCAGAACGCCGTCTATCCCGACATCAGCTTCAAAGACATCAAGGTCGATGCGGGCGACAACGGCAAGTTCTCGCTCGACAGCGCGGTGATCAAGAGCTTCGACCTCAACCCGCCGATCGACGCGCTGCTGAGTGCCGATACGCTCGACGACGCGTGGTTCAAGGCCAACGGCAGGCGGCTCATTCCGTCGTGGGGCGGGCTCGCGCTCACCGGCCTGTCGCTCGACGTGCCCGATCCGAGCGCCGAGGGTTCGCGCATCACCGCCAGCGTCAAGGATTTCGACCTGACAATGAGCGACTACCTCAATGGCCTCCCGACGAAGGTCTCGACCAAGGCGGATGGCGTCGACGTGCCGATTCCGCCCACCACCACCGACGATACGGAAAAGATGCTGCTCGCGCTCGGCATCAACCGGCTCAACCTCGGCTTCGAGGCGTCGGCGTCGTGGGACAAGGCGAGCCAGCAGATCAACATCGACAAGCTGTCGCTCTCCGGCGCGGACCTCGGCAGCGCCGCGGTGGCGATGGTGCTGGGCAATGCGTCGGCGGACCTCTTCAGCCTCGACAGCGCCACTGAGGAAGCGGCCGGGATGGGCCTGACGGTCAAGTCGTTCGAGGCCGATGCCACCGATGCCGGGATCGGCGACAAGGTCGTGCCGCTGATCGCGGCGCAGAACAATGCCGACCCCGCAACCTTCCGCACCCAGATCGCAGGAACCGCCGAGGCGGTGGTGCTGCAGGTGTTCGGGGCGACGCCGGAAGCCAATGCCCTGGCGCAGGCGCTCGGCAACTTCATCACCGGCACCGCCAAGTCGATCACCGTCACTGGGACCTCGAAAGACCCGGCGGGCGTGCCGACCGCGGTGTTCGCGCAGGCCGGCGACAACCCGACGATCCTTGCCGGCGTCATGACCGTCACCGGCTCGGCGAAGTAAGCAAGCTCAAGCGGGCGGGCGAAAAGCCCGCCCAACTTGACTCGCGGCGGCGCGCTCGCCACGTTCCGGCCAGAATGGGCGGCGAGACGAGCCGCCTCAGCGGCCGGAGTTCTTGGCGGATGCAGTCCTATCTCGATTTCGAAAAGCCGGTCGCCGATCTCGAAGGCAAGATCGCCGAGCTCAAATCGCTGTCGGGCGCCGAAAAGGCCGTGTCGATCGACGACGAGGTCTCGGCGCTCACGGTGCGTGCCGATCAGGCGCTCGCCGACATCTACAAGAAGCTCACGCCCTGGCAGCGGACGCAGGTGGCGCGCCATCCGCAGCGGCCGCATTTTTCCAACTACATCGATGCGCTGATTTCCGACTGGACGCCGCTCGCCGGCGACCGCAAGTACGGCGAGGACCCGGCGGTGCAGGCGGGCTTCGGCCGCTTCCGCGGCGAGCCCATCGCCATCCTCGGGCAGGAGAAGGGGTCAGACACCGCCTCGCGCCTCGCCCACAATTTCGGCATGGCCAACCCCGAGGGCTACCGCAAGGCGGTGCGCATCATGGACATGGCCGACCGCTTCAACATTCCGGTGGTGAGTTTCGTAGACACGGCAGGCGCCTTTCCCGGCATCGAGGCCGAAGAGCGCGGGCAGGCCGAGGCCATCGCCCGCTGCACCGAAAAGTGCCTCGAAATCGGCGTGCCCAACATCGCGATCATCATCGGCGAGGGCGGCTCGGGCGGCGCCATTGCCATTGCCACCGCCAATCGCGTGCTGATGCTCGAAAACGCGATCTACGCGGTCGCCTCGCCGGAGGCCTCGGCGTCGATCCTGTGGAAAGACGCCGCCAAGGCGCAGGATGCGGCCAACAACATGAAGATCACCGCGCAGGACCTTCTGGGCTTCGGCGTGATCGACGGGATCATCGCCGAGCCGCCGGGCGGCGCGCACCGGCATCCGGACACGGTGATGGCCTCGACGGGCGACGCCATCGCCGAGTTCCTCACGAGTTTCCCCGGCAACAAGGGCAAGCTCGAAATCCGCGAGCAGCGGCGCGAGAAGTTCATGGCCATCGGGTCGGCTCTCAACTGATCACGGGCTTGTGGTGTTGCGCGGAGGTGACGGCGCGGTAACGGTGTTCGCGCTAAGGCTGGGACGGACTTTTCGGGCGGGATCGGGCATGGGCGCGGCGCTGCGGAACATCTTGGGCGTCGTGGCCATCGCGGCGGTGGCGCTGGTGCTCGCCGGCTGCAGCGACCTCCTGCCGCGCAACAGCACGGCGCGCGCCGTGCAGCCGATGAAGCAGTCGCTGATCAGCGCGCTCAACGCCATCGGCTCGACCCCGGCGGCGCCGATGATGATCCGGGTGTTCAAGCAGTCCAACGAGTTCGAGGTCTGGAAGCAGACCAGCTCGGGCCAGTTCAAACTGCTTAAGACCTACGCGATCTGCGCCTGGTCGGGCACGCTCGGGCCCAAAATCACCGAAGGCGACCGGCAGGCGCCGGAGGGCTTCTACACGATCACGCCGGGGCTCATGAACCCCAACTCCAACTACTATCTCGCCTTCAACACGGGCTTTCCCAACAAGTTCGACAAATCGTGGGGCCGCACCGGCGCCAACCTGATGGTCCACGGCGATTGCTCGTCGGCGGGCTGCTACTCGATGACCGATGAATCGGTGAACGAGATTTTCATGCTGGCGCGCGAGACGTTCGCCGGCGGCAATACGACGATCCAGATGCAGATCTTCCCGTTCCGGATGACCCCCAAGAATCTCGCGGCGGTGCACGACAACCCCAACATGCCCTTCTGGATGGACATCAAGGAAGGGTACGATCGCTTCGAGCTCAGCCACACGCCGCCGAAATGGGACGTGTGCAACAAGACCTACGTCTTCGACCTCGGCAATCCCGACGGCTCGCCGCTCGATCCGGCGGCGGCCTGCCCGGCGCGCGGCGCCGACGCCCTGGCGGCGGCGCTCTCGGCCCGCGAGGCGGCCGACGACGCGCAGTACAAGGTCGAAGTGGCGACGATCGAGGCCAACGAGGCCAAGATCGCGGCGGCCAAGCAGGCCGATGCCGATGCGCTGGCGGCGGAAAAGGCCCGCGGGCAGGCGATCGGCGGCTTCTTCTCCGGGCTCTTCGGCGGCGGCAATGCGCAGGGCTCGACCCCGGCGCCGACGACCGGAACCACCGTCGTCGCCCCGACGCCGTTCCCGGCACCGAGCTGGGGCTGAGCGGATTTCACGTCCCCGCCCGCCGCGCGACGCGATTTGCCACGCCGCGGCCCTCGTCGCGCTCCACTCGGGCGGTTATCCTGAGGCGATGGAAATGTCGTTCAACTTCGTTCGGGGACGGGCGCGATGGATCGCGTGATCTCGCTGCTCGCGGCGCTGGTGGCGCTGATCGCGCTTGGCGGGTCGATCCTCGTCCACGTCAACGGCGATGCGCAGCGGGGCGAGCTCGAAGCGCAGATCGCGAGCCTGCGCACTTCGGTCGGCGCCGGCGCCGTCGTGTCGTCCAGTAGTTCGCCGGCATCTTCGACAGCACCGGTCCCCGAAACGATCCCGGCGGGCGCGATGGTGTCCGCAGCGGCAGCGGCGTCCGACGATTCCGCCGCGCAGATCAGCGCGCTCGAGGCCCGCGTAGCCGAGCTCGAAGCGTTGAACGCGTCGCAAGCCTCGGCGCTGACCGATGCACAGCAGCGGCTGGCCGCGGCCCTCGAGCCCGGGATGACGGGCGTGGCCGATGCCAGCGCCTTGTCTCCGGTGCCGTCGAGCGCGGCGGCGCCGTCGTCCGAGGCGGCAAGCAGCGCGGCGCTCAGCGCCCCGGCGGCGCTAACCCCGGCAGCCGGTCCCACCACCGACTGCATCCCGCTCGGGACCCGCTTCATGGGGCAGGCGGGCGACAGCTTCCCGATCTGCAAAACGAAGGTTGTGGTCAAGGTCGTCGCGGTGAATGACGGCACGGCGATCATCGACGGCGCGGGGCCGGTGGGCGCCGGAAGCTTCGGCACGCTGCCCACGGCCGGCTGCTCGGTGATGGTGTTTTCGGCCGACACATCCGGCTACGCCGAGATGCGCGTCACCTGCCAGTAGGCAAACGAAAGGCCGCCCGGAGGCGGCCTTCCGGAACATGGTTCCAGCGGTCAGAAGCTGCCGTGGCAGTGCTTGAACTTGCGGCCCGAGCCGCAGGGGCAGGGCGCATTGCGCGACACGCCGACGAGCAGCTTGGGGTCGATCGGCCGCAGCCGCGGATCGGCTTCGGCGACATCGCCGCCAAGTCCGGCCAGCGCGCCGGCGGCGGCGAAGCGCCCGCCGATGGTGCCCGGGCTCTGGGTCGTCACGTCGTTCTCGCCGCTGTCGGGGTCGATGTGGATTTCGCTCAGCCGGCTCAAGTCGGGCGGCAGCGGGGTGGCCTGCGGCGCCGGCTGCGGCGTCGCCTGGATCTCGATGTGGCTCAGCTGGCTCACCACCGTCTCGCGCAGGTCGTTGAGCAGCTTCTGGAAGAGCTCATAGGCTTCCTGCTTGTACTCGTTCAGCGGGTCGCGCTGGGCGAGGCCGCGCCAGCCCACGACCTTGCTCAGATGGTCGAGGGTCACGAGGTGCTCGCGCCAGAGGTGATCGATCGACTGCAGCAGGAACTGCTTTTCGATCTCGCGCATGATGTTGGGGTTGGGCCGGCCGCCGTCGGCCATGGCCTTGATGAAGCGCGCGTCCTTGGCGGCGGCGGCTTCGTTGGCGGCTTCGAGCAGACGCTCGCGCACGATCTCGGCGTCGATGCCCTCTTCCTCGGGCCAGTGCTTGGTGTCGATCTCGAGGTTGAGGAACTGTTTGAGCTCGGCGTCGAGCTCCTCCATCTTCCACTGCTCGGGATAGGAGCGCTCGGGGATGGCGCGGGCGACGATCGAGTCGACGACGTCGTGGCGCATGTCGGCGATGGTCTCACCGACATCATCGGTGTCCATCAGCTCGAGGCGCTGCTCGAAGATGACCTTGCGCTGGTCATTCATCACGTCGTCGTATTTGAGGATGTTCTTGCGGATGTCGAAGTTGCGGGCTTCGACGCGCTTCTGCGAATTCTCGATGGCCTTGGTCACCCAGGGATGGGCGATCGCTTCGCCCTGCTCGAGCCCGAGGCCCTTGAGCATGGCGTCCATCCGCTCGACCGGGAAGATGCGCATCAGGTCGTCCTGAAGGCTCAGGAAGAACTTCGAATGGCCCGGGTCGCCCTGGCGGCCCGAACGGCCGCGCAGCTGGTTGTCGATGCGGCGGCTCTCGTGCCGCTCGGTGCCGATGACGAGCAGCCCGCCGGCCTGAAGCGCGGTCTGCTTGTCCTTGGCGATCTGGTCCTTGATGCGCGAAATCCTGATGTCGCGCTCGACGCCTTCGAGGCCCTCGGCTTCCTTTTCGACGCGCATGTCGAGGTTGCCGCCGAGCTGGATGTCGGTACCGCGGCCGGCCATGTTGGTGGCGATGGTCACCGCGCCAGGCATGCCGGCATCGGCGACGATGTGGGCTTCCTGCTCGTGGTAGCGGGCGTTCAGCACCTGCAGGTCGTTGAGGCCCTTCTTGCGGAGAAGGTCCGCCAGCATCTCGGACTTTTCGATCGAGGTCGTGCCCACCAGCACCGGCTGGCCGCGCTGCTTGGCGTCGAGGATGACATCGGTGATGGCGCCGAACTTTTCGTCGGCCGTGCGGTAGATCGCGTCGTCGTCGTCCTTGCGCACCACCGCCATATTGGTCGGGATGGTGACGACGTTGAGATTGTAGATGTTGGCGAACTCTTCGGCCTCGGTCGCGGCCGTACCGGTCATGCCGGCGAGCTTCTTGTAGAGCCGGAAATAGTTCTGGAAGGTGATCGAGGCGAGGGTCTGGTTCTCGGGCTGGATCTTGACCCGCTCCTTGGCCTCGAGCGCCTGGTGCAGGCCTTCGGAGTAGCGGCGGCCCGGCATCATGCGGCCGGTGAACTCGTCGATGATCACCACTTCGTCGTTGCGGACGATGTAGTCCTTGTCCTTGTTGAACATCTTGTGCGCCCGCAGCGCCGAGTTGGCGTGGTGCACGACGTTGACGTTCTCGAGGTCGTAGAGGCTCTCACCCTGCAGCAGGCCGGCATCGCGGAGCAGGCCTTCGAGCTTTTCGGTGCCGCTTTCGGTGAAGGTCACCGAACGCTGCTTTTCATCGTGGTCGAAATCGCCCTCGCCGATCTGCTTCATGATCTCGTCGACCTTGAGATAGAGGTCGGAGCGGTCTTCGGTCGGGCCCGAAATGATGAGCGGGGTGCGGGCCTCGTCGATCAGGATCGAGTCCACTTCGTCGACGATGGCGTAGGCGTGGCCGCGCTGCACCATTTGGTCGCGCGCGTACTTCATGTTGTCGCGCAGATAGTCGAAACCGTATTCGTTGTTGGTGCCGTAGGTGACGTCGCAGGCGTAGGCGGCCTTGCGCTCTTCGTCGCTGAGGCCGTGGACGATGACGCCGACGCTGAGGCCGAGGAACTTGTAGATCTGGCCCATCCAGGCGGCGTCGCGCTTGGCGAGGTAATCGTTGACGGTGACCAGATGCACGCCGTTGCCGGTGAGCGCGTTGAGGTAGATCGGAAGGGTCGCCACCAGCGTCTTGCCTTCGCCGGTGCGCATCTCGGCGATGGCGCGCTCGTTGAGCACCATGCCGCCGATGAGCTGGACGTCGAAGTGGCGCATGCCCAGCGCCCGCTTGCCGGCCTCGCGCACCACCGCGAAGGCGGGGACGATCAAATCTTCGAGCTTCCGGCCGGCCTTGAGCTCGGCCCTGAACTCTTCGGTCTTGGCACGCAGGTCCGCATCGCTGAGCTTGGCCATCTCGGGCTCGAGAGCATTGATGGCGTCGACCTTGGGCTGGTATTTCCGGACCTGACGGTCGTTGGCTGAGCCGAAGATCGCCTTGGCTATGGCGGCGAAGACCATGGGCTGTTCCTTGTCTTGATGGCGCCGCATTTGGGGCGCCGCGGCGATCTTTTCCTGACGCCCACGAAGGACCGAAAAGCGCCGTTTTTCGGGCGTTTGGACGCGTCGCGGGTATGTAAGAGCGGGGGTCCTGCTTGTCAACGGAGCGCAAATGGGCGAAACCACGCGCCCGCGCGCCGAGAGGGCCCGGCGCCCCCGCACGGAGCGAACAATCATCATGACCAAAAACAACGCGCCGGGGACCCTTCCCGGCCTCTTCCGAATGCTGGTCCTCGCGCTGCTGGCGCTGACCATGGGCGCCCTGCCGATCGCCGCCAATGCGCAGGATTCGAGCTCGTCGGCTCCCGCCGCCGATGCCTCGGCCGCGCCCGCGCCGGCGCCGATCGACCCCAAGGCGGTGGTTGCCACCGTCGGCGGGCAGAACATCACCGAGGCCGATCTGGGCTTCGAGGCCGACAAGCTCGGCCAGCAGCAGCTGCAGCAGATCCCGCAGGAGTCGCTGCGCGCGGTGCTCCTCGCCCAGCTCATCACCACCAAGCTGATGGCCGCCGCGGCCAAGACCGAGGGTCTGGACCAGGGCGACGAGTACAAGCTCTACCAGCAGTTCGTTGTCGATCAGGCGCTGTACCAGGCCTATGTCGGCAATGACATCGTCAAGGCCGTCACCGATGCGGACGTCAAGGCCGCCTACGACAAGCAGGTCGCGGCGATGCCGGCGCAGGACGAGGTGCATGCGCGCCACATCCTGCTCAGCAGCGAAGACGACGCCAAGGCGATCAAGGCGCAGCTCGATGCCGGCGCCGACTTCGAGACGCTGGCCAAGCAGAAGTCGACCGAGCCGGGCGCGGCGCAGTCGGGCGGCGACCTCGGCTACTTCACCGCCGACAAGATGGTGAAGCCGTTCGCGGACGCTGCCTTCGCGCTCAAGGTCGGCGAGATCAGCCAGCCCATCCAGACGCAGTTCGGCTGGCACATCATCCAGGTGCTCGACCGCCGTCCGGCTGCGAAGCCGACCCTCGACGAGCTGAGCGACCAGATCCGCCAGCAGCTCTACGGCCAGAAGTTCCGCGATCTCCTGGCCAAGCTCCAGGCCGGGGCGACCATCACCATCGCCGATCCCGCGCTCAAGGCGCAGGTCGACGCGCAGATGGCTCCGCCGCCCGCCGCGCCCGCGCAGTAAAGCCGGACGATCCGATCACCCTCGAGGGCCGGGATCGCTCCCGGCCCTCTGCATTGGTGGCGCCGCTTGCGCCGCGTCCGCCGATGGGGCATGTCACCCGCGCATTGCGCGAGGCAGTCCATGGCCCATCCCGTTTCCCCGCTCGCCCCGAAATCCTACCCCGAGCTGCCGCCGATCGCGGGCGTGCGCTTTGCGACGGCCGAAGCGGGGATCAAGTACAAGGGCCGCACCGACGTGCTGCTCGCCGCGTTCGATCCGGGCACGACCGTTGCCGGCGTGTTCACGTCGTCGAAGTGCCCATCGGCGCCAGTCGACTGGTGCCGTGCGCAGCTCACGGGCGGGGTGGCGCGCGGGCTGCTGGTCAATTCGGGCAACGCCAATGCCTTCACCGGCATGAAGGGGAAGCACACCGTCGAGGTCTCGGCGGGCTATGCCGCCAAGGCGCTCGGCGTTGCGCCCAGCGAAGTGTTCCTCGCTTCGACCGGGGTGATCGGCGAGCCGCTCGATCCCGATAAATTTGCCGTCGTCACCGCCGAGATGGCGGGGCGGGTGAAGCCCGGGCCGTGGCTGGATGCGGCGAAGGCCATCATGACCACCGACACCTATCCCAAGGTGGCGACCGCCACGGTCGAGTTCGACGGGGTGCCGGTCCAGATCTGCGGCATCGCCAAGGGCTCGGGCATGATCGCGCCGGCCATGGCGACGATGCTGAGCTTCGTGTTCACCGATGCGCCGATCGCGAGCAGCGTTCTACAGACGCTGCTGCCGCCGCTGATCGCGCAGAGCTTTAACGCGATCACGGTCGACAGCGACACCTCGACCTCCGACACCTGCCTCGTCTTCGCAACCGGCAAGGCGCCGATCGATGCCATCAATTCGAGCAGTGACCCGCGGGCGGAAATGTTCGCGGCGGCGCTCGGCGATGTGCTGCACGAGCTCGCGATGCTGGTGGTGCGCGATGGCGAGGGCGCGCAGAAGCTGGTGACGGTCGATGTCGAGGGCGCGGTGGACGACCAGAGCGCCTTCCGCATCGCGCAGTCGATCGCCAATTCGCCGCTGGTCAAGACCGCGATCGCCGGCGAGGACGCCAACTGGGGGCGCGTGGTGATGGCCGTCGGCAAGGCCGGCGAGCCGGCCGACCGCGACCGGCTGAGGATCGCCTTTGGCGACATCACCGTGGCCGAGCGCGGCGAGCGCGCGACGGGATACGATGAGGCGGCGGCGTCGGCCTACATGAAGAACCAGGAGCTTTCGCTCACCGTCGGGCTCGGCCTCGGCACGGGCCACGCGACGGTCTACACCTGTGATCTGACCCATGGCTACATCGACATCAACGGCAGCTACCGCAGCTGAGGCGCTGCCCGGCGCCTCCGCCATCGAGCGCGCGGGCCTCCTCGCCTGGCCCGGCCTCGAAGTGGAGTGGGACGGACAGTGGGTGCGCCGTGCCGCCGGCGGCTACACCAAGCGGGCGAACTCGGTGCAGAGCCTCGATCCTGCCGACGACGGCGACGCACCGGCGCGGCTGGCGGCGAGCCGGACGTGGTTCGAGTCGCGCGGGCTGCAGCCGGTGTTTCGGGTAACGCCGCTGGCCGGCCCCGGCATTCTCCGCGCGCTCGATGCGGCGGGGTGGATCAGCATCGACCACAGCCGGCTGATGGCGATGCCGCTCGGCGACATCGAGGCCGATCCGAGCGGAGTCCTGTTCGAGCCGTTGGACCTGCGCTTCCTCGACGTGCAACAGCGGCTCCAGGGCTACAGCGTCAGGACGGTGGGCAAGCTGCGCGACCTGCTCGGGGCGCTGACGGTGGCGGCGCGCGGTGTCGTGCACTATTCGCCCGACCGTCGGCCGGTGGCGGCCTCGCTGATGGCGGTGGCCGGCGGGATCGTCGTCACCGGCAACGTCGTCACCGATCCGAACGAGCGGCGGAAGGGCTACGCCGCGGCGATGATGCGGACCGGGCTCGCCTGGGCCCGGCAGGCCGGCGCCACGGTCGCGGCGCTCAACGTCGCGGCCGAGAACAGCGCGGGCCTCGGGCTCTATCGCAGCCTCGGCTATCGCGCGCAGTACGAATACCGCTACCGCGTGCCGCAGGCATGAGTGGCGTGCTGCTGGTGGTGGCCTGTGCGCTGGTCGATGGCGACCGGCGCGTGCTGATCGCGCAGCGGCCACCAGGCAAGCAGCTCGCCGGGCTGTGGGAATTTCCCGGCGGCAAGCTCGAGCCGGGGGAAAGCCCGGAGGCGGCGCTGATCCGCGAGCTCGACGAGGAGCTCGGGATTTCGACCCAGGCGGCGTGTCTCGCGCCGTTAACTTTTGCGTCCCACTCTTACGAAAGCTTTCATCTTCTGATGCCAGTTTTCGTGTGCCGGAAGTGGCAAGGCGTGCCGCAGGCGCGGGAGCATTCGGCCCTCAAATGGGTGCGCCCCCCGGCCTTGCGCGACTATCCGATGCCGCCGGCAGATGCACCGCTGATCGCCCCGCTTTGCGATCTGCTGTGAACCTGGAGGACGCGGGGATGACGCGAGCACTGGCGCAGTTCATGCGCGACGACAGCGGCGCGACGGCGATCGAGTACGGCCTCATCGCGGCGATGGTCGCGGTTGCCTGCATCGCCGCCTTCATCGCGTTCGGCGGCAGCGTCAACGGCCTCTTCACCTCGGTCAACGACAAGGCCGGCAACGCCATGAACAACGCCGGCATCTAGCCCGCGCCTAGTTCCGCCCCAGCACTTTCGTCAGGCTGATCTCGGCGCTGCCGGGCTTCAGCGGCTTCTGCTGGCTGTCGTGCGGCGCCCAGCCGCTCATCCACACGATCTCGAGCGTTGCCCGGACGCGTCCGTCTGGATCGCAGGCCAGGCGGCGGTAAGCCTCCGACGCGGCGGCGAGGAGCCGCGGCGTTGCCATCCGGCCCGGACGATCGGCCAGCGGATTGGACGCGCCGAGGGTTTTGAGCTCGCGCATCAAGGCGAGCGGCTCGGCGTAGCGCACGATGTGGGTTTCGACATCGCTCACCGGCAGCGCGAAGCCGGCGCGCTGCAACAGGCCCGCCGCGTCGCTCAGCGGAATGAACGGCGCAACCCGCAGATAGGCGCCGCTCCCGGTCTCGGTGTCCGCCGCAAGGAACGATTCGCGCAGCTCGGTGAGGCTGTCGCCACCGATGGCGGCGGCGAGGAAGAGGCCGTCACCGCGGAGGTGCGCGCGCGCCCGGGCGAGAAAGCCCGGCACGTCGTCGACGACATCGAGATCGAACAGCGAGACGATGAGGTCGTAGTCGCGCCGCGGCAGCAGCAGCGCTTCGGGATCGACGCGCGTCACGCCGGGCAGGTCCACGATGGTCGACACCCGCTCGAAGCCGAACGGGCCGTTGGCGCTCTGGCCGGTGGCCGGCAGCGGGCGCGCATCGGGCGAGAGGATGACCGCCTGCGTGAAGTCGCGGGTCACGGTGCCCAGCCGCTCCATCAGATCGTCCAGCACCAGCCGGGTGACGAAATCGTCGGGGCCGGACGGGCGGCGTTCGAGGTGCCGGGCGATCGCGGCGCGGTCGAACACGTGCGGCGGCGCTTTGATCTCGGGCATTGAGGGGACCGGGCGGCGATGGCAGAGTGCCGCGTTATGGAGACGGGGTCGGCGCTTGTCAAAACCGGCGCGCTCGAGCCGCTGCGGCGGCTGGGCAGCCTCGTGCTCGACACGCTCTATCCCCCGCTCTGCTTGAGCTGCGACCGGCCGGTGGCGACGGCCGATGCGCTCTGTCCGGACTGCTTCCGGGCGCTGCGGCCGATCACGGCGCCGCTTTGCCCGGTGCTCGGGCTGCCCTTCGAGGTGTCGCTCGGGCCCGAGGCGCGCTCGGCCGAGGCCATCGCCGACCCGCCGCCGTTCGACTGCGCGCGTTCGGCCGTCGTCTACAATGCCACCGCGCGGGCGCTGGTCAGCCGGCTCAAATACGGCGACCGGCCGGAGCTGGCGCGGTTCTGTGCGCGGCTGATGGCGCAGGCCGGTCACGAGCTCTGGGGCGCCGATGCCGTGCTGGTGCCCGTGCCGCTCCATGCCAGCCGGCAGGTGTCGCGGCGCTACAACCAGTCGGGCGAGCTGGTGCGGGCGCTGAGCCGGCTGACGGGTGTTCCGGCCGATCCCGCGCTCGTCGTGCGCCGGCGCAACACGCGCCAGCAGGTCGGGCTTTCGGGCGACGCGCGGCAGCGCAACGTCGCCGGCGCGTTCGCGACGCATCCGGATTTCCTCGCGCGGCTCAGGGGGCGGCGGGTCGTCCTGGTCGACGACGTGATGACCACCGGCGCCACGGCCAAGGCGGTGACGCGGGCGCTCAAGGCGGGCGGTGCCGGCCGGGTCGATGTCGTGAGTTTCGCCCGCGTCGTTTCCGGCGCCACCGAGGCGGCCGCCTGATGGGCGAGCTCCGGATCAACCGCCGCCGGCCGCTGCCCAGGCTCGATTTCGGGCCGGCGCCGGGCATCGGGCACAATGGCGGGCCGCCGCTCGACCATGTGCCCGAATGGGGCGTCGGCGGCTTCGGCACCTATTTCGCCTGGCGCGCGGCGTCGGAGGCGGCGTTCAAGGCGCTGCCCTACGACACCGCCATCCGGCGCGCCAAAAAGGCCGAAAGCCTCGGCCTCACCTTCCGCGAATACCAGCTCGAAATCCTCGAGCGCGGGGTGTTCCTCCAGGCCGGCGACGTCGCGCGCATTGCCGAGATCAAGGCCCGGCGGCGCTAGTGCCGGTTGTCCCCGTGGGCCCGCGCCCCATATAAAGGCAAACCCCAACCCCAGCTTTCCGATGTCCAAAGTCCAGATCTACACCACCGACTGGTGCCCCTATTGCTCGGCGGCGAAGTCGCTGCTCGATGCTAAGGGCGTGCCCTACGAGGAAATCGACGTCACGGCGACGGACGCGCGGATCGACATGGTCCAGCGCGCGCATGGCCGCCGCACGGTGCCGCAGATCTTCATCGGCGCGACCCATGTGGGCGGCTACGACGATCTTGCGGCGCTCGAGCGGCGCGGCCAGCTCGACCCGCTCCTCGCCTGAGCATGGTGCGGGTTGCCGCCCTGCAGATGACCTCCGGCGTGACGCCGGAGCGCAATCTCGCGGCGCTCGAGCGGCTGGCGCGACAGGCGGTGGCGCAGGGCGCGCAATACGCGCTCAGCCCCGAAGTCACCGTCGCCTTCGCCGAAAACCGCGAGGGCCTGCGTGCCGTGGCGGGGCCGTTCGCGAACAGTCCGCACATCGCCCGCTGCGCGTTCATCGCGCGCGATACGGGCCTCTGGCTCCATCTGGGCTCGCTCGCCGTGGCGCTGCCCGACGGGCGGTTCGCCAACCGCTCGGTGCTGTTCTCGCCCGCGGGCGAAATCGCGGCCACCTACGACAAGATCCACCTGTTCGATGCGACGCTCCCCGGCGTGCGCGAATACCGCGAGAGCGCGACCTATGCCGGCGGCGACAGCGCTGTCGTCACGGACGCCGCCGGGCTGCGGCTCGGGCTCAGCATCTGCTACGACGTGCGCTTTGCCGCGCTCTACCGGGCGCTGGCCGGGGCGGGCGCCGAGGTGCTCACGGTGCCGGCGGCGTTCACCGTGCCGACGGGCGAAGCGCATTGGGAGGTGCTGCTCCGCGCCCGCGCGATCGAGACCGGCTGCTTCGTCATCGCCGCCGCGCAAGCCGGACATCACGAAAACGGCCGCGACACCTGGGGGCATTCGATGATCGTCGATCCCTGGGGCAGGATTCTGGGCCAGCTCGGCGGCGACGGGGAGGGCGTGCTGGTCGCCAACATCGCGCCCGCCGCCGTGGCGGAAGCGCGCGGTCGCGTGCCGGCGCTTGCGAACGACCGCCCGTTTTCGCTATCCGTTAACCCTGTCGGCGCAATCTGGGCGTCTCGAAAGGCAAGTCCCGCGTGATCCACTACTCCCTCGTCTGCGACAAATCGCACAAGTTCGACGGCTGGTTCTCGAACGCGGCCGCCTACGACGCGCAGAAGCTTCGCGGGCTCGTGACCTGCCCGATCTGCCTCAGCACCGCGGTCGACAAGGCCATGATGGCGCCCGCCGTGGCCCGTTCGGGCTCGGAGAAGGTGGCCGTCTCGATGGGCCATCCGCAGCAGGCGCAATTGCGCGCGGCGATGCTGGCGCTCCGCAACAAGGTGACGAGCGAAGCCGACTATGTCGGCGACAAGTTCGCCGAAGAGGCCCGCAAGATCCACTTCAAGGAGGCCGACGCCCGCGGCATCTATGGCGAGGCGACGCGCGAGGAAGTGGCCGCGCTCGCCGACGACGGGATCGACTTCATGCCGCTGCCGAGCATTCCCGAAGAGCACAACTAGCGATCGTACGCGGCGTTACTCGAGGACCTCATGGTGAGCCTGTCGAACCACGAGGTCCGGGCTCACTGTCGCGGCCGTTCCGCCAGCAGCATGTAGTTGATGCCCATATCCGGGCTCTTCCGCCATTCGTCGGCGAGCGGATGGAACACCACGCCGGTCTCGTCGATGATCCTGAGGCCGTTGCGGGTGATCAGCGCGCGGAGCTCGTCAGGCGTCAGAAACTTGTTCCAGTCGTGCGTGCCGCGCGGCAGCCAGCGGAGGATGTTCTCGGCGGCAAAGACGGCAAGGGCGCGGGCGCGGAGGGTGCGGTTGAGCGTTGCCGAGAACAGCAGTCCGCCGGGGGCCACGAGGTCGGCGCAGCTCTTCATGTAGAGCGGCACGTTGTCGACGTGCTCGACCACTTCCATG
>CAYRZM010000321.1:0-10668 GCA_964428685.1 uncultured Devosia sp. | reverse complement strand
CGAGGCCGACGAGGACGCCGCGATGCGTGCCATCGAAGGTGGCTGGAGCCGGCGCAAGACGCGGGCGATGTCGGATCGGCCCGAGATGATCGACGTGAGCTCCGCCGTCGCCGCGGCGCAGAGCGCGGTGCAGCAGGTCTTGGCGCAGGCGGGCTCGCCCGGCGCCGCCGAAGACCACGATCTCGGCAAGCCGCAGGGCCTGCCGCGCCCGCGCGACGGACGCCGCGACAATCTCAAGGACATCAAGGGGTTGAGCGCGCTTGATGAATCAACGCTCAACAATCTGGGCATCTACCATTTCGACCAGGTCGCGGGCTGGAACGGCCGCGAGGTGCTCTGGCTCGAAAACCATGTCTTCGCGCGTGGCCGCATCGGCCGCGAAGACTGGCAGGCCCAGGCGCGCGAGCTGGCCAAGCGCCGTCCGCCGCCGCGTTTTGCCCGGCTCTAGGCGGCGTCTTTCCGCGCCGTCACGCTGGCGATGAAGTCGACGATCGGCTGCACGTCGTCGGCGTTGTCGAGCAGGGCCGGCGAGCCCTGGTGCTCGATGATGTAGCCCTCGGAATCGCGCCGCCGCTTCATCATCTCCTCGAACGTCTCGCGCCGCAGCAGCTGCGTCAGCTGCGTGCGCATCATCATCAGCGGCACCGCCGTCAGCGCGTCGAACAGCGGCCACTGCGCCACCAGCACGTCGTTGAGGTCGAACGGCTCGAGCAGCTGGATGAGCTTGGGGTCGAACAGCGGCTGCAGGCGGCCACGCCGGTCGACGAAATGCGTGCGGAAGGCGAGGTTCTCGAGCACCGCCTCCGGCGCCTCGGGATAATCCACCGACACCATGCGCCGCAGCATCGAATTGAGGCTCGCTTCGCCCCGCACGCCGAGCAGATCGGCCAGCGTCACGCGCAGCCGCACCAGTCCGCGCGAATCCGACACCGGCCCGGAATCGATCAGCACCGCACCGCTCATCAGCGATGGCCGTGCTGCCGCCAGCGCCATCAGCACCTGGCCGCCATAGCCTTCGCCGACGAACACCGCATGCTCGATCGCCAGCGCCCGGGCCACCTCGATCAGATCGTTCGCGTCGTTGAGCGAGGAATAGTCTTCGAGCCGGCGCCGATCGCCCGAACGGCCGCGCCCCTTGAAGTCCACGAGCACGATCGGCGTGTCGTGCGGCAGCAGCGACCGCGCCAGCCGCGTGAAATCGGCATAGTCGGCCATGTTGCGGTTGTATCCGGCAACGCAGATCACCGGCGCGCGTCCGCGCCTGAGCCGGCCGGCGACATGCACCGCCATCGCCTCGCGCGCCGGCCCCACGGTCACCATCTGCACCGGCAGGGCCGAGAGAATCTTGTGATCGGTGGGGAGCGGGCGCGGCTTGGCCATGCCCCGTCTTAGCCGAGCTTACCCGGCGATGGAATGCATCGCCGCGACCGGCGCGATCGCTTCGGCGCCCAGCCGCGCCCGGTAGACGAGATAGTTGCCCACGACGCGCTGCACGTAGCGCCGTGTTTCCTCGAACGGGATCAGCTCGACCCAGAGCACCGGATCGACATTGGCCGCGCGCGGATCGCCGAAGGCCGCGATCCATTTGTTCACGTTGCCGGCGCCGCTATTGTAGGCCGCGGCCGCCAGCACCAGCGAGCCGCTGTAGGTCTGGAGCTGCGTCGCGAGATAGCTCGAGCCGAGCAGCGCATTGTATTCGGGATCGGAGGTCAGCTTCTTGGGCGAATAGGCGACGCCGATCTTCCTGGCGGTCTCCTTCGCCGTCGCCGGCATCAGCTGCATCAGCCCCCGCGCACCCGACGACGACACCGCATCGGTCTGGAAGCGGCTCTCGGTGCGGGTGATGGCGTAGATGGCCGCCATGTCGATGTCGGCGAGCTTGGTGGTGGGTAGCCCGTCCTTGGGGAAGCTGAACACGTCGAGCGGCACGCCGCGCTTGTCGGCGATGTCGGCGATCGAGATGGCGAGATGGTGCGCATCGATCTTCTGCGCCAGCCGCGCCGCCAGCACCAGCTCGCCGCCCGACTTGAGCTGCGGCGCAAGGATGCGGAGCAGGGCGCCCGCCATGTCGCTCTGGCCGTTGGCCTCGAGCAGGTTGATGGCCTGCACCAGCTCGCGGCTCTGGAACGTCGCTTCACTGCCGCTGGCGTCGGGCAGGGCCCGGAGCTCGACCGGCGCGAGCCCGAGCGCGGCGCGCGACAGGAGCCCGTAGTAGATCGTGCCGTAGCCGGCGGCGACCGAGTAGGCCGCCTTGGCACCGGCCATGTCGCCCGCCGCGGTCCGCGCCCGGCCGAGCCAGTAGTTGGCCTGCGTCACGGAGTCGGGGAGGGTCGCGAGCTTGACCATCGCCTCGAACTGCTCGACCGCGGTCTTGGGCTCGTTGAGGAAGCTGAGCGCGATCCAGCCGGCCTGGAAGTGCGCCTCGACCAGCCGTCCTTCCGGCCCGGCCGTGTAGTCGGCGGCGACCCTATAGGCGCGCTGCGCATCGCCGAGCGCGAGCAGGCTGCGGATCACCGCGCGCCGCTCGTACCACCAGTCCTCGGGCACCGGGTCGTTCGCCTGACCCTTGTTGAGATAGGCGATGGCGTCGTCCCACAGCTGGAACTGGTGCGCCCGTTCGGCGCGCGAGAAGGCGTAGATGGGGTTGCTGCGCTCGCTGGCGTCGACCTTGTCGAGCAGCGCCTTGGCGTTGGCATCGCCGCGCGACACCGCGTTGCGCGCGACCGCCAGCGACTTCTGCGCCGGCGTCATGAATTTCATCAGCCGTTCGACCGCCGTGGCGCGGTCGTCCATCATCAGCCGCTCGGCGCGTGCCCAGTGATCCTTGGCGGTCAGCAGGCTGCCGAGCGCCGCGAGCACGCGCGCTTCGCTCTGGGCATCGAGCACGTCGCCCACCCAGATGGCGCGCGCGATCGCCGCCGCGCGCGACGTTTGCCCGGCGGCCACATAGGCCTGGGCGAGGGCGATCTGCGCGTCGAGCGTGTTGGGCATCGCGCCGCCAAGCGTCTTGATCAGCACGTCGCCGCCTGCGCCGGTCTTGATCAGCGACTGCTCGATGCGCGTGCGGAACACACCGGCCGACACGAAGTCCGGGGCTTCGGCCATGAAGCTCTGGACGCTGGTGTAGGGGATCGCGCCGCTGCCATAGGTGATCGCCGCCCATTCGACAGTGCGCCGCTCGATCGCGCTCGGCAGCGCCGCGGCGGCGGCATAGGCGTCGGGGGATTTGCCGGACGACACGAGGCCGAGCGCCGCCTGGAATGCCGACGATCCGGCATCCGCGGCCGCATCGGCAACGGGCGCCGGCCCGATCGAGCCGGTCACCACCGGGTCGGTGGGCTCGGCTGCGGTTGCGACAATGGCGGGCGCGGGCATCGGCTGAGGCTGCACCACCGCCACCGCCAGCGGCCCGGGAGCCGCGCGGAGCGAGAGGGTGATCGCAATGATGAGCGCAGCGGCGGCGCCGCCGGTCAGGACTGCCTTGGGCAGCCCATGCGCTATCAGCATGGTGTCGTCCTGTTGGTCCTCAGTACAAATCCAACAAGGTGCCCCCACCCTTGCGGTCGCCGATTGTCGCCCCTCAGGGTGAACAATCCCTTGCCGCTGGTCCACGCGCCGCGCTCTGCCGCGCGCCGCCTGCCTCGTTGGGTTGCCCGCCGGTGCTTGTGCTTGTCGCGCCGGGCAGGGGACTCTATGGTGCGCGACTATGGCCAAAGGGCGGAAAAGCCGCGGCCACAATCTGTCGCCCGGCGCTGCCGCCGGGCCGAAGCGAGGAATCTCCCCCAAATGTTCAGAGGCTCGATCACGGCGCTCATCACTCCGTTTGCGAACGGGGCCGTGGACGAGAAAGCCTTCGCGAGCTTCGTCGACTGGCAGATCAAAGAAGGCACGCACGGGCTGGTCCCGGTGGGCACCACCGGCGAGAGCCCGACCGTGACTCACGAGGAGCACCGCCGCGTCATCGAGATCTGCGTCGAGGTCGCCGATCGCCGCGTGCCGGTGATCGCCGGCGCCGGCTCCAACTCGACCGACGAGGCGATTTCGCTCGCCCGCTTCGCCGAGGATGTCGGGGCCGACGGCGTGCTCTCGGTCGTGCCCTACTACAATACGCCGACGCAGGAGGGGCTGTTCCGCCACTTCTCCGCCGTCGCCCAGGCGACGACGCTGCCGATCCTGCTCTACTCCGTGCCCGGCCGCACCGTGGTCGATCTGAGCGTCGAGACCATCGTCCGCCTGCGCGATGCGCACAGCAACATCGTCGGCGTCAAGGATGCGACGGCCAGCATGGAGCGGGTCTCCCTGCAGCGTGCCAAGCTCGGCACCGATTTCGTCCTCCTTTCGGGCGAGGACATGACGGCGCTCGGCTTCAACGCGCATGGCGGCAGCGGCTGCATCTCCGTCACCTCCAACATCGCGCCAAAACTCTGCGCGCAGTTCCAGAATGCCTGCCAGCAGGGCAACTACGCCGCCGCGCTGATGCTGCAGGACAAGCTGGTGCATCTGCACAAGAACCTGTTCCTCGAAAACAACCCTGGCGGCGTCAAATACGCCGCCAGCCGCCTCGGCCTCTGCCGCAACGAGATGCGCCTGCCGCTCGCCCCGATCAGCGAGAGCAACGAAAAGGCCATCGACGTCGCGCTGAGCCACGCGGGGCTGCTGAACTGATCCGGCCTCGAGGCTGTCCTTCTCACGCAGGCGGGAGGGACATTGTCGTCGCGGCTCTGTTCCACTAAGTCACACAGATGCCCAAGGCCGCCGGAAAACCGACCCTCATCACCACCGGCGCGGTCGCCGACAACCGCCGCGCCCGCTATGACTACGAGATCCTCGACACGCTCGAGGCCGGGATCGTTTTGACCGGCACCGAGGTCAAGTCGCTGCGCACCGGCAAGGCCCAGATCACCGAGAGCTATGCGAGCCCCGAGCGCGGCGAGCTCTGGCTCATCAACGCGCACATCCCGGAATACCTTCAGGCCAACCGCTTCAACCACGAAGAGCGGCGCCCGCGAAAGCTGCTGGTGAGCAAGAAGGACCTGGCGCGGCTGAGCGAGGGCGTCGAGCGCGCCGGCAACACCATCGTGCCGCTAAAACTCTATTTCAACGATCGCGGCATCGCCAAGCTGCTGATCGGCCTCGCCAAGGGCAAGAAAGCCTTCGACAAGCGCGAGACCGAAAAGACGCGCGACTGGAACCGCGAGAAATCGCGGCTGCTCAAGCACGGTTGAGAGCTCAGCGGCTGATGAACGCCGCCGCCCGCCCCACCACGTCCTCGAACATCTCCGTCGTCAGCACGCCCGTGTTCGTATTGTAGCGGGAGCAGTGGTAGCTGTCGAAGAGCCGCGCGCCGCTCCCGAGTTGATGCTCGGCCCCGTGCTTGAACGGATGCGCAGCCCGTTTTTCTCCCAGCGCCACCAGCAGAGAATCGTGGGCGATGCGGCCGAGCGCGAGATAGGCCCGGGGCTTCTGTTCCGCAAGCCGCCGCGTCATGAACTGCCGGCAGGTCGCGATCTCTTCGGTGGTCGGCTTGTTTTCGGGCGGCACGCAGGCGACCGCATTGACGATCAGCGTGTCGCGCAGTGCCAGCGCGTCGTCGGGCCGCTGCTCGTACGAGCCGGAAGCGAGCCCGACCTTCAGCAGCGTCGCATAGAGCAGGTCGCCCGCGTAGTCGCCAGTGAAGGGCCGGCCGGTGCGGTTGGCGCCCTTGAGGCCGGGCGCGAGCCCGATGATGATCAGGCGGGCCCCGTCGTCGCCCCAGTACGGCACCGGCGCATTGTGCCAATCAGGATGAAGCCGCCGCGCCTCGTCGCGGAAAGCGACGAGCCGGGGACAGAGTGGGCAATTATGCGGAGGCTGGGTGCGGGACAAGCCGGTCCGGCAGGTCAGGGATTGGGAGCCCTATGGTCGGCACTTGCGGCCCCGCGGTCAATCGCCGCCGCGCGATCCGGGGGCGGCGTCCGGCCCACGGTCTTGGCCAGCTCGGCCACATCGAGGAAGAAGTCGGCCTGGCGGCGGAGGTCGTCGGCGATCATCGGCGTCGAGGTCGTGAGCGTCGAGGCGACCGTCACGCGCTTGCCCTTCCGCTGCAGCGCCGCCACCAGCGCGGTGAAGTCCCCGTCGCCCGAAAACAGCACCATGTGGTCGTAGAACTCGGCCATCTCCAGCGCGTCCACCGTGAGTTCGATGTCCATGCTGCCCTTGATCTTGCGGCGGCCGGTGGCGTCGGTGAATTCCTTGGCCGGCTTGGTCACCACGGTGAAGCCGTTGTAGTCGAGCCAGTCGATCAGCGGGCGGATGGACGAGTACTCCTGATCCTCGACGAGCGCGGTGTAGTAGTAGGCGCGGAGCAGGTAGGCCTTCGACTGGAACTCGGTCAGGAGCCGCCGGTAATCGATGTCGATCCCGATCGCCTTGCTGGTCGCGTAGAGGTTCGCCCCGTCGATGAACAAGACGACTTTTTCCCGCGGATCGATCGGCATGCCTTGTCTCCTGACTGGGTTGGCCGGCCTCTCAGACCCCCCAGCATTCTTTCTTATCGGCGCATTGATGGCCCCGGCCTGACGCGCCCCCAAAGCGAGACCTGCCGATTTCGCGCGCATAGCAAGGCACCGCCGCCCCGGCAAATCAATTCCTCACGTTTCCGAAGGTAAGTGGTCTCCCTGCGACCATCTGTCCTTGAACGGCGGGGGGCGGTCGTGTAAGAGGGCGCCTCCCGACCCCCAAGATTCCTGGAGACGATTGTGGCCCGCGTCACCGTCGAAGACTGCATCGAAAAGATCGAGAACCGGTTCGATCTCGTGCTGATGGCCGCGCATCGCGCCCGCATGATTTCCGCCGGTGCCGCGATCACCGTCGACCGCGACAACGACAAGAACCCCGTGGTGTCCCTGCGCGAGATCGGCGATGGCGCCATCTCCCCCGAGGACCTGCGCGAAGACCTGATCCATTCGCTGCAGAAATACGTCGAGGTCGATGAGCCCGAAAAGCATGCCGCCCCGCTGCTCGATGCGGACGCCGACCCCGATGGCGACACCTTCGACACCATCTCCGAGGACGAGCTGCTCCGCGGCATCGAAAGCCTTGCGCCGCCCGAGCGCCGCGACGACTGAGGGCCGGTTTCATCCGGCGCGTTTTCGGCTTATAGTTGAGGGGCGTCCGGCCGTGGCCGGGCGCCTTTTTGTTTGTCCGTTCGGCCGCCCGGAGAGCGGCGCGCGATGATGCGTCAGTACGAGCTCGTCGAAAAAGTGCAGGCCTACAATCCGGGGGCCGACGAGAACCTGCTCAACCGCGCCTACGTTTACGCCATGCAGAAGCACGGCGCCCAGAAGCGTGCCTCCGGCGACCCCTATTTCAACCATCCGCTCGAAGTCGCTTCGATCCTCACCGACATGAAGCTCGACGACGCGACCATCGCCGTCGCGCTGCTCCACGACACCATCGAGGACACCGACGCGACGCGCGCCGAGATCGACCAGCTGTTCGGCGCCGAGATCGGCGAGATCGTCGACGGCCTGACCAAGATCGAGCGCCTGCAGCTCGTGACCCGCGAGGAGGCACAGGCGGAGAACCTGCGCAAGCTCCTCCTCGCCATCTCCGCCGACGTCCGCGTGCTGCTCGTCAAGCTCGCCGACCGCCTCCACAACATGCGCACCCTCGACTTCATGCCGCCCGAAAAGCAGCAGCGGATCGCCGAGGAAACCATGGACATCTATGCCCCACTCGCGGGCCGGATGGGCATGCAGGATATGCGCAGCGAGCTCGAGAACCTCGCCTTCCGCACCCTCCAGCCGGACCACTACAAGGCCATCACCGACCGGCTCGCCGAGATGCAGGCCGAGTTTCGCGAGACCATCGAGACCATCAAGACCGAGCTGACGCACAAGCTCCGCGAGGAGGGGATCGACGCAAAGGTCTCCTCGCGCGTCAAATCCGCGTGGTCGATCGCCACCAAGATCGACCGCAAGCAGATCGCGCTCGAGCAGCTGTCCGACATGATCGGCTTCCGCATCATCGTGCCGACGGTCACCGACTGCTATCGGGCGCTGGGCATCGTCCACACCAACTGGAAGGTCGTGCCCGGCCGCTTCAAGGACTACATCTCCGTCCCCAAGCACAACGACTACCGCTCGATCCACACCACCATCGTCGGGCTCGGCCGCCAGCGCATCGAGCTGCAGATCCGCACCGAGGAGATGCACCGCGTTGCCGAATACGGCATCGCCGCGCACGCCGCCTACAAAGAAGGCGCCACCGGCGACCTCGTGAAGCTCAGCAACGACAGCCACGCCTTCGCCTGGCTGCGCCAGACCATCGAGCACATCACCACCGGCGCGACCAAGGAAGACTTTCTCGAATACACCAAGCTCGAGCTGTTCCAGGATCAGGTCTTCTGCTTCACCCCCCGCGGCCGGCTGATCGCGCTGCCGCGCGGCGCCACCCCCATCGACTTCGCCTACGCGCTCCACACCGACATCGGCGACACCACCGTCGGCGCCAAGATCAACGGCGCCATCATGCCGCTGGTGACGCACCTTCAGTCCGGCGACGAAGTCGAGATCATCCGCGACCAGAACCATCTGCCGCCGGCCAACTGGGAGACCATCGCCGCGACCGGCAAGGCCCGCGCCGCCATCCGCCGCGCGGTACGCGTCGCGCAGCAGCAGCGCGCCTATGCGCTGGGCGAGCGGGTCCTCCATTCGCTGCTCGAGCGCGAAGGCGTCACCCTCGATGAAGCCGATGCCGAGGCGCTCGCCAAGGGGCTCGGGCATCCCACCAAGCGCGACCTGCTCGTCGCGGTGGGCGAGGGCAAGGTCGACTCCGAGCCGCTGGCGGCCTAGCTCGCCGCGGTCAAGGGCCTGAAGCGCCGGCGCAAGAAGGCGCTGGATCTGCCCACCCCCGACAAGGCGGAAGGCTGGTTCGCGCTCCGCGACACCGACATGTTCCGCTTCCGCGTTCCCGGCGGCCAGAGCACCGGCCCCAATGCGCGGCTGGCGCTGGCGCAGCTCGGCTTTGCCACCCGCGTCGTCATCTCGCCCGAAGGCGTGGTGCCCGGCGACCGGCTCGTCGGCATCATGCGGCCGAGCGCGCCCATCACCATCTATCCCATCCATTCCGAGGCCTTGGTCGGCCTCCACGATTCCGACGTCGCCTGGATGGACGTGCGCTGGGACATCGCCGGCCGCGAGGACCGCAACCACAAGGTCGTCATCACCATGCTGGTGGTGAACAAGCCCGGCGCGCTCGCCCAGATTTCCGCGGCGATTGCCGCCGCCGAGGCGAACATCCATAATCTCGTGATGCGGATCGTCTCCCCCGACTTCCACAAGAACATCTTCGAGCTCGAGGTGAAGGATCTGGCCCAACTCACGGAAGTGCTGTCCACTCTGAAGCTGACGCCCGGCCTCTCGCAGGTCCGCCGTGCGACCATCGCCGAGGCGGAATCGGTGGCGCTCGCCGACTGGGGCGGCGCCGACGGAGAGAAGGCCAGCGCATGACCCTCGACGACGTCCTCGGCATCTTCCGCGACTGCGGCGCGCTGCTCGAGGGGCACTTTATCCTGAGCTCGGGCCTTCGCTCGCCGATCTTCCTCCAGAAGGCGCGGGTCTTCATGCACCCCGACAAGGCCGAGCGGCTCTGCCGCGCACTGGCGGACACCATCCGTGCCGCGGGCTTTGGCAACGTCAGCCAGATCGTCTCGCCGGCGATCGGCGGCATCATTCCCGGCTACGAGACCGCGCGCCACCTCGGCGTGCCCGCGATCTACACCGAGCGCGTCGACGGCAGGTTCCAGCTCCGCCGCGGCTTCGAGATCGCCAAAGGCGAGAAAGTGCTCGTGGTCGAGGACATCGTCACGACCGGCCTATCGATCCGCGAATGCATCGACTGCCTCAAAGCCATCGGCGCCGACGTCGTGGCCGCCGCCTGCCTCATCGACCGCTCCGGCGGCGAAGCCGACGTCGGCGTCCCGCTGGTCTCGCTCGCCCGCTACAAAGTTCCCGCCTATCCCGCCGACGCGCTGCCGCCGGAACTGGCGGCAATCCCCGCCGTGAAGCCGGGAAGCAGGGGGCTGCAATGAGCGTGCGGGCTGGGCACGTAGAACCCTCTCCCCTGAAGGGAGAGGGCAGGGTGAGGGGTTCATCCGCGCGCGCCCGCTCGTTGCGCCGCAGCGAGACCAACGCCGAACATGTGCTCTGGCAGTTGCTTCGCAACCGCCAACTCGGCGGCCGCAAGTTCGTTCGGCAGCTGCCGATCGGACCCTATTTTGCCGACTTCGCCTGCCGTGAGGCCGCCCTCGTCATAGAGCTTGATGGCAGCCAGCATGCGGAATCCACCCGAGATGAAAAGCGCACCGCGTACCTGACGGCCGAAGGCTATTCGGTCCTCCGTTTCTGGAACAATGACGTGCTGACGAACGCCCGCGGCGTTGCCGATGCAATTCTGGGCGCGCTGGCTCTGCACCCCTCACCCGGCGAGCGCTTCGCGCCCGCCACCCTCTCCCCTGAGGGGAGAGGGTCACGTGGGGCGAGCGCGGCGACCGTGAGGCAGCGCAGCCGGCGGCTGACCGGCGGTGTCGCGCGCCTCGAGGGAGGCACCGAATGACCCACGGCTTCGGTTCCTGCGAACCCTCTCCCCTGAGGGGAAAGGGCAGGGTGAGGGGTTCGGTCTCTCCCC
>CAYRZM010000320.1:0-13018 GCA_964428685.1 uncultured Devosia sp. | reverse complement strand
CACGGACGGCAGTCGACGGCGAACGACGCGAACGAGGCCGGTAGGCGTGAGGGATCGTCCCCTTGCGAGGTTTGGGCTTAACGCTGGCGGCAGGACTCGCCAGCCTGAACCCCACTCCGAAATCCTGCCGCCCGCGAGGCCGTGTGCCTCATAAATATCCCAAGGGGTGCACGCGCCTCGCGGGCGCCGTCCACCCTCCCAACCGGACCCGCCGGAAGCGTCGTGCTGCGCAAAATTCCGCTACAGTCCGCGAGCGACCATCGCCAGCGCTGCCGGATACAGCCGGTGCTCTTCCGCCAGCACCCGCGCGGCCAGCGTCTCTGCGGTATCGCCGGCAAGCACCGGCACGCGCGCCTGGGCGATGATCGGGCCTTCGTCCATCCCGGGCGTCACGAAGTGCACGGTGCAGCCGTGCTCGGCATCGCCCGCCGCCAGCGCCGCCTCGTGCGTGTGGAGCCCCTTGTGCCGCGGCAGCAGCGAGGGGTGGATGTTGATGAGCCGGCCCGCCCACTCTGTGCAGAACTCGGCCGAGAGCAGCCGCATGAATCCGGCGAGGCAGATGATGACCGGCCCCCATTGCGCCAGCACCTCGCCCATCGCCGCCTCGAACGCTGCTTTGGTCGCAAAATCCCGATGCGGCCGCGCGGCGACCGGAACGCCGTTCTGGGCCGCGATGGCGAGGCCGCCGGCGTCCGGGTCGTTGGAGAACACGCCGACGATCTCGGCGGGGTAAGCCGGGTCCCTGGCCGCCTCGATCAGCGCCGCCATGTTGGAGCCGCGCCCGGAAATGAGGATGGCGACGCGCCTGCGGCTCATCCGTGCCTCCGCCGCAGCGGGGGATCGAACAGCGCCATCTCGGCCGCATCAGGCGGCTCGAATTCCTTCATCCAGCCCTCCATCATCGCGCGGCTGATCGGTCCGTCGTCGCGCCCGCGCCGCGCAATCCGCTCCATCAGCGTGTCGAGGGGCGCATGCAGATAGACCAGCTCCACCGCCGCGCCGACCTCGCGCGCCGCGAGCCGCGCCCGGTCCCGTTCGTGCCGTCGCCAGCTGCCCCACTCGACGACGACCCAGCCGCCCAGCCCGAGCAGCTCCAGCATCAGGTCCCACTGGATCGCTTCCACCACGGCGCGCTTGAGGTGGTCGCCCGTCCCGATCCCGAGCACCGCCAGCCACTCGTCGGCGCTGAACCGCCGCGCTCCGGTGAGCCGGGCCAGCTGCGTTGCGACGGTGGTCTTGCCCGATCCCGGCAGCCCGCAGACGATGATCAGCCGGCCGGGCGCGGGACCGGGCTCCGCCATCAGAGCGCGAGTTTCCCGTCGAACGTCACCGGCTCGCCGGTGCGCGCCGTGATCGTCCCCACGACGGCGGCCTTCTCGCCCTGCGCCTCGAGATGCGCCACCAGCCGCTCCGCCTCCGCCGGCGCGATGACGCAGATCATGCCGACACCGCAGTTGAACGTGCGCAGCATCTCGCGCTCGCCCAGTCCGCCCACGCGGGCGAGCCAGCCGAAGACTTTTGGCACCGCCACCTTGCCGAGGTCGATGTGAGCCGCCACCGCTTCGGGCAGCACGCGCGGAATGTTGTCGATGAAGCCGCCGCCGGTGATATGCGCCAGTGCCTTGATCTCGATGCCCGCCTTGAGCGCGGAGAGGATCGGCTTCACGTAGATGCGGGTCGGCGTCAGCAGCGCGCCCGACAGCGTCCGGCTCGCATCGAACGGCGCCGGCAGGTACCAGTCGATCCCCGAGATCTCGACGATCCGCCGCACCAGCGAAAACCCGTTGGAGTGGACGCCCGAGGAGCCGATCGCGACGATCGCGTCGCCTGCGGCCACATCGGCGCGCGGCAGCAGCGTGCCGCGCTCGGCCGCACCCACGGCAAACCCCGCAAGGTCGTAGTCCTTGTCGTGATACATGCCCGGCATCTCGGCCGTCTCGCCGCCGATCAGCGCGCAGCCGGCGATGCGGCAGCCCTCCGCGATGCTCTCGACGATCGCCTTGCCGGTCGCGACGTCCAGCCGGCCGGTCGCGAAATAATCGAGGAAGAACAGCGGCTCGGCGCCCTGCACCACGATGTCGTTGACGCACATCGCGACCAGATCGATGCCGATGGTCGCGTGGTGGTCGGTGTCGATGGCGATCTTGAGCTTGGTGCCCACCCCGTCATTAGCGGCAACCAGCACGGGGTCGATGAAGCCGGCAGCCTTGAGGTCGAAAAGGCCGCCGAAGCCGCCGATCTCGGCGTCGGCACCGGCCCGGCGTGTCGACCGCACCGCCGGCTTGATGGCCTCGACGAGGGCGTTGCCCGCATCGATGTCGACGCCCGCGTGCTTGTAGGAGAGCCCGTTTGATGGCAGGTTCGAAGCGTCGGACATGGCGCGGATTCCCGCTCGGAAACGGCGTTTTTCGAGCCGCGCTGATAGCCGCTAGACCCCGAACGCGCAAGGGTACCGCCGGGCATGACACTCAGAACGCAGGTGCTGGTCTGGGTGGGCTTTGCGGTGGTGAGCATCCTGCTCATCTGGCTGTTCCGCCCGATCCTGCTTCCCTTCATCCTGGGCATCACGCTTGCCTACGTGCTCAATCCGGCCGTCAATCTCGTGCAGCGGACGGGCATCAGCCGCGGCTGGTCGAGCCTCGTCGTGCTGCTGGCCATGCTCGGGCTCATCATCGGCGTGTTCCTGGTGATCACGCCGCTCGTGGCCACGCAGGTCGCCGGCCTCGCGGCGCGGCTGCCGGGCTACGTCACGGACCTGCAGAACCTCGTGCAGTCGATCGCGCCGCAGCTCAACGAATGGCTCGGTCCCGATCGCGCCGGCCAGCTCGAATCGAGCCTCGCGCAGTTCCTCGGCTCGGGCGTCGAGTTCATCGGCAACCTCACGGCGCAGGTGGCCCAGAGCGGGCTCACGGTCATCAACACCGTCGCGGTGCTGTTCCTGACCCCGGTCATCGCCTTCTACCTGCTGCTCGACTGGGAAGGCATGGTCAAGGGCATCGACGACCTGCTGCCGCGCGAGCATCGGCGGGAAATCCGCACCGTCCTCGACGCCATCGACCGCTCGATGGCCGGCGTCATCCGCGGGCAGGGCGGCATCATGCTGGTGCTCTGCGTCTATTACGGCACCGCGCTGACCCTCACCGGCCTCAACTTCGGCCTCGTCATCGGCCTCCTGACGGGCCTTTTGAGCTTCGTGCCCTTCCTCGGCTTCATCACCGGCTTCATCCTCTCGATGGGGATCGCGGCGGTGCAGTTTGCGCCGAACTGGTGGTTCGTCGGCATCGTCTTCGTCGTCTACGCCATCGGCCAGTTCCTCGAAGCCAACATCCTCTATCCGCGCTTCGTCGGCCAAAGCATCAACATCAACCCCGTCTGGCTGATCTTCGCCCTCTTCGCCTTCGCCTTCCTCTTCGGCATCGTCGGGCTGCTGCTGGCTGTGCCGTTGGCGGCCATCACCGCGACCCTGATCCGCTATGCACTCCGCCGCTACAAGGACAGTGCCCTCTATCGGGGGGAGCGGCCCAGGCCGGCTCCGACCGACGTCGCGGCATCGGTTGCGGCGACCGCCGCTGCCGCCCCCAAGGCGCCGGCCCGCAGCCGGGCCGCCGCGAAAAAATGAGCCCGACCCAGGGCGGCCAGCTGCCCTTCGACTATGGCCACGAGCCGGCCCTTGGCGAGGCTGATTTCATCGAGGGCGACGGCAGCAGCCTCGCGCTCGCCCATGTCAGGGCCTTCCCCAACTGGCCGTCGCCGCTGACGCTGATCGAAGGTCCGGCGAAGTCCGGGAAATCCCACCTCAGCCGGATCTGGGCGGGGCGTGCCGGCGCGGTGTTCGCCGCGCCAGCGGACCTCGAGCCGCTCTCCCGGGCGGGAGGCGATGCGCCCCTGGTGGTCGAGGACATCGAGCGAAGTGGCTATGCGGAGCCCGCGCTGTTTCACCTCCTTAACCAGTCCATCAGGGACCGCCGTCCGCTGCTGATGACCTCGCGCGAACCCGTTGCCAACTGGCCGTTCGAGACCGATGATCTCAAGTCGCGGGCGCGACTCGCCGCCCGCTTTACCCTGGCGCTGAGCGATGACATCCAGCTGTCGCAGATGTTCGTGAAACTGTTCGGAGACCGCCAGGTCGCGGTGGACCCCAAAATCATCGCCTATCTGGTGGCGCGGATGGAGCGCTCGCCCGAGGAAGCCGTTGAGCTGGCAACCCTCGCCGACAGCATGGCCCTGGCGGCCGGCACCGCGATCACGCGCCGTATTGCCGCCCAGGCTTTGGCCCGGCGTGGCGTGAGCGCCAGCGAGCTCGATCTGGAAGACGACGATGAATGAGATGGGCGAAATTGTTGCCGAGGACGCCGCGCAGCCGGACGTCGAAGCGCTGCGCCAGAGTCCGGCCCGCTTCGTCAACCGCGAGGTCAGCTGGCTGCAGTTCAACATGCGGGTGCTCGAAGAGGCCGGGAACCCCAATCATCCGCTGCTCGAGCGCATGCGCTTCGTCTCGATCTCGGCCAACAACCTCGACGAGTTCTTCATGGTCCGCGTCGCGGGGCTCAAGGGCCAGCAGCGCGCCGGACTGGTCAAGCAGAGCGCCGACGGCCTGACGCCGGCCGAGCAGCTCGATGAAATCGCAACGCTCGCCCAGCACTTGCAGCTCGAGCAGCAGGATCACTGGCAGACCTTGCGGGAGGAGCTCTTCGCCAAGGACGTGGTGATCCACGAGGCGGACGACCTGTCGCCCGATCAGGTGAAGTATCTTCAGCGGCTGTTTCGCGAGGAAATCTTCCCCGTCCTCACCCCCATCGCCGTCGATCCGGCGCACCCGTTCCCGTTCATTCCCAATCTCGGCTTCACCCTCGCATTCGAGCTGACCCGGCCGGGCTCCGCCCAGACGCTGACGGCGCTCGTGCGCGTGCCCTCCAACCTCGATCGGTTCATCACCCTGCCATCCGGGCTGGCCACGGAAGGGCGGATCGAGGTCGTCACCATCGACACCCTCATCAACCTCTTTCTGCACAAGATGTTTCCGGGTTACGAGGTGGCCGGATCTGGCGCCTTCCGCATCATTCGCGACAGCGAAATCGAAATCGATGACGAGGCGGCCGACCTGGTCGTCGAATTCGAGACGGCCCTGCGCCAGCGCCGTCGCGGCCAGGTGATCCGCCTCGAAATCGAAAAGAAGATGCCCCGCGCGCTGCGGCGCCAGATCTCGGAGCGCCTAGGCGCGACGCCGGCGGACACCTTCGAGGTTGAAGGCTTTCTCGGCCTCGCCGATGCCAGCAAGATTTGCGAGATCGACCGACCGGACCTCAAGTTCCAGCCATACATACCGCGTTATCCAGAACGGGTGCGGGATTTCAACGGCGACCTGTTCGCCGCCATCAGGGCGAAGGATCTGCTGGTCCATCATCCCTTCGAAAGCTTCGACGTGGTGGCGCAGTTCCTGATGCAGGCGGCGCGCGACCCGGACGTCGTGGCCATCAAGCAGACTCTCTACCGCACGTCGCGCGACAGCCCGATCGTCAAGGCGCTCGTGCTGGCGGCCGAATCCGGCAAGTCGGTCACGGCCCTCGTAGAGCTCAAGGCGCGCTTCGACGAAGAGGCCAATATCCGCTGGGCTCGCGATTTGGAACGGGCCGGCGCGCAGGTGGTCTTCGGCTTCATCGAGCTCAAGACCCACGCCAAGATGAGCCAGGTAGTCCGCCGCGAGAACGGCAAGCTCGTGAGCTACTGCCACCTCGGCACCGGCAACTACCATCCGATCACCGCCAAGATTTACACGGATCTCAGCTACTTCACTACGGACCCCTCAATAACACGTGATGTCGCGCGGGTATTCAACTTCATAACAGGATATGCTCGGCCGACGGAGCTTGAATCCATTGCGGTTTCGCCGGTCAACCTGCGATCGACCTTGCTTGAGCATATCGCCCGTGAGGTTGGGTATGCCGAGCAGGGCAAGCCGGCGACCATCTGGCTCAAGATGAACGCCCTGGTGGACCCTGAAATCATCGATGCTCTCTACGACGCCAGCCAGAAGGGCGTGAAGATCGAGCTGATCGTGCGCGGCATCTGTTGCCTGAGGCCCGGAATTCCGGGCTTTTCCGACAATATCCGGGTGAAATCGGTGGTCGGCCGCTTCCTCGAGCATTCGCGCATCTTCTGCTTCGGGCAGGGCGAACCGATGCCGTCGCGCAAGGCCAAGGTGTACATTTCCTCAGCCGACATCATGCAGCGCAATCTCGACTGGCGGGTCGAAGTCATGGTGCCGATCCTCAACAAGACCGTGCACAAGCAGATTTTGGATCGAATGCTTGTTGCCTATCTCAAGGACAACCAGCAGAGCTGGGAAGTGCTCCCGGACGGCTCCTCGCATCGCGCTCCGCTCAAGGAGGGCGAAGAGCCCTACAACGCGCACAACTACTTCATGACCAACGCGAGCCTGTCGGGCCGCGGATCGGCCCTCCATCGCGAGGGCGAAGAGAGCGATGATTGAACGAACTTTGGGGCCATGATGCCGATCCGACCGCACAGGGACGGATCCAGGGCGCGCGCCCGGTTGCCGTGCTCGACATCGGCTCCAACTCGGTGCGCCTCGTCGTCTACGAGCGCCTCGCCCGCTCGCTGACCCCGCTCTACAACGAAAAGTCGTCCTGCGCGCTCGGACGCGGGCTCGCCCAGACCGGCAAGCTCGCCTACGAGAACGTCGACCGGGCGCTGACGGCGATCCAGCGCTTCGCCCTGGTCACGCGCCTCATGAAGGCCGGCGAGGTGCACGTGCTGGCGACCTCCGCCGTCCGCGACGCCAGCAATTCCAAGGCCTTCGTCGATGCCGTCGAAGCGACGATGAACGCGCGGGTCGAGGTGCTCAGCGGCGAGGCCGAGGCCCATTTCGCCGCGCTCGGCGCAGTGGCGGGGATGCCCGGATTCGAGGGGCTGGTGGGCGACCTGGGCGGTGGCAGTCTCGAGCTTTCCGCGATCACCAACGGGCATGATGCGATCGGGGAGACCCACGGCCTCGGCGTCATTCGGCTGCAGGACGACTCCGGGCGCGACATCGGGCGCGCGCGGGAGATCGCGCGGGAGCGGCTGACGAGGTCGGGGCTGCTCAAGCGTAAGTCCGGCGGCCAGTTCTGCCCGATCGGCGGGACCTGGCGATCATTGGCTAAGGTCCACCAGGTGCTGCGGAATTACCCGCTCCACATGGTGCAACACTACACCGCTAAGGCCGGCGATCTGGCGCGGCTCTGCGACGACATCGTCACTGCCGCGATCGCCGGAAAGACCGTGCCGGGCGCGGATTATGCGAGCTCGTCGCGGCGGGATCTGCTGCCGTATGGCGCGGTGGTGCTGTCCGAAGTGCTGCGCGCCGGCAAGTTCGACAGCGTCGTTTTTTCCGCTTTGGGTGTGCGCGAAGGGTACCTTTATGGGCAGCTCAAGCCCGAAGAACAGGCGGCCGACCCCCTGCTGCAGGGCGCCGAGGAGATTTCGATCCTCCGGTCGCGCTCGCCGGCCCACGCGGCCGATCTGATCGACTTCACCGCCGAGTTCCTGTCGGCCATCCGTGTCAGGGAGACGGCGGAGGAAGAGCGCCTGCGCAAGGTCGCCTGCTACCTGAGCGACATCGGCTGGCGCGGTCACCCCGACTATCGCGGCGAGCAGAGCGTCGACCTCGTCGCCTACGGTTCACTCGCGGGCGTCGACCACCCCGGCCGGGCGTTCCTGGCCGAAGCGCTGGCCGTGCGCTACATGGGCCTCAAGCACAAGAGCCAGAGCCAGGACCTGATGGCGCTCTCGGGACCGGCAGCGAGCATGAAGGCCCGGCTGCTGGGCGCGATCTTCCGGGTAGCCTATCCGATGTCGGCGGCCATGCCCGGGGTGCTGCCGCGCACGCGGTTCTCGCTCAAAGGCAACAGGCTGGCACTGCACCTGCCGCACGACCTGGCGTTTCTCGCGGGGGAGCACCTCGAGGGCCGGCTCGAGCAACTGGCCGGCGTCGCCGGGATCAAGGACTGCGAGATCACCGCCGAGGATTAGTCTTTCGCGGGGATCGG
Source organism: uncultured Devosia sp. (assembly GCA_964428685.1). Lineage (GTDB taxonomy): Bacteria > Pseudomonadota > Alphaproteobacteria > Rhizobiales > Devosiaceae > Devosia_A. The sequence continues at coordinate 4,970 of CAYRZM010000320.1, read as the reverse complement.
GATCTCGACGACGCCCTTGCGTGTCGCGGCGAGGCCGATCTTGCCGTGCTTGATGGCCAGCGCCTTCTCCCCGAACAGCCGCCGCCGCCAGCCGCGCAGGGCCGGAACGTCGGCATCGTCGTCGAGCACGAGTGCGTCGATCTCGTCCGAGGTGGCGAGGATGCGGGCCGCCACCCCATGCTCCTCGCTGACGGCCTTGAGCAGCACGCGCACCAGATCGCCGACGGCACCTTTGGGCGAGGGGCCGCGGTACCGGTCGGGCGCCGGCGGCAGCTCCGACTTGGGGAGGGTTTCGACGGCCCTCATCAGGGCAATGATTTCGCCGGCGGCGGAAGACCGTCCGTAGCCGCGCTGCACCGCGCGGAGCTTGTCGAACGCTTCGGCGCTCTGCGGGCGCTGCATCGCCAGCTCGATCAGCGCATCGTCCTTGAGCACCCGGCTGCGTGGCTGGTCGGTGTCCTGCGCGCGGCGTTCGCGCCACGCGGCCAGTTCCTTGAGCGCGGCAAGGTCGCGCGGCTTGCTCAGCTTCGTCTTGAGCCGTTCCCAGGCGTTCTCGGGCTTCACCACATAGGTGTCGATCGACCGCAGGACCTGGAGCTCGTCCTCCACCCAGTCCCAGCGGTGCGTTTCGGACACCTGCTGGCGCAGCTTGAGATAGATGTCACGCAGGTAGGTAACGTCGGCGAGCGCGTAGCTGCGCTGCTTTTCGGTCAGCGGCCGATGCGACCAATCGGTAAACCGGGAGGATTTGTCCAGATCGACGCCGGTCACAGAGCGCACGAGGTTGTCGTAGCTGACGCTGTCGCCGAAGCCGCAGACGGAGGCGGCAATCTGCGTGTCGAAGAGGTTCTGCGGCACCTTGCCCGACAGCTTGACGAAGATCTCGATGTCCTGCCGCGCGGCGTGGAAGACCTTGACGATCTTGGGGTTCTGCAGGAGGTCGAAAAACGGCTGGAGGCTCAGCCCGTCCGCCAGCGGGTCGACCAGAATCGCCTCTTCGGGCGTTGCCGCCTGCAGCAGGCAGAGTTTCGGCCAGTAGGTGGTTTCGCGCAGGAACTCGGTATCGACCGTCACAAACTCGAAATGGGTCGCGCGGGCGCAGAAAGCGGCAAGCGCGCCGGTCGTTACAATCAACTCCATCGGACCAGTCTTTGCGTCTAGGCGTCCCGGGACACCGGGACTGAGGCCCCGCTCTTAGCAGGCCAATTCCCGCTGCTCCAGCCGCGCGCGGCCAGAAATGGCCGGGGACGGCCCGAAATCTTGACATTGACCCCCTTGCGTGCGCTTGTCCGGCGCCGTTTCGGCCCGACTCCCAACCCCGCAAAGAGACAAGAAATGCACCGCTACCGCACCCACACTTGCGCCCAACTGTCCGTTGGCGACGTGGGCAATAATGTGCGGCTTTCCGGCTGGGTGCACCGCGTGCGCGATCACGGCGGGCTGCTGTTCATCGACCTGCGCGACCACTACGGGCTGACGCAGCTTGTCGTCGATCCCGACTCGACCGCGTTTGGGCTCGCCGAGAGCGTGCGGGCCGAGTGGGTGATCCGCGTCGACGGCGAGGTGAAGGCCCGGACCGCGGAGACCATCAACGCCAAGCAGCCGACCGGGCATGTCGAGGTGTTCATCCGCGAGCTCGAAGTGCTCAGCGAGGCCAAGGAGCTGCCGCTCCCGGTGTTCGGCGAACCGGACTATCCGGAGGACATCCGCCTCAAGTACCGCTTCCTCGACCTCAGGCGCGAGACGCTCCACGCCAACATCGTCAAGCGCACGAAGGTCATTTCCTCGATCCGCCAGCGGATGGGCATCGCCGGCTTCGCCGAATACTCGACTCCGATCCTGACGGCCTCCTCGCCGGAGGGCGCGCGCGACTTCCTCGTGCCGAGCCGCATCCATCCCGGCACCTTCTTTGCGTTGCCGCAGGCCCCCCAGCAGTACAAGCAGCTGCTCATGGTCGCGGGGTTCGATCGCTACTTCCAGATCGCGCCGTGCTTCCGCGACGAAGACCCGCGCGCCGACCGCCTGCCGGGCGAATTCTACCAGCTCGACCTCGAGATGAGCTTCGTCACGCAGGAGGACGTCTGGAACACCATGGCGCCGGTCATCACCGGCCTGTTCGAGGAGTTCGCCGAGGGCAAGCCGGTGACCAAGGAGTGGCCGCGCATCCCCTATGACACCGCGATCCGCAAATACGGCTCGGACAAGCCGGACCTGCGCAACCCGATCGAGATGCAGCAGGTGAACGCGCATTTCGCGGGCTCGGGTTTCAAGGTGTTCGCGAGCCAGCTCGCCAGCGACGAAAAGGCCGAAGTCTGGGCGATCCCGGCCAAGACCGGCGGCAGCCGCGCCTTCTGCGACCGCATGAACGGCTGGGCGCAGGCCGAAGGCCAGCCGGGCCTCGCCTACATCTTCTGGCGCAAGGAAGCAGACGTGCTCGAAGGGGCAGGTCCGGTGGCCAAGAACATCGGTCCGGAACGCACCGAAGCCATCCGCCAGCAGCTCGGGCTTGGCGAAGGCGACGCGGTGTTTTTCGTACTCGGCCGGCCGGAGAAGATGTACCGCTTTGCCGGCGAGGCGCGCACGCGCGTGGGCACGGAGCTCAACCTCGTGGAGAAGGACCAGTACAAGCTCTGCTGGATCGTCGATTTCCCCTTCTACGAATGGAGCGAAGAGGAAAAGCGCCTCGACTTCGCGCACAACCCATTCTCGATGCCGCAGGGCGGGATCGATGCGCTGAAATCGAATGAGCCGTTGGGCATCAAGGCGTTCCAGTACGACGCGGTCTGCAACGGCTTCGAGATCGCCTCGGGCTCGATCCGCAACCAGGAGCCGGAAACGATGGTCGCGGCGTTCGAGCTCACCGGCAAGTCGCGGGCCGAGGTGGAGGAGCAGTTCGGCGGCCTTTACCGGGCGTTCCAGTATGGGGCTCCGCCGCACGGCGGCGCGGCGTTCGGCATCGACCGCATCGTGATGCTGCTCTGCGGCGCCGAGAACCTGCGCGAGATCACACTGTTCCCCATGAACCAGCAGGCACAGGATCTGTTGATGGGCGCGCCGAGCGCCGCATCCGCAAAGCAGCTCCGCGAATTGCATCTGCGCCTCAATCTGCCCGAGCGCGATCGACCTGCCCCTTAATCGGGCCTTAAGCGCGGTTTGGTAGGCCTTGCTCGCTGGGCGAGCAGGGCCAACTCCGCGTGAAATCACGATATTCCCACATTCTCACGCTGGTCGCCGCGATCCTCGCCTTCGTGCCGGTGGTGGGTGTCGACTGGCTGCTGGATGGCTACATCCGGGTGCGCGAACGGGCCCAGCAGCAGCAGTCGCTGAGCGCCATCACCGACCGTATCCAGACGGGTGCCTACGACGCGATCGCGGCCCTCGAAGCGATCGTCGGGCAGAGCCCGTCCCTGTGCACGCCCACCTACTTCGCCAACGTCCGCAAAGCGATGCAGGACAGCCTCTATCTCCGCAACGTGCTGGTCGAGGATGCGAACGGAACGCAATATTGCGATGCCTTCGGCGGGCAGGTCGCCTACACGCCGATCTCGCAGAACCTCGCAATCGCCGGGCACGCCGAAACCCTGGCGGTGGGCAGGCTCGGCGACCTGGGAACTCCCGTGCTGAAGCTGACGCTGCCGTTCGGCGCCAGCCGGTTCGTCTCGGCGTTCGCGCCGATCATCGGCGGCAAGCCGACGTCGCTGCTGAGCCGCTTCAAGCCGACGGCGATGGTGCGGGTATCGTTGACCAACGGCACGCCGGTGCTGGTCGCGGGAGACCCGACCCTCTTCGACAGCGGCAGCGACACCGAATTCGTCGCCTCCGAGGGGTTCGCGGGGGAACTGCCCGTCCGCGTCGAGGCCGCCGTGCCGTTTGCGATGGTCCGGGCGGACTATGCGGCGCTCCATGTGAGCTTCACGATCATCGCCTGCGTGATGAGCGGCGCGTTCCTGCTGCTCGCGCTGCAGTATGTCCGGCGGAGCAAGCTGCCGGCTTTCGATCTCGAGCGCGCCATCGCGGCCGGCGAAATCCGGCCCTTCTATCAGCCGGTCATCGACCTCAAGACCGGCCGGCTCGCCGGCTGCGAGGTGCTGTGCCGGTGGCAGAAGCGCAACGGCGAGATCGTCATGCCGGGTGCTTTCATCGAGTACGCCGAGATCACCGGGCTGGCGATCCCGATGACGCTGTCGCTGATGCAGCAGGTGCGCAACGACCTGAACGAGTTGTGCATCGACATGCCGGACATGAAGATTTCGATCAACCTGTTCGAGGGACACTTCCGCGACGCGGCCATCGTCGATGACGTCCGGGCGATCTTCGGGGACTCGAGCATCGGCTTCCGCCAGCTCGTGTTCGAGATCATCGAGCGGTATCCGATCGGCAATTCGACGGTGGCGACCAGCGTGATCGCGGGCCTGCATGCGCTGGGCTCGCGCCTTGCCATGGACGACGTGGGAACAGGGCACTCGAACCTCGCCTACATGCAGACGCTGGGCGTGGACGTCATCAAGATCGACCGCGTGTTCATCGACATGATCAAATCGGGCACCCAGCAGGTGCCGGTGCTCGATGGCCTCATCGCGATGTGCCGCGATCTGGGCACCGAGATCATCGCCGAGGGCGTCGAAACCGAGGCGCAGGCGCTCTACCTGAGGGCCCACGGCGTCGTCATGGCCCAGGGCTTCCTCTTCGCCCCGGCGCTCAAGGTCGGCGCGTTCCGCGAGCTCGCCCGGGCGCTCAACGGCGTGCCCAAAGCCATGCCGTCCGCGCAGATCGAGCCGGAGGCCGCGCCCGAGCCCGCGGCGGCCTGAGGGCGCCCTTCCCACGGGCCGGGTTTGGTGGCAGGAAACTCAAAGTTTCGAGGGGTCTGCCATGGCCGACGTCAATGATCCGGTGCGCGCGCGGCGCGAAGCCGCGCTGCATTTTCACGAGTTTCCCAAGCCGGGAAAACTCGAGATCCAGCCCACCAAGCC
>CAYRZM010000319.1:0-5522 GCA_964428685.1 uncultured Devosia sp. | reverse complement strand
TTCTACATGTCGCTCGACTACCTCGCGCGGCAGGGCGAGCCCAAGAGCGTCGAGGACCTCGACAACCACCGGATCATCACTTTCGGCGAGCCGGTGCCGCAGCACCTGGGCGACATCAACTACATTGAGCGGCTTGGCCGGCCCGATTCCGCGCCGCGGCGCTCCGCCATGAAGGTCAACGCCATCTACGGCATGATGCAGGCCTGCCGCGCCGGCATCGGCATCGCCATGCTGCCCGACTACGTCACCGAGGTTGAAACCACGCTGCGCCGCGTGCTCACCGGCATCGAGCTGCCGGCCTACGAGGCCTATTTCGTCTATCCGCCGGCGCTCAAGAACTCCAAGCGCGTTGGCGTCTTCCGCGATTTCCTCGTCAACAAGGCCCGCGAGTGGCAGTTCTAGGCCACAGGCCGGTACGGGAAAGCGCTGCCACCCTCTGAAATCGGTCGGCACCGATCACGCGGCCGTGTATATGATGGTTGGGTCTGCTTGGGGACCCCGATGCGTCTGTTCGCTCTGGCCGCGCTCGCCGCCGCCGTTGCCCTTCCCGCTTCTGCCGCCGACACCGAAAAAGCCGGCCAGATGGTCGTGCTCAAGGCCACGCAGATCGGCCAGATTTTCTGCCTCTCGCGCCTCGGCAACGACGAGGCGGTCATTTCCGGCATCCTCAGCGACCGGCTGCGCACAGCCATTGCGGAGGCCGAAAAGAAGAACGATGCCTACGCCAAGAAACACCCCGGCGAGGAACCGCCGCTCGGCGACGGCATCCCCTGGCAGTCGTCTCCCGACTACGCGCCCACATGCGACATCGGCCTCGTCACCCTCAGCAAGACCGACGCCAAGGTCGAGATCAAATACGGCTTCCCCGACACTCCGGACGCCGATTTCACCGACACCCTCATCCTCAAGAAGCTGCCGATCGAGGGCATGGACGTCGGCTACTGGCGGATCGACGACGTGATCTATCCCGACGGCACCGACCTCAAGGCCGCGCTCGTCTCCGCCTTCGCCGGCGGCTAGTCCTTCGTTCACCTCCGCGGCAATTTAGGCATTGACCGGAACGCATTATGGGCGCACGGAGAATTCCGTTCTGGCGCTCCGGCGGCAGGACATCAGCAAAGGACAGGACATGAACCCCGACAGTCGAAGTCGATCTTCGATCATGCCGGCGGCCTAGTCTCGATCGAGGCGGGCGCGCCGGCAAAGCCGGTGCAGCACTAGGAGCCTCAGAACATGCTGCGAGCCTACATCCGACAGGACGACCGCCTGGTCGCGAGCGACGTGGACGCCGAGGCGCCGGCGTCCTTTGCCGGCAGCGCCATCTGGTACAACCTCACCGACCCCACCAAGGCCGAGGACGATTTCGTCGAGAGCTGTCTGGGCATCGACATCCCCACCCGCGCCGAGATGGACGACATCGAGCCGAGCGCCCGCCTTTACAACGAGGACGGCGCCGAGTTCATGACCATCACCGCCCTCTACAATTCCGACACCGACGAGCCGCAGAAGACCCCGATCACCTTCGTTCTGCGCAACAACCAGCTCGTCACCGTCCGCTATGCCGATCCAAAGCCTTTCCGCCTGTTCGAGCGGCTGGTCACCCGTCCGACCAACAACGTCTACACCTCGGGCGAAAAGGTCATGCTCGGCCTGATCGAAGCCATCATCGACCGCCTGGCGCAGCTGCTCGAGACCACCGGCGACGAGATCGACCAGATTTCCCGCGAAGTCTTCCGCAACAAGACCCGCAACGTCACCCGCAAGGCGCGCGACCTCCAGGAAATCATCGAGCGCATCGGCAAGAAGGGCGACACCCTCACCCTCGCCCGCGAAAGCCTGGTCTCGATCACCCGCCTCTCGTCCTTCCACCAGACGCTCGACAACGGCAATCCAAAGAGCGCCCGCGACCTGCGCCAGGAGCTGAAAGTGCTGCAGCGCGATGCCGCCGCGCTCGGCGACCACGCCGCCTTCCTCAATTCCAAGATCAGCTTCCTGCTCGATGCGACGCTCGGCCTGATCAACCTCGAGCAGAACCAGATCATCAAGATCTTCTCGGTGGCCGCGGTGGTGTTCCTGCCGCCCACCCTGGTCGCCTCGGTCTACGGCATGAACTTCGACATCATGCCCGAGCTGCACCTGACCTTCGGCTATCCGCTGGCGCTCGGTCTGATGGTCGTCTCGGCCATCCTGCCCTACCTGTTCTTCAAGCGGAAAGGCTGGCTCTAGCCGCCGGGCGCCGACCTGGCGAAGTCATCATACGACCTAACCCATTGAGCCGCCTGACATACGTGCGTCAGTACGATGGGTCAAACAGGCTGACCTTCCCTGCGCATGGCGCATGGCTGGCATGTAAAGCCCTGCATTGCTGGAATCCCGGGCCACCCACATATTCAGGCTGTCGCTGAGACGCCGCACCGCACCCTCCTCCCGCGGTCCCGCTGATCCCCGACACGGACTGACGCCGAATCCTCCTCCCTCGGCTAGGTCCACGGCAAACGGCGTTTCCTCCTCCCTCGTCCGTTTGCCCCACTTTCATAGGGCTCCATCTTCGGATGGAGCCCCTTTTTTTGGCCGCGGGCCGCCCCCTCATTTCCGCATGGCTCGGCTTCCGTTTCCGCGTTTGTCGGACTCGGCCGCCCCCCGCATAAACGCCTCGAGAGATTGCGGCCTCCCTCCTCCCTGGCTGCGTTCTCAACGGTCATTGGCTTCGGCAAATGACCCGAAGGCCCCGCTCATCCCCTCGAGCGGGGCCTTTTCATGTGCTCAGCTCACGCCGGCGCAGAAATCCTGGATGCGCGTCACCGCATCTTCGAGCTCCGCATTCGAGGCCGCGTAGCTGAGCCGCATGTGACCGCTCAATCCGAACGCCGTGCCGTGCACCAGCGCCACGCCCGTCTCCTCGAGCAGCGCCATCACGAACGTTTCGTCGTCCTTGAGCGCGACGCCGCTCTTGCTGGTCTTGCCGAGCAGCCGCTTGATCGAGGGGAACACATAAAACGCGCCCTCCGGCACGAGGCAGTCGATCCCGGTATTGGCGTTGAGCCCCCGGACCACGAGGTCGCGGCGCTCCTGGAACTTCTGCCGCCAGCCCTTGAGGAAATCCTGCGGCCCGTCCAGCGCCTCGAGCGCCGCCCACTGCGAAATCGACGAGGGGTTGGTGGTCGATTGTCCCTGGAGCTTGGTCATCGCAGCGAGCAGCTCGCGCGGGCCGGTGCAATAGCTGATGCGCCAGCCGGTCATCGCGTGGCTCTTGCTGACCCCGTTCATCGTCAGCGTGCGCGGCATCAGCTTCGGCTCCACCTCGGCGATCGTCGCGAACCGGCCGCCGTCATAGACCAGCACCTCGTAGATGTCGTCGGTGAGGATGTGGACGTGCGCGTGCCGCAGCAGCACCGCGGCGAGGCCCTTGAGTTCATCGGCCGTGTAGGCCGCCCCGCTCGGGTTGGACGGCGTGTTGAGGATCAGCCACTTGGTCCTGGGCGAGATCGCCGCCTCGAGCGCCTCGGGTGTCAGCTTGAAGCCCGTCGAGGCATCGGCCAGCGCGAACACTGGAACGGCGTCGCAGAGTCGCACGATTTCGGGATAGCTGACCCAGTACGGCACCGGCACCACCACCTCGTCGCCGGGGTTGAGCGTCGCCAGCAGCGCGTTGAAGATGATCTGCTTGCCGCCTGCGCTCACCATGCAGTCGGCGGCACTCACCTCGAGGTGGTTGTCGCGCTTGAACTTGCGCGCCACCGCCTCCTTGAGCTCGGGGATGCCGTCGACATTGGTGTAGCGCGTCTGCCCCGAATTGATGGCCCGGATCGCCGCCTCGCGCACATTCGCCGGCGTATCGAAGTCGGGCTCACCGGCGGCGAGCGAAATGATGTCGCGCCCGGCCCGTTTCATGTCCGCGGCCTTGCGCGAGATCGCCACCGTCGCCGACGGGGCAATGCGCAGCACGGCATCGGACAGGAAGGCCATTTTCATTCTCCGGTATCAGGAAGCGCCGGAGTGATAGGGACTGCCCGTCCCGAAGGCAAGAAAGCCGGCGCTAGACGCCGACGCCCGGGGTCTTGCTGAGCTGCACGCCGGTCACGCGCCAGCCGGCATCTTCCTTGTCGAGCCGGTAGAGCGCCTCGTAGAGCGACTGGTCGTTCCCCACGATTTTGACGTCCTGGTAGACCACGTCCGGCGCAGGCTGCTCGTAGGGCCCAAAGCTCTCCGACCGCGACTCCATGATCGGCGCATAGCCGGCGCTGATGATGGCGACGAAGAACGCCTGCGGATCCGGATACATCTGGTGGAACGAGGCCGCCGCATAGCTCAGCGCGGTCGGCGCATCGTGGTCGCGGAAGGCCTGGATCTGGCTGTGGATCACCGCCTGCCACTCGGCCGCCGCTGCCGCATCCGGCGCCGCTGGACCCGCGCTGGGCGCGGTGTCCTGCGCCAGCGCGGGCAGCGCCAGCATCAGCAGTGCCAGAACCCATCGGAAGACCCGCATCGCTCCCTCCTCGCCGCGAACCCGCGTGCCACAATGGCGCCCGCAAATGGTCCGCGCTTGACCGCAGTAGCTACGTGGAATCTCCGCATTGGTTTGGCCCCCTCACGGCGTTGTGACAACGCGCGTGAGGCATCCATGACCCATCCCTCGAGGCGGTCCGCCGCCGCCCTCACCACCGCTTCGGTGGTCTCGTTCTCGCTCACCCTCCTGGGCGCGAGCCTGGCGATCCTGTCGGGCGCCGCGCCCATCCGCGCGCTCGGCCTCACCGACACCGCCGATCTCGGCGCCCTTCTCTTCGTTGCCCCGGTGCTGGCGCTGATCCTCGGACTTATCGTCGAAGCCGCCCGCATCGCGCTGCGCGACGGCCCGCTGCCCGAGGCCCGGCCCAAGCAGATCATCGTCTGGTCCGGCGACACCCGCCAGTACTGAGCCAGCAGCGGGCCGGCCGCAAAGGTCAGCCGGCTTGTCTTTTTCGGCTCACCGCCCGGGCGCACACTGTGCGCCCGAGAGGAGGAGCCCACGATGCAAGTCGAAAATATCCTTCAATCCAAAGGCCGCGCGGTCGTGACCGTCGCCGTCACGGCCACCGTCGCCGAAGCCGTCGCCGAGCTCAACGCCAACCGCATCGGCGCCGTCGTCGTCACTGACAATGGCCGCGTCGCCGGCATCCTCAGCGAGCGCGACGTGGTCCGCCACCTCGGCCGCGAGTGGAGCACCCTCGCCGGCCGGCCGGTGCGCGAGCTGATGACCAAATCCGTCGTCACCACCCACCGCAACGCCGGCGTCGGCGAGCTCATGGAGCGCATGACCGAGCACCGCATCCGCCACATCCCCGTGGTCGAGGGCGGCGAGTTGGTCGGCATCGTCTCCATCGGCGACGTGGTCAAGCGCAAGATCGAAGAGACCGAACAGGAAGCGACGGCGCTGAAGGAATACATCGCGTCGTAGCGCGTGGCGTTCGCCCGGACCTCGTGGTTCGACAGGCTCACCATGAGGTATGACCAGCACCTTGCATCAGTAGCCCTCATGGTGAGCC
>CAYRZM010000318.1:0-59085 GCA_964428685.1 uncultured Devosia sp. | reverse complement strand
CCCGCCGGCGGCCAGGCCAACCCGATGACCTATTCGATCGACGGCCACCAGGTCATCGCCATGTTCGCAGGCGGCCACCACTTCATGAAGACGCCCGTCGGCGATTACCTCACCGCCTATGCCCTCCCCGGCTGATCGTGGAACGGTGGAATGGGAGGGAAAGTTCGCGACGCAGATCCAGCCGCCCGCCTGATCGCCCGGGATGTGGACGACGAACCGGCCGTCACATGGTCGGGGTCCAGGCACCAGTCAGCCAGCCAGCACCGGGACGCTTCGTGACGACCGGCCCGGCACGGCACCCGGATTTTCCGCGCCGGAAGCCCGATGGCGATGAGACGTCGGAACTCGACTAGGCTGGCCTCGTTGCGCTCACATGGTCCCGGTCTGGCTGACAGTCTTGTCTTGGATTTCGCTTCTCGCCGGGCTGGCATCCGCAGCTTGGATCGGCAGGGACGTCGTTCGCAATCCGCAGAAAATGGCGGTCATGAATGCCGTCTGGCCGATATGCGGCGTGTTCGGTCCCGGCGTGATGGTCTGGGCCTATCTCGCTTGGGGACGCGAAGACGGCCCCAAGCAGCCGTTCCCGATCACCGTCTTCAAGGGAACACTGCATTGCGGCAGCGGCTGCACCCTGGGCGACATCGCCGCCGAGACGCTTCTGGCTGTGTTCCCCGCGCTCGCGGTCGTGTTCGGTCTGGGGTGGATTTTCCCTGACCGGATCTTCGCCGCGTGGGTTCTGGACTTCGTGCTCGCCTTTCTCATTGGGATCGCGTTCCAATACTTCGCCATCGCGCCGATGCGTCAGCTTTCCTTTCGGGATGGCGTCGTCCAGGCGGCGAAGGCGGATGTTCTCTCGCTCGCGGCGTGGCAAATCGGAATGTATGCGTTCATGGCCTTCGCCCAGTTCGCGATCTTCCGCGGTTGGCTCGAGACGCGACTGACTCCGGACCGACCGGAATTCTGGTTCATGATGCAGATCGCCATGCTCTGCGGCCTGGCGACGAGCTATCCGGTGAACTGGTGGCTGATCCGAGCCGGCATCAAGGAGAAGATGTAGCTCGGGAGGCGTGCCCGAGCCGCTCCGGCTTGCCGACGCCGTAGTTGCCCAGCGTCAGGTGATCATTGAGCTGGGCGCCGAACAGCAGTCGGGTCAGTCCGAGCCGCGACACGGCCTCGATGGCGGTGTTTCGCAGCCAGAGGCCGGCCATCGTCTTCGGCACGAAGCTCGAGGCGAAGCCCCGGGCGGCGCGCTGCTTGCGATCCGCGTAGGGATGCAGCCGCTCTTCGTAGCGGCGGAACGCCTGGAGATGATCGCCACCGGCCGCATGAAGCTCGCCCGCCAGCGTATAGGCTTCGGCCATCGCCATCGCCGAGCCCTCTCCCGCCAGCAGGCTCGGGCAGGCGCAGGCATCGCCGGCCAGCGCAACGTGTCCCTTGTGCCAATGGGGCATGCTGATCTGGCTCACGCGGTCGAAGTAGAGGTCGGTGGCGCCTTCGAGGGCGGCGAGGACCTCGCCGGTTTCCCAGCCGCCACCGGCATACCGCCGCGCCAGCATCTGCTTCTGGCCCGCCATGTCCCGCGCCGAAATCGTCACCGGCTCGGCGCTGGCGAAGACCAGGAGGAAGACCGTCGTGTCCACATCCCGTGTGATGCGCCAGATCTGCCGGCCGGGCTCACCATAGGTCACATAGGCATGCGGACTTCGGTGCGGGTAACCCGTGGTGCTGAAAGCCGCCACGTTGTAGCCGAGGAAGGTCTCGAACTGCGTCTCTTGTCCGAACATCAGGCTGCGCACCGCCGAATGGAGGCCGTCCGCGCCGATGACGAGATCGAAATGCGCCGGCTCGCCCTTGCGGAACTGCACGTCGACGCCGGCCGAACTATCGGTCATCTGTTTGATGCTGTCGCCGAACCGGACATCGACGCGCTCTTTCGCGGCATCGAACAGCGTCTTCGCCAATGTGGCCCGCGGCAGGCTCATGATCCGGCCGCCGGTGAGTTTGCCGAGCGCACTTTGATCGATGCCGCTGACGCGCCGGCCTTTGCCATCCACGATCAGGAACTGATGAATATCGAGATCGTGCGGCCGCAGCTTGTCCAGCACGCCCATGCGCTCCGCAACCTCGAAACCGAGGCCCCAGAAATCGATGACATATCCGCCGTCCCGCGGCGATGCCGCGTGCTCGACAAGCGTGACTTCGAACCCATACCGATCGAGCCACCAGGCGAGGCAGCAGCCGGCGATCCCGGCACCCGAGACGAGAACGTTCTTGGCCATCACTGGTCCTCCGCAGAGGTCTGGACAACAATGTCATCTCATGACATATATGCAATCGTCCTCTTGGACAACCACCCGCGGGACGAAGGCCGGTGAGACGGACCTCGCGCCCCTTTTCGTCCCGCGGCTTCAGATCGGCGGTCCCGTCAGCCCTCACACCCGATGGGACCGCCGGCTTCGCATGTTTTCGGACCTGTTCTGCGTGATGGCGATGCATCACGGCACGTCGTCGCACGCGACGGCAGGCTCGGCGATGTAGAGGCCTAAGCCCTGGCGGCCATGTCCCGGTAGATCATGAGAACCGTCGGCTTGAAATCTGCGCCGAGACCAACGACGCGACCGATCAGTTGGGACGGCGGGCCCTGCATGCTGACCGGACTGCCAAACTCCTTGACCGCGGCCTGAAAGGCACTCGGCGCGGTCACGTTGCGACCTGCGTCGAAGGACTGGGTCTCCAGATCGAGGCAGCGCTGGACGGAGTAGAGCGCCGAGTCAGCCACCGGACGCGCCACTGCCGCCCATGTCCTCGAGGCGCTTGAGCGACTCGAGCAGCAGGCCGCTGTGCTTGAGGAGCTCCGACCGATGTTCCGTCGCCAGAACCTTGATCACGCCGCGCCCTTCCGCCGTGAGCGAGAGGGATACGCCGCGCCCGTCCGTCGCCGAGGGCGTCCGCGTCACGAGTCCGGATGCTTCGAGCCGATCGACCAGCTGCACCGCGCCGTTCGGCTTCACCAGCATCTCCTCGGCCAGTTCCTTCATGCTCAGCGATCCCTGCGTGGAGGCCGCCAGGCACAGCATCGCCTGGTATTGCTGCGAGGTGACGCCGACCGAGCCGAGGGCGACGTCGCTGAAGGTCAGGAAGCGGCGCAGCGCCGACCGAAAGCCGGCGAGGCCGACATAGAGCGAATTGGCGCTCCGCCGGCGTCGTGACCGAACGGGAGAAGCTTCTGTGCTTTGCTGCATGTCTTGGGAACGTCTCTCGAATTTTGTATCATCACATGACATTCGTCGCGGCCGAAATCAACCGCTGTCGCCGACCGGTTTTGCGCGCGGTCGACGACCCGGACGTCTTCAGGCGCTGCTGCCGATCGCTGTTCTTATCCTTGCGTTGGTCGGGCCTTGTGCCTAAGCAAGGCGTCCAGTCGCTACGGGGCACTCGTGGTTACGATCAAGGAAATCGCTCGGGTCGTCGGCGTCTCATCCGCCACCGTGTCGCGCGTGCTCAACCTCGACCAGACGCTCTCGGTCGCTGCCAAGACCCGGCAGGCCATCATCGAAACGGCCGAGGCGATGAACTATGAGAGCCCGCGCGCGCGCAACCGCGCCAACCAGCAGGGCCTCAGCAAGGTCGCGCTGGTGCATTTCCTGCGGCCCGAGCAGGAGCTCATCGATCCGTATTATGTGGCGCTGCGCCTCGGGATCGAGAGCCGCTGCCAGGTGCTCAAGATCGAGACCATGCGCGTCTACCACACCGACCGGCTGCCCGATGCAACGCTTCTGCAAAGCGCCTCGGGCGTGATCGCCATCGGGCGACACGACGACGACGAGATTGCCTGGCTCAAGCGGCACAGCAACAATCTCGTCTTCGCCGATTTCGTGCCGAGCGTCGATGACTGCGATTCCGTCGAGTCGGACCTGATGCTCGCGACCCACAAGCTGCTGAACGCCCTGCAGCGGGCGGGCTACCGGCGGATCGCCTTCGCGGGATGGGTCGACGTCTACGATGGCGTCGAAAGCAAGGTCCCGGAGCGGCGGTGCCGGGCCTACATGCAGTGGGCGAAAGAGGCCGGCATGTTCGACGAGCGCATCTGCCTGACGTCGACCAAGACCGAAGAGGGCGGCTACCGGCTGACCCGCCAGATCCTGTCCGAGCCCGATCGGCCCGATGCCCTGGTCACCGCCAACGACAACATGGCCATCGGCGCCTATCGCGCCATCCACGAGATGGGCCTGTCGATCCCCGGCGATGTCGCCGTCGCGAGCTTCAACGACACCTCGGCGGCGCAATTCATGACGCCGCCGCTGACCACCGTGCATCTTCCCGCTGAGGAGATCGGCGAGGGCGCCGTCGAACTCCTGCTCGAACGGGCCGGCGGTCGCGAGCTGCCGAAGCGGGTGACGCTCGCCACGAGCGTGCGCTGGCGCGGCAGCAGCCGGGCGCCCGAATAGCGAAACTAAATATTTACTGAAAACTTGCGCGCCTTGCCCGGGCTGGCTAACAATGGCAGCGCGGCGGGGAGCACCGCCGCGATCTGGGAGGATCTCATGTCTCATTCTACGGCCGGCGCTCGCCGGGCGCCCGGTAGGCTGTAACGGCGTTCCCTTGAGCAGCAGCTCTTCGCCGCAGGCTGCCACCGAACCACGTCGACGGAAGTCGCTGCTCACCCAGCTGGCCGAGAGCAAGATGCTTATGCTCATGTGCGCGCCGGCCATCGTGTTCTTCATCGTCTTCAATTATTGCCCGCTGCCCGGGGCCTGGATCGCCTTTACGAACTTCAATTATCGCGATGGGATTTTCGGCAGCCCCTTCGTCGGCTTCAAGAACTTCGAGTTCCTCTTCAAGTCCGGCCAGCTCTGGCTCCTGACGCGCAACACCGTCCTCTACAACATCGCCTTCATCGTGCTGGGCAACGCGCTGCAGATCGCCCTGGCGATCATGCTCAACGAGATCGGCAACAGGTATTTCAAGAAGATCACCCAGGGGGCGATGTTCCTGCCTTACTTCATTTCGGCGGTGCTCATCGGCGTCATCGCCTTCAACCTGCTCAACTACGACACCGGCTCGCTCAATGCGCTGATCAAGCAGACCGGCGGCGACCCGATCAAGATTTACAGCAGCGCCGGGGCGTGGCCCCTCATCATCATTCTCGTGCAGCTCTGGCAGAGCACCGGCTACGGCTCCATCGTCTATTTCGCCGTGATCACCGGCATCGACAGGGGCCTGTTCGAAGCGGCCGCGATCGATGGCGCCTCGGCGTGGCAACGCATCCGCTATGTCACGCTTCCGAGCCTCAAGCCGACCTTCTTCATCCTGGTGCTGTTCTCGCTCGGCGGCATCATGCGCGGCAATTTCGGACTGTTCTGGAATCTGATCGGCAACAACGCTTCGCTCTTCCAGACCACCGACATCATCGAGACCTCGGTCTATCGGATGATCATCTCGCAGAACAACTTCACCACCTCGACGGCTGTGGGTCTCTACCAGTCGCTGTTCGGGTTCGTGTTGGTCATGGGGGCCAACTGGGTCGTGCGCAGGATCAACAGCGACTATGCACTCTTCTGAGGTCGCCCCATCGCTGAGCGAGACGGTGGCCCCGGTCGTGGCCGGCGCCATCGCGTCGAAACCTCACCCGATCCGGCTCACCAGCAGCGACCGGGCGCTGCGGTTGCTGTCCTACGTCACGATCACCCTCTTTGCGCTGTTCTGCCTCCTGCCGTTCCTGCTGATGATCTCGGCCTCCCTGTCGAGCGAGTCCGAGATCACCCGCACCGGTTTCGGCCTCCTGCCCAAGGGGTTCAGCCTCAAGGCCTACGACTACATCTTCCAGGCGCCCCGGCAGCTCGTCGGCTCCTACATCGTCACGATCGTCATGACCGTCGCTGGAACGGCGATCGGCTTGTTCGTGATCGCCATGACCGGCTATGCGCTCAACCGCAAGGACTTCCCGTTCCGCCACTACATCTCGTTCTTCATCTACTTCACGACGCTGTTCTCGGCCGGCCTCGCGCCCACGTTCCTGTGGGTCGCGCGCGATCTCGGCCTGCGCGACAACTATCTCGCCGTCTTCCTGCAGCTGCTGATGACGCCGTGGCTCATCATCCTGATGATGAATTTCATGCGCACGGTCCCCTACGAGATCATCGAGTCGGGCAAGATCGACGGCGCGGGGGACTTTCGGATTTTCGCCCAGCTTTGCCTGCCGATGATGAAACCGGCGATGGCGACGATCGGTCTGTTCCTGGCGCTGGGCTATTGGAACGAGTGGTACCTGTCGTCGCTGTATCTGGGCAGCGGCGTCGAATTCAAGCCGCTCCAGTACCACCTGTACAACCTGATCAACACGGCCAACGCGCTCCGCAATTCGGTCGCCGGCGCCAATGTCAGCATCGCGGACCTGCCGAGCAACACACTCAAGATGGCGAGCGCCGTCGTCGCGACCGGGCCGATCCTGCTGCTCTATCCCTTCATCCAGAAGTATTTTGTCAGCGGCATCACCATCGGCGCGGTGAAGGGTTGAGCGCCGATAGAGGCCCGGTATCGGGCCGTTTTCGAAGAGGGTTCTAGTCCAGCAAGAATACGTAAATCCTGAGGAGGACGACTGAGAATGAACAGAAGAGGTATCATCCAAGCCGGAGCGGCGCTGCTCGCCCTTGGCGTCAGCACGATGGCGCTGACGGAGGCCGCGCTCGCGCAGGACGCTCCCACCAAGATCACCATGCTGACGCTGGGCAACAAGCCCACCAATGGCCGTCTCGAGGCCATGCTCGCCAAGCTCAACGAGCGGCTGGTCAAGCAGGTGAACGCCACCCTCGACCTCAAATACATCGAGTGGGCGGACTGGCAGACGCAGTACAACGTGGAACTGCTGTCCAACGATGACAAGGTGGACTTGATCGCCACCGCGACCGACTGGCTGTTCGGCTGGGAGAACGCGGAAAAGGGCGCCTTCCTGCCGCTGACCGAGGACATGCTGCAGAAGGACGCGCCCAAGACCTGGGCGCAGGTTCAGGCCAAGGGCCACTGGGACCTGACGAAGCTGCCCGACGGCAAGATCTACTTCCTGCCCGAGGACAACTACACCCAGTACACCAACCACGGCTTCTTCTATCGGGGCGACTGGGCCAAGGCGGCGGGTTTCGCGGACGGCGAGATCAAGAAGTTCGAGGACTTCACGACCTACTTCCAGTGGGTCAAGAAGAACAAGCCGGAGGCCTATCCCTGGGACGTCGCCGGCTCCAACGACGCGGCGCTGCTGGGCTACATGCAGGGCCATACCGACCTGCAGCCGCTTCTCCAGGTGTCGGCAGGCAACTACTTCCCGTTCGAGACCTCGGCGGCCCACCCCTACACGGTCGCCTCCTGGTACATGGACGGGGACGAGCTGCTGGCGGCCGCCGAGCTCGCCAAGAAGTGGAACGACATTGGCGTTTGGCGTGAAGACGCGCTGAACTACAGCGGCGATCCGCGCGAGGAGATGTATGCGGGCCTCTCCGGTGCCGATCAGCACCACACCCAGACCTACATCACCCAGATCGTCTACAACATGAACACCAAGCAGCCCGGCTCCGACCCGAAATTCTTCTACTGGGGCGAGGAGAACGGCAACGTCTTCAAGGACATCTTCACCCACGGCGCCATGGCCGTGAGCGCGAGCTCGAAGAATCCCGACAAGGCGCTCCAGGTCTACGACCTGCTGCGCAACGACAAGGAAGACTACGACCTGTTCAACTTCGGCATCGAGGGCACCGACTACATCATCACCGCCGATGGCAAGATGGACTTCCCCAAGGGCTACGATCCGTCCAAGGATTCGCTCGGCACCGACTACTGGTGGGGACGCATGGATGAGTTCGAGCCGGCAAAGACCACCGACGCGCCGAACAAGGCCGACATCTTCGCCGCCCTCAACAAGGTCGCCAAGGACAATCCCTACTCCACCCTGATCATCGACAAGACGAAGGTGGATTCGACCCTCGCGGCGGTTGCGGGCGTTCTCTCCGAGTACATCCCGCAGCTCGAATACGGCAAGTTCGACGACCCCAAGGCGGCCATCGCCGAGATGCGGCAGAAGCTCAAGGACGCGGGCTTCCAGGATGCCGAGGCATCGGTGCAGGCCGATATCGACGCCTGGGCCAAGGCACACAACCTGCAGTAGGCCAAACCGAACCGGGCGGGGGCGATCAGCGCCCCGCCCGGCCCCTTGCGATGGAGGGCACAATGGCAGCTCTGTTTGCGATCGATTCGCCCCTGATGCGCGGCCTGAGCCGGCTCGCGGATCTGATCGTTCTCAACCTGCTCTTCATTGCGACATCGCTTCCCCTGGTGACGCTCGGCGCGTCCCTCTCGGCGCTGAATTTCACCGCCATGCGGATCGCGACGGACCAGTGCGACACCGTCGTTGCCGACTATGTCCGCTCGTTTCGCCGGAACTTCTGGCAGGGCATGGTCATCGAAGCGGTGCTGGTCCTGTTTGCCGCTGCGCTTGCCGCCTGGTTCGAGGTCATCACGGCCTATGTGGCCGATTCCGTCGTCGAGCTCCTGGCGCTTGCGCTCTGGTACATCATCGCCTTCGGCTTCGCGACGACGGTCGTCTTCGTCTTCCCCTATCTCGCGAACTTCGAGGGGCGCACCCGCGAGGTGTTGCGCAATGCACGGCTCCTGTCGTGGAAGCACCCGCTCACCTCCCTTGCGACGATGGTTCTGTTGTCGCTCTGCATAATTGTAACGATGTTTTATCCGCAGGTGACCGCGTACGGCATGCTCTGGCTCATGATCGGCTTCGCCGGCTTTGCCGCCGTCACCGGGCGCCTGTTCGCGCGGGTCTTCCGGCAATACGCGCCCATGCCGGGCGCCGGTGCAGAATAGGTCGGCAGGCTCGTGCACGAATTCGAAATCCGCCGCTGGACCTTCACGCTTTCGGACCAGCCCGAGGCCTGGGCCAAGGGCTTTGACGATCGGTCCTGGCGCGCGGTGACCGTGCCGCATGACTGGAGCATCGAGCTGGAGTTTTCACCCGCCTGGTCGAGCGGAACCGGCTACCTGCCGGGCGGCGTCGGCTGGTACCGGGCGCACGTCGCGCTGGCCGAGCTCGGAGAGCTCGGCGGCCGGCATGTCCGGCTGGTCTTTCACGGCGTCTACAAGAACGCCGACGTATGGGCCAACGGCTACCACCTTGGCGGGCGCCCCTCTGGATATGCCGAATTCTCGTTCGATCTCAGCGAAGTCCTGTCCTACCCGACCGACGGCGATCTGGTGCTGAGCGTGCGGGTCGAGCACACCGACATTTCCGATTCACGCTGGTACAACGGGTCCGGCATCACCCGGCGGGTCACCCTGGAGGTGCACGAGGCGGTGCGGCTCGCCGAGCACGGCACCAGCTTTTCCACCCTCATCGCCGACGCGTCCGAAGCCTCGGTCGAAATCGCTCAGCGCCTCGTCAACGAAACCGGCGAGGACCTGACGGTCGGGATCGAGCACGAGCTGATGTCCCTGTCCTCCCGCCGGCGGCACACGGTTGCCGTCGAAACTCCAATGCGGGCCGGTGCCTCGGCCGAGGCTGTCGCCGCAGCGCAGGTTCTGCAGCCGGACCTCTGGTCCGACACCGACCCGCATCTTTATCGCCTCACAACGCGACTCACGTGGCGGCAGGCCGGGCAGGAGCACCACGCGACGTACGAAGCGGTTGTGGGCATTCGCACCTTCCGCTTCGACCCCGACCACGGTTTTTTCATCAACGGCGAGCGGCGCGTGCTCAAAGGCGTGTGCCTCCACGAAGACGCGGGCTGCCTCGGCACCGCCGTGCCGGCCGACGTCTGGCTGCGCCGCCTGCTCAAGCTCAGGCAGATGGGGTGTAACGCCATTCGCATGTCGCACAATCCCCACGGGCCGGAGCTCTACCGGCTGTGCGACGCGCTCGGCTTCTACGTCATCGACGAAGCGTTCGACGAATGGGAGAACGCCAAGAACAAATGGTGGCAGGGCCACAATGTGTGGCCGCCGCGGCATCAGGGCTACGCCAGGGACTTCCATGCCTGGCACCGGCGCGACCTCGAGGCCATGGTCGACGCCCATCGCAACCATCCCTCGATCATTGCCTGGAGCGTCGGCAACGAGATCGACTACCCCAACGATCCCTATGTGAGCGCGCTCTTCGCCGAAATGACCGGCAACAACGATGCGCGAAAGACCGCGCGGCAGCGCACCTACGACCCGAGCCGGCCCGACGCCCGGCGGCTCGTGCCGATTGCGCGGCGGCTCGCCGAAATCGTCAGGGGACGGGACACGACGCGCCCCGTGACCATCGGGGCGGCCTATCCCGAGCTTTCGACGCGCACCGGACTGACCGGCGTGTTCGACCTCGTCGGCTACAACTACAAGGAACATCTCTACGAGGAAGACCACCAGCGCTTCCCGGCGACTCCCTTGGTGGGGAGCGAGAATGGCCACGGCTACGACAACTGGCTCGCCGTCGTGAACCACGACTATGTCGCAGGGCAATTCCTGTGGACCGGCATCGACTATCTCGGCGAAGCCCATGGCTGGCCGATCCACGGCTCGGGCGCGGGCCTGCTGACCGTCGCGGGCTTCGAAAAGCCCATCTTTCATCTGCGGCGGTCCTGGTGGACGGACGAGCCGATGGCCTACATCGCGACCCGCCCGCATGCGGAGGCGGCCGACAAGACCTTCTGGTCGCATCCGATCGCGCGCCGCTGGAACGATGCCGGCGCTGAACCGATGGAGGTGCTCTGCTTCGTCAGCGGCGACGCGCCGCGGCTGAGCTGTGGCGATCAGGAGATCCCGCTGACATTCGACAGCGAGCACGGCTACTGGACCGCCGTGACCGGGCCGCGACCCGCGCCGCTCGTGCTCGAGGCACGACAGGGGGGCGCCGTGGTCGCGACCGACAAGCTTGAGGGCCGCGGCCCCGCGGCAAGGCTCGATGCGGCGATCTGGCATCCGCCGCCGCAGGCCGCGGGGCGATGCGCCGACGCCGGACTTGAGCTCGGCGGCATCGTCCAGATCGAATGCGCATTGCGCGATGCGCACGGCGAAGCCGCGGCCGAAGAAACGACGATCACCGCCGACGTTGATCGCGGCGAGCTGCTGGGGCTCGAATCGGGCGATCTCGGCGACAACACGCCCTACGCGGCGCCGTCGCGGCGCACCCTCGACGGCCGTCTGGTGGTGTTCGTCCGGCCGCATGGCAAGACGACGACCGTACGCCTGAGGGCTCCGGACCTCGCGGACGTCGAGATCCGCTGCGGCTGAGCGGCAAGAATGCAAATGGATGAACTCTTTCGGAAAGCAGTGCTCTGAAATGCTGATCGATCTCAAGAACAAGGTTGCCATCGTCACCGGCGGCGGACGCGGCATCGGCAACGCGATTGCCAAAACGCTGGCAGCCGAGGGGGTCGCGGTGGTCGTCACCGACATCCGCCAGGACTTGCTCGAGGAGGTCGCTGCCGAATGGCAGCGCAACGGCTGGGCCGGACTGCAGCTCTTGTGCGATGTGCGGAAATCCGAAGACGATCGCGCCGTCGTCTCGGCGGCGGAGTCGGCCTTCGGCCGCATCGACATTCTCGTCAACAACGCCGGTGTCGCCAACGGCGCGCGTGTCGAGGACTTGTCGGAGGAGACCTGGGACCTCAACTTCGACATCAACATGAAGGGCACGTTCCTGATGAGCCAGGCCGTCATTCCCATCATGAAGCGCCAGCGCTCCGGCCGCATCCTCAGCGCCGCATCGTTTGCCGCGATCATCCCCTCGATCGGCGGGGCCGCCTATGCGGCCTCGAAATCCGGCATCGAGAGCTTTACGCGCGTGCTGGCGGGCGAGCTGGGCGCCTATGACATCACCGTCAACTGCTACGCGCCCGGCATGATCCCCACCGGCATGAACCGCTTCGCCGACCGGACCGACGCCGAAAAATCCCGCCTGCTCGACACCCTGACGCTCCGCCGCTGGGGCAGCGCCGAAGACGTGGCGCGCCTCATCTGCTTCCTCGCATCCGATCTCGCCTCCTACATCACGGGCACGATGATCGACATCTCCGGCGGAAAATTCGCCACCCAGATGCCCTGGACCGCCCATCGCGAACCCTGACGGCTGCGCTTGGATCGGCAGCGGCAAACTGTTGGAATTGTTGGCGTAAGTCTGCGTGTCGTGGCGGAGAGGGAGGCTGCCCTGTTCGTGTCTCACCTGGTAGCAGGGCATCTCGAAATGCCTAGGATCTCCGGGAGTGGGAGTGCAAATCCTCCTTGCAATCCGTCGCACCCGGTTGCAAACAATCTCAAGATTATTGGTGGGTCTGTCGGTGGGTTCAAGATGCCTCGCAAAGCGCCAGAGCTGTCCGCGATCGCCGTCAAAAGGCTCACTGATTCGGGCCTCTTCGCTGTTGGCGGCGTGACCGGGCTATGCCTGCAGGTTAAGGATTCGGGGGCGCGATCCTGGATCCTGCGCATCACAGGAGCCGATGGCCGGCGGCATGAGATTGGGCTCGGTGGATACCCCGACATCGGTTTGGCGGCTGCGCGAGACCTCGCACGGTTGCATCGCGAGATGATCGCCCGCGGTGAAGACCCCATCAGGGCAAGGCGATTGGCCAGAGCCGAACACAAGCGGCTCTCTTCGAGGATCACGTTCGAACAGGCGGCCCGGCGCTGGCATGCCGTGCGCTCCCAGGAATACCGGAACACAAAGCACGCAGCTCAGGTGCTTACGACACTTCTTACCTACGCGGGCCCGATCGTGGGTAGCCGGCCGGTGGACGAAGTTGGGCTACATGAGATCCTGCGGATACTCGAGCCAATGTGGCTAACCAAGACCGAGACCGCGGACCGGCTTCGTGGCCGCATTGAGAACGTGCTCGGCTGGGCGACAGCCGCAGGTCTGCGGACCGGCGACAATCCGGCGCGTTGGCGAGGCAACCTCGATGCGTTGCTTCCCAAACCTGGAAAGGTGGCGACCACCAGTCACCATGCGGCTCTGCCGCTCCGCGATCTGCCCGACTTCTACCGCCGGCTCAGGGATGTGAGCGGTGTCGGAGCTCGGGCGCTGGAGTTTCTAATACTGACGGCCTGCCGCTCGGGGGAAGCGCGATTGGCGGTGTGGGAGGAAATGGACCTCTCAAGCAGGATGTGGGTCATCCCCAAAGACCGGATGAAGGCGGGGCGCGAGCATCGTGTACCCTTGTCTGGTGCGGCGATCGCTATCCTTCGGCAGCTTCCGAGAGACCACGGTGTCAATTGGGTCTTTGCCGGCGCTCGCGGCGGCTCCATCTCAGACATGACGATATCCGCGGTGACGCGACGAATGAGCGTTGATGCTGTCCCTCACGGCTTCCGCTCGGCGTTCCGTGACTGGGCTGCGGAGAGGACATCGTACGCCAGCGAGATGGCAGAGATGGCGCTCGCTCACACGATCAGCAACAAGGTCGAGGCAGCGTATCGACGGGGCGACATGTTCGAAAAGCGACGATCGATGATGGAAGATTGGTCGGCCTTCGTGCTGAGCAGTTTGTCCACAGGGCGGTCGGGTAGCTCAAAATCGAGGCGTCGTGTAGCTCATATGGATGAGCCACTATAGAAACGGAAACAAACTAAACCTACTACCCTTCGCTGATATTCCGCGCGACGGATTTGCACAGCTGCGAAGCGCTGCTTGCCGAGAGCATGTGAACGGCGTAGAAGACCCTTGCTGCGCATGACGTGCATCAACTCCAGAAATTCTGGGTGCACGAATGTCGCAGAAAAACTCCCAACAAGCTCCGATTCTCTCCGCTGGCGGCACCGAAGCCCCTAGGGAGCCGTTTCGCCTCCCGAACTGGGTGGAGCAAGTTTCTGCGAAAGCAACGACCGCTCCGGCAACTCGTCAAGCCGAGCATGAGGCACGCCATGCCAGCGCGTCTGGGAGCACCCCGCCTCACTTGCTGCCCAACAACGCCATCTACGTTAGTCCCAAGCACGCAGCTGAGCTCATCGACGTCTCGCTGGCGACGCTCTGGCGGTACGCGAAGGATGTTCCCAGCTTTCCCAAACCGGTGAAGCTCTCACCCGGCTGCACCCGCTTTGATCGAAACGCCATCCTCGCCTATGTCCGCCAGCGTGGGGAGGCCAGCAAATGAGTGGCCCGGCCATGCTTCTCGCGGAGCGTCAAATACTCCCTAAGGCCCACGCTATCGTCCTGAGGACAATCGCAAACTCGATCAACCACCGCCTGGGGTTTGGCTGGAAATCACAGGAGGACATGGCGGCATCCTCGAACGGAATGAGTTGGTCCCATTTCAAGCGCTGCTTGAAGGATTTGGGGGACCTCGGGCTGATAATCGTCGGACGGCAAATGGTGCGCGGCCGCTGGCTCACCGTCTACCGCATCGACAAGTTTCGGCTCGTTCGCTGGGATCCCAGAAACATGAAGTGGAAGCAGTTCTTGACCGAGGAGATTGCGCGTCGGACCGCAGACGCCAGCCAAGCCGGTGAAACCAAGCAAGCCTTCGTGCAGCGAAGGCTGGCCGAGGCGGGCTTTCAATGATGACTGCACGCGCATCAAGAGGTCTCACTCATCGTCAAAACCGCTTCGTCGGCGAGTTCATGATCGACGGCAACGCCACCCAGGCAGCGATTCGGGCTGGATACAGCTCCCAAACGGCGCGGCAGATGGGGGCAGAGAACCTGTCAAAACCTGTCATCAAGAAACAGATCGACGAAGCAGTACAACAGCGTTCTACAAGAAATCAAGCGATCAATGACGATCTGGTCTACCAAGCACACCGGCTTCTCCGTGCAGACATCTCAGAGATCTTCGACCGTCGCGGCGTTCCAGTCCCCATCGCCGAGATGCCGATCGAGTTCCGCCAAGGCTTGATACAGTCCATTAAGGTCCGCCTGGTGATTTCCGATGGCCAGCACAAGGTGTCCATCATCTCACTGCGGTTTGCGGACCGGCTGACCTTGCTGCGCGCAATCGGAGACCGTCTCGGCGCCTGGGCTAAGCGAGGCAGAGGAGATACTACTCCACCGGAGCCCCGGGCGTGGGTGTGCCCGGCGGGCTCGAGGCCGTGTCTCAAGGAGGCAGGCAGCGAAGACGCCTCCGGCTGAGTGCGAAACGCCGGCCGTCGACCCCAGATGCATCATCATCGTCAGACACCGTGGCTCCAAACGACAAGGCTCCCGGTCTCGGCGTCCGCTTCATCGAACGACCAGCGGCAAGTTGCGCAGGGTTCTCGAGCTAACTAGGGGAAAGAGGGACGCCGCGGGTGACTCGCAGAGGGGCTCCCGAAACCGGGTCGCTTCCTAGCTTAGATGTGCCACGTCCCGCGTTCGGTGTAGCCGACCGGGTGCGGGCCGACAAGGATCGCCTAAGCACTTGCTAGCAGACGTCGTCAGAAAGAAATGGACGGGATGTCTCCAAGAAAACAACGGTTTGTTTGCGACCGAGAAAACAACGGTCCGTTTACTTCGGCGCAGCCGCCCAGGTCCTGCCCCGAGCGCCGCCAGTGCTTGCCGCCTCCGCTACGCTCGCTCCGTGCGATGTACCCCGCACTCTCGGGACAAGCCTCGGCGCCCGCAATAGGGTGCAGCTGCCGCTGCTGCGCCATCGAGCACGGGCAGTCGAGATCGAACGCCCGCTGGCGCCGGAGTGAACGGATCGTCGTCATCATCATCGCGCGATCGGCGCCGCCAAACCCGGCTGAGCCGTGACCAGTGGCCGCGCCGCGGCGCGCTCTTCGGGCGTGCCGATACCTCCTTTACTGACCCGTCGAGCATTTTGAGCGCGGCCAGGACATCGTCGATCGTAACCAGCGCTCCGCTATCAAGGCGTCGCAGCGACGGATAGTTCGGCACGGCCCTGGCGTCAGACGCCCACGAGGCCAGAACTGAACGCTTCTGGTCCACCGTTAGGGTCGGATCGTTGACGACGTCTCGCGGATCGCTCGATAGACACCACGCCGTTAGGGTAGATCAAGGTTAGGTTCTGCAGGTTCTCAGGTGCGGTCATCTCCATTCTCCACACGCAGTGCCCCCCCGGCCACCAACCGGGAGGCTTAGGAGATTGATATCAGGCCGCCTTGGCCTGACGCTCATCGGCGATCTGCCTGGGGGCTTCGCCCGCCGCGCCGGTTGGATTGTTGCTCTTGATCTCGATCCGGCGCGGCTTCAGCTGGCGCTGACTGCTCGGTCAAGACCGACCTCCTCGCAACGACGCTGAGGCAAAGCGCAAGACCGAGTGGGGGCCCGTCCAGCGGAGGCCTCGACAACAATGAGCGGGCCAGCCGTCGTCGACGTCAACGGGGTCGTCTGCGCGATCACGTTCAGTGGCGTAGCGATTGGTGATCAATGGCCGGGAAGCCGAGCGATCTCGGCCGAAAAAGGCGGCCACCGTGTAGACACGAGCGCGCCAAAATGCCGTAACGCGTGGCGCCGCGCTCTAGGCCCACTGGCAAGGGCACTTCTCCCACGTCGAACTCGGATTAGCCGGATACTCAGGGGCAAAGAGTTCGTGTTCGAGGGGAATGCCAAAAAGCGCGTTCGCTCTCTACGGGCAGAATGGCACCTTTATTCTCGACTAAGTTGATCGACTAACTTTAGATTAGTCGCGCTGGGGCGAAGCTTGAGCTGAGCGAGGGCTCGCCGCCAGCCCCAATTGCAACCGGAACAGACCGCTATGAGCGCTTCCCGCACCATCCTCCTCGCCGCCGTTACCGGCATTATCCTCTCGGGTCTCGCCGCCAACGCAGCGCAGGCGGTGGATCTGCGCATCGGCTGGCAGCAGATCGTCGAACCGTCGCGCGTGCCGCAGGCCGCCGGCGAGTACGAGAAGGCCACCGGCGCCAATATCATCTGGAGCCAGTTCGGCTCCGGCGCGGACGTTGTCACCGCCATCGCCTCGGGCGCCATCGATATCGGCTATGTCGGCTCGTCGCCGCTGACCGCCGCCGCCAGCCAGCAGCTGCCGATCGAGACCATCTATATCGTCGGCAACATCGCCGAGGCGGAGGCGCTGGCGGCCAAGGGCGTCGACACTCCGGCCGACCTCGCCGGCAAGAAGATCGCCGTGCCGTTCGTCTCCACGTCGCACTTCGCGCTGCTCGCGGCGCTCAAGCACTGGAACATCGATCCGAAATCGCTGTCGATCCTCAACCTAAAGCCGGCCGACATCGGCGCCGCGTGGGCGCGCGGCGACATCGACGGCGCCTATGTGTGGGATCCGGTGCTGACCCAGATCAAGACCACCGGCGGCAAGGTCATCGTCGACTCCGCCCAAGTTGCAAGCTGGGGCTCGCCGACCTTCGATGCCTGGATCGTGCGCAAAGATTTCGCGGCCGCCCATCCCGACATCGTCACCGCCTTCGTCAAGGTGACTGCGGCTGCCTACAAGCAGTACCTCGACAACCCGGCCGGTTGGAGCGCCGACAGCGACGCGGCCAAGGCGATCGCCAAGCTCACCGGCGCCAATGCCGCCGACGTGCCTGAGCTGCTCAAGGGCTATGTGTTCCCGAGCCTAAGCGACGAAGCCGGCCCGAACTACCTCGGCGGCGCCACGGCCAAGGCCATCGCCGACACCGCGGCGTTTCTCGTCGAGCAGGGCAAGATCCCGGCCGCTCTCACCGATTACTCGCCCTACGTCACCACCCAATTCGTGACCGACGCGGCGAAGTAGCGATCACCGCGGCCGGGTACCTCCCTATCCGGCCGCTCCTTGCGCCGCTGCCGCCGAGCTCTCCTGCGGCGGCGGCGGCGACCTTCGGAGGACGACGATGAGCCAGTTGCGGCTGACCAATGTCTCGCTGACCTACGAGCGGCCCCTAGGCCTCGGCCGCGTGCAGCGCACCCCCGTCATCGAGCGGCTGTCGCTGTCGATCGGCACGGGCGAGTTCGTCGCGCTGATCGGACGCTCGGGATCGGGCAAGACCTCTGTTCTCAACCTCGGGGCGGGGTTCGTGGCCCCGACCGAAGGCGAGGTGAGCGTCGATGGGGTCGCTATCGCGGGCCCCGGCGCGGACCGGGCCGTGGTGTTCCAGGACGACGCGCTCTTTGCCTGGCTGACCGTGCTCGACAATATCGCCCTCCCGTTGCGACTCAAGCGCATCAGCGCGGCGCAGCAGTCGCGCCGCGCCAGCCAGCTGCTCGAGCTGGTGGGCCTCGCCGGGCATGCGCACAAGTCGATCTGGGAGCTGTCGGGTGGGCAGCGGCAACGCGTGGGTATCGCGCGGGCGCTGGCCGCCGATCCGCGGTTCCTGCTGATGGATGAGCCGCTCGGCGCGCTCGACGCGATGACACGCGAGAAGATGCAGGAGCTGCTGCTCACGGTGTGGAATGCCTCGAAGGCCGGGGCACTGCTCATCACCCACTCCGTCGAGGAGGCGCTCTTCCTCGCAACGCGCGTGCTGGTGCTCGCGCCCGACCCGGGACGGATCATCGAAAGCCGCGACGTCTCGTTCGGCCGGCGCTTCCTTGCCGGCGAGAAGGCACGGGCGCTGAAGGCCGACCCGCAGTTCATCGCGCTTCGCGAAGAGCTGATCGCCGCCATCGGCGCCGAGGACGAGAGGCAGGTCGCATGACGGCGATCGCCGAGACCATGCCGCCCGATAGGTCCGCTCGTCCGACGCGGCGCGGCAGCTACGGGCCGCTGGCGCCGCTGGCCACGATCGCCGCCGCGCTGACGCTGTGGCAGCTGGCCTCGACTCTGAACTGGGTGTCGCCGGTCTTCCTGCCGCCGCCAGCAAAGGTGCTCGCCGCGGTGGGGCGGTTGCTCCGCGACGGCTACGTCGACTCGACGCTTCTGGAGCATGCCTGGGCCAGCCTCTCGCGCGTCTTCCTTGCCCTGCTATTCACCATCCTGATCGGTGTGCCTGCGGGCATCGCCATGGGCGCGAGCCGCATTGGGCGCGGCATCCTCGACCCCATCATCGAATTCATCCGGCCGCTGCCGCCGCTGGCCTACCTGCCGTTGGTCATCATCTGGTTCGGCATCGGTGAACCAGCCAAGGTGCTGGTCATCGGCCTCGCCATGCTGGCGCCGATCGCGATCTCGACCGCCGCCGGCATCCGTTCGGCGCCGCTGAGCCAGGTCAACGCGGCTCGCTCGTTCGGCGCGACACGCTGGCAGGTGCTGGCGCATGTGCTGGTGCCGAGCGCTCTTCCCGAGATCGTCACTGGCATCCGCATCGCGCTCGGCGCCGGCTGGTCGACACTCGTCGCCGCCGAACTCGTCGCCGCCTCGCAGGGCCTCGGCTTCATGATTGAATCGGCGGCGCAGTTCCTCGTCACCGACATCGTCATCGTCGGCATCTTCGTCATTTCCGCACTCGCCTTCGGCTTTGAAGCGCTGCTCCGCCTCGTGGAGCGGCTGTTCCTGCCGTGGGCTCGCCATCGCTAGGAGGACAACCATGAACAAGCCTGCACCCGAACTGCATCTGACGACCCGTCCGTTGACGCCGGCGATCGGCGCCGTAGTGGCCGGTCTTGACTTCAGCGCCGAGCTGACCGACGCCACGATCGATTCACTGCGCCGCGCGCTGCTCAAGCACCACGTGCTGTTCTTCGAGAACCAGACGCTCGACCCGAAGACGCAGCGGGCGCTGGCGGCGCGCTTCGGCAAGCTCCACATCCACCCGATCTATCCGCATGTCGAGGACGTGCCCGAGATCATCGTGCTCGACACTTCGCACAACAACTTGCCCGACAACGACAACTGGCACACCGACGTCACCTTCATCGAGACGCCGCCGCTCGGCGCGATCCTTGCGGCCAAGACGATCCCGCCCTCGGGCGGCGACACCAGCTGGGCCTCGACCATTGCGGCCTATGAGGCGCTCAGCGCGCCGTTCCAGCAGTTTCTCGACGGGCTGACGGCGATCCACAACATCGAAAAGAGCTTCCCCGAGTCGCGCTGGGGCCAGAACGAGGACCGCGCGAAATTCGATGAGGCCAAGCGCAAGAACCCGCCGGTGGTGCATCCGGTGGTCCGCGTCCACCCCGAGAGCGGGCGCAAGGGCATATTCGTCAACGAGGGCTTCACCACCCGTATCGTCGAACTCGGCGCAACCGAGAGCGATGCGGTACTGCGGCTCCTCTTCCGGCATGTCGCCAAGCCGGAATTCACCGTGCGCTGGAAATGGAAGGAGGGCGACGTCGCCTTCTGGGACAACCGGCTGACGCAGCACTACGCGCTCGCCGACTACCTGCCCCATCGCCGCATCATGCACCGCGCCACGGTGCTCGGTGACAAGCCGATTGGACCCAACACGCCGGAGAAGGCCGATGAAGACGCTGATTGAGGTGCTCGCCTTCAGGCGCA
Source organism: uncultured Devosia sp. (assembly GCA_964428685.1). Classification (GTDB taxonomy): domain Bacteria; phylum Pseudomonadota; class Alphaproteobacteria; order Rhizobiales; family Devosiaceae; genus Devosia_A. Next base: position 38,786 of record CAYRZM010000318.1, on the reverse strand, counting down.
CCGGCGCGGCGCCGCGGCCCCCGCAGGATGAAGGCGTAAGACTGGGCAAAGCCGAACGCGAGACGGCGGTGCTGACCGGGCACCTGCCGCCCGGCGCCGAGGAGCTTCTCTATACAAATGAGTACCGACTTGCGGCCTGGATCTCTGGTCCTGGCCGCTAGGCGCCATCCCGCGCCGGCAAGGTGGCCGGCGTGAGCCCGCGCTCGATCGTCATCGTCGGCGGGGGTGCCAGCGGCGTGTTGCTCGCCGCGCACCTGCTGCGCGGCGGGACCGCCAACGTCCGGGTGACGCTCATCGAGAAGCGTCGTACCTTGGGGCGGGGGATTGCCTACTCCGCGCTGCAGCAAAACCATGTTCTGAACGTCCCCGCCTCAAACATGGGGGCGTTTGCGGACGATCCGGAGCATTTCTGGCGCTGGGCAGTGGCGCGGGGATTGGCAAGCGAGCCGGAGCGCTTCGTTTTCCTGCCCCGCGCGCGCTACGGCGCCTATCTCGCCGATGTCCTCGCGGAGGCCTCGATCGGCAACCAGCTCACCTTGATCGGCGATGGCGCGATCGATGTACGGCAAACTGAATCGGGCGTTGAAATCATGCTTGCGGGCGGCGGGCGGATCGTCGGCGACGTTGCGGTTCTCGCGGTCGGGCACGAGGAGTTCCCGGCTCGCGGCAAGGGAATCGCGGTGCGGATCGGCTCGGATGAGGATACGCCGCTCGATCCGGATGCTCCGGTGATGATCCTTGGCTCTGGTCTGTCGATGGTAGATGCCTGGCTGACGTTGGCGGAGACGAACCATGCCGGGCCCATCACCATCATCTCGCGGCACGGTTTGCTGCCCTTGCCGCACCAGTCCGTACCCTCGACCAACATCGAGGCTAGCGAGGTGCCGTTCGGCGTCGATGTCCGTCAGTTCACCCAATGGCTTCGTCGGGTGGTGGACGCGGAAGTCGCCCGAAGCGGCGATTGGCGCAGCGTCGTCGACGGCCTTCGGCCGTTCAATCAACGAATCTGGCAATCCTGGTCGCGGCGGTCTAGGGAACGCTTCCTCGAACATGCACGCCCGTTCTGGAACGTGCATCGACATCGCCTGCCGCCCGCGCTCCATCGCCAGCTCGTCGAGGCGGTGAGCCAGGGCCAGGTCTCGCTCTGGGCGGGAAAGCTGGTCGACCTCGAGCGCTCCGCCTCCGGGGTCACTGCGACGGTGCGCGATCGCGGGGCCTCGGTTACGCGCCGCATCGAGGTCACCCGCGTCTATGATTGCGGCGGGGTGACGGCAGACGTCACCCAGAGTTCGAATCCGCTGATCCGGACCCTCGTTGCGCGCGGCGCTGCGCGACCCGATCCGCTGCGCATAGGGCTCGACGTCACCAGCGCCTGCGAGGTTGTGGATCGTGACGGCACTGCCTCGCAGCGATTGCTGGCCGTCGGCCCGCTGACTCGCGGACTGTTCTGGGAAATCGAGGCCATCCCCGACATCCGAGTGCAGGTCGCAATAGTGGCCGCGGCGCTCGCCACGCGGCATTGACTGCGCCGCGCCGACCCGACGGAACGGCTTATCGCCGGACTGGCGGGCAGCAGAATGAAATATCTACCGGTTCGATAGACTTTATGGCGCGCAGGTTTAGCATGCGGTGGTTCAATCTCGATCCGCGATAGGCCTCCAGGCGCGGGCGATGACTAGAAAGGCACTCCAATGACCCCTCACCACCATGGCGCACTGAGCCGCCGGTCGCTGCTCGCCCTGATGGGCGCGGCTCCCGCCGCCGCGGCGCTGTCGCAGTTCCTGCCGACCAATGCGCTTGCAGCCGGGGCGCTCAACATCTTTAGCTGGCCTGACTACTTCTCGACCGACGACCTCGCGGCCTATGCCAAGAAGTCGGGCATCACGCCCAACATCGCGACCTACAACGACAATGGCGCGCTGTTCTCCAAGCTCAACTCGCCGGCCGGCGCGGGCTTCGATATCGTCATTCCGTCGTCCGGCTGGATCAAGCAGCTCGCCGACAAGAATCTCCTGCTCGAGCTGGACCACTCCAGGATCGATTTCTCGGCCCTCGATCCGTCGCTTCTGAACCGCGATTACGATCCGGGCAACAAGTACTCGATCCCCAAGGACTGGGGCCTGCTCGGGGTCGTCTACGATCCCGATGCGGTCGGCGGCGAGATCAAGACCTGGCAGGATTTCTTCGACGCGGGCGCCAAGCCGAATGTCTCGGGCAAGGTTCGTCTGACCAAGGATGCGGGCGAGACCGTCGGCCCGGCACTCTGGATCGCCGGCAAGGACTGGAACACGGCAACCGCCGACGACATCCGCGCCACCAAGGATTTCCTCAAGGGCTTCGCCAAGCACGTGAAGACCTTCTCGGGCTTCGATCCGGCCGCGCTCGCCAACGGCTCGATCGTACTGGCGCAGGCCAACCAGGCGGCGGCTCGTGGCGCCATCCAGCAGAATCCGAAGCTCAAATGGGTCGTGCCGGGCCCCCATTCGGAGATCTGGGTCGACAGCTACTCGATCGCGGCTCAGGCCGAGAATGTCGATCAGGCCTACGACTTCCTCAACTTCTTCCTGAGCCCCGATGTGCAGGTGAAGGAGACCGAATATCTGGGCTATCCGGCGGCGATCGCCGGGCTCCAGGGCAAGCTCTCGGCCGACACCAAGAACGCCGATCTGATATTCGGCGGCTCGGGCGTTGACTTCGGGGCGCTGACTTCGTTCATCGTCAACCCCGACACCATCGATGTGTTCCAGGAGGTCCAGAACGAAGTCCAGGCAGCCGCTGGCGCCTGAGGCGTTGGCGGAAACGTCGACTGCACGGAACACAGAACCGGCCGGCCGCACCGACGCGGTCGGCCGTGCGCTTGATCATGTGCTTGCCGCCTTGCCCGCGCTCTGGCTGCTTGGCGTCTTCATCATCCCGCTCGGCTTCACCGTGGTGTTCAGCTTCGGGCAGTCGGGCTTCGGCAGCGTGAAGCTGGGCTTTACCCTGGACAACTACGCGCAGGCGTTGTCCGGCTTCTATCTCGACAGCTTCCTGCGCACGATCCGCTTCGCGCTGACCGGCTGCGTGCTCTGCCTCTTGGTCGCCTATCCAGCCGCTTTGTTCATCGCTCGGCAGGCCGGACCGTTCCGCACCGTGTTGTTGTTGCTGGTGCTCGTCCCCTACTTCACCAGCTTCCTCATCCGCGTGATGAGCTGGCAGATATTGCTCGCGCGTGGTGGCCCCGTGGAGTGGCTGCTCAATATATCCCATCTGATGAGTGGACCGCTCGACGTGCTCGACACCCAGACGGCCGTGTTCATCGGTCTGGTCTATGCGTACCTGCCGATCGCGGTGATCCCCATCTATCTCGTCATCATCCGCATTCCCGCCCGCCTCGTCGAGGCGAGCCAGGACCTCGGCGCCAATGGCTGGCAGACCTTCCGCCACGTCGTGCTGCCGCTGAGCCGCCCGGGTGTGGCGACGGCAGCGCTGCTCACCGGTGTGCCGATGCTGGGCGAACTGGTGATCCCGGCCCTGCTCGGCGGCGACAAGGGCGTGCTCATGGGCATGGCCATCTCGCAGCAGTTTCTCGCAACGCAGAAATATGCGCTCGGCTCGGCAATGGCCGTGCTGGTGTTGATCGCAGTCGCCGCGATGGTGCTGGCGCTGGTTCGCCTCACGCGCGGCTTCGATGAGGTGCCGGCGTGAGCGGTGCGCGCTCCGGAATGACTAGGTCCATTGGCCTCGGCGCGTGGTACGTCCTGGTCGTGCTGTTCCTGTTTGCGCCGATCCTCACCTCGATTGTCTATTCGTTCAATCTCGGTTCGCTCAACAAACAGACCTCGACCTTCACCGGCTGGACAACGGCGTGGTTCGCCGATGCGTGGACCAACCCAACCCTGCGGCATGCGGTGGAGGTCAGCCTCGTCGCCTCCTTCTGGTCGGCCATTGTCGCAGTGCTGTTCGGCACCTGCCTCGGCTATGCGCTCGTCCGTCATCCGAACGGCACTGTGCGTCGCATTCTCGGTGGCCTCACCTATGTCTTGTTGATCGTGCCGGAGACGGTGATCGGCGTGTCGCTGCTGCTGTTCTATTCGGTGACCCGGGTGAAGCTCGGAATGCCGACGCTGATCGCCGGGATCACCCCGCTCGCCATCGCTGTGACCGCGCTGATCGTGCGTGCCGGCGTGCTGACGCTCGATCGCCGCCTCGAAGAGGCGGCCGCCGACCTCGGCGCCAACGGGTGGCAGACCATCCGCTACATCATCCTGCCGCATCTCGCGCCCGCGGTACTGGCCAGCGCGCTGGTGAGCTACGTCTTCTCCTTCGACAATCTCGTGATCTCGAGCTTTCTGACCACGCCCTCGATCAGCACCCTGCCGGTCTATCTCTACGGTAGCCTGCAGTATGGCCCGTCTCCGGCGGTATACGCTGCTGCCAGCAGCGTCTTCGTCTTCACACTGACGCTGGTCGGTCTTGCCGGCCTGCTCTATCGCGTCGTGTTGCGCGGCAATCGGCAACCAGCGAGGGCGGCATGACGAGTCCATCGGGTCTTCTTGACGTGCCACCGTACCCGGCGGACCGCTATGCGCTCCTCGCCGATCGGCTGAAGGCGCTGCTCGCCACCAAGAGCGACGTGGTCTTCGTGCAAGCCGAAGCCATTCTTGCTCTCGAGGCCGCGGCAGCCAGCCTCAGCCGCCCCGGTCTGGTGGCGCTCAACATCATCACCAGCCCCTATGGCGGGTATTTCGGCGACTGGCTGCGACGCGCCGGTGCCGATGTGCACTCGGTGGCGGCGGAGCCCGGCAGGCCGATCACCTTGGAGGCGGTCGCGCGTGCCCTGGATCGGCTGCCCAGGGTCGATCTCGTCGCGATCGTCCATGCCGAAACTTCGAGCGGCATCCTCAATCCGCTAGCCGAGGTGGCAGCGCTCGGCCGAGCGAAAGGCGCGCTGCTGGTCGTCGATGCCGTGGCTTCGGTCGGCGGCCATCCACTGGCGATCGATGAGCTCGGCATCGACGTCTGCGTGATCGGGCCGCAGAAGGCGCTGGCTGGTCCAGCCGGCCTCTCCGCGCTCAGCGTCAGCCCGCGCGCCTGGGCGGCGATGGATTCGCAGGCGGTGCGTTCGAGCCTTGCCCTGCTCGATCTCAAGACCAGCTGGCTCGACCAGGGCCGCGGCGCCCTACCGGGCATGCCCTCCGCATTGGAATTCTGGGCGCTGGACGCAGCCCTGACGCGTGTCGAGGATGAAACCCTCGCAGCTTGCATCGCCCGGCATAAGCAAGCGGCCGCTGCAACCCGCGGCGGCCTGCGCCTCCTCGGCGTGCCACTATGGATTGACGATGACGCTCAGGCTTCCAACCTCGCTACAACTGTGCGCCTTCCGACCAGCGTCGATCCAGGAGCCTTTCTCACTTTAGCCCGCGAGCACGGCGCGGCCGTTGCGCCGGCCTTTGGACTTGCCGACGAACGCGTCGTTCGCCTCGACCATGCCGGGCGCCGGGCGGCGGTCCCCACAGTGGAGGCTAATCTCCGAGGAGTGGCTGAGGGCCTAGGAGCGGTGGTTCCCGGCAAGTTGTCCACGACTCCATAGTTGCGAGGCAAAGTCGTTTAGCGCCGAGCGTGGGTTGAGCGTCGTCGATACCCATGTTGGGGAACAGCTCCCGCTTCTGGCGCGAAACTGACCTTTGATTTCGCGCCAACTGCTTGGCTAGAGTTCAATCTGCTCCGCCAGTCGCAGGGCATCATCCATGTCGACACCGAGATAGCGGACGGTTGTCTCGATTTTGGCGTGGCCGAGTAGCAACTGGACGGCCCTTAGGTTTCCCGTCTTGCGATAGAGCTGTGCAACCTTGGTTCTTCGGAGCGGGTGTGTTCCGAAACCGCGGTCATCAAGTCCTATGTTGCTGATCCAACGATGAACCATGCGAGCATACTGCCGCGACGAGATGTGCGCCTGTCCATGCGCTCGGCTTCGAAACAGGTAGCCATCGTGCAGCGACTGGACGACGATCAACCGTTCGATCGATTGTCGGGTGACCTCGGTGATCTCGAACTGGACGGGTCGTCCAGTCTTGAGTTGCGTGATAATCGCGCGATCTCGGACAGCCGGCCCGGAGCAGACATTCTCGACCTTGAGGCTGACCAAGTCGGATGCTCGCAGCTTGCAGTCGATCGCTAGATCGAACAATGCGAGATCCCGCGCCGAAGCAGACATCTCGAGCCGAACGCGGATCGACCAGACCTGCCTCGGCATCAGTGGTCTCTTAGGGCCGACAATTAGTCCCTTGTTCCAAGGCTGGCGAACCTGAGCGACGGTGTCCATGACGATATCCTCGCCATCCCGCCCACCGCTTCGCTCCCGCGAGCGGCCCAGCTTATCTCAAGAGCCGGTTTCTGGCCCAAAGCAAACAATCGCGAGCCCGTCCGCTGTTTCCTGGAGGTGATGTCCGACCGCTGACTTGCTGCCGGTATCGCGTCACATCGCACGGGAACCTCCAGTCAACCGGTCGCTCAGCTTCAGACGGAGTTCGTCCGTAAGGGACCAAACGGACCCAAAAGATCTGCGACAGCGGTAGCGTAACTTCAGTTCGAAGATTGCCGCCGTGCCTTCACTCGACAACTCCGCACCGCATCCGGATACCGACCTTGAGCTGTCCACACGCGAAGCGGAGGTCCTCTCGCTATTCGCGGAGGGAAAGTCGGCGCACGATACGGCGGCAGCACTCGGGATATCGAAAGCTACGGTGATGTTTCACTACCGGCGCGTCGCCGAACGGTGGGGGACACTCAACAGGACCCACACCGTGGTTGAAGCGATCAAGAAAGGTGCAATGCCTCTTCTGAGGCAGCGGCCCTGATCAGCCGCCAACGATCGCGCAAATCTTAGCACCGACGACGAGGTCGATGGTGCTGAAGGAGGCTTCCTTAGCGTCGTAATGAATTGCACGACGAACAAGTGGCCGTCCCAGTCCGCTGATCACCTTGATCGTCTCCATCGCCATCAGGCTGCCGATAACGCCCGTGACCGCACCGATCGTTCCGGAGGCCTCGCAGCGAACCGGCTCGGGGCCGGGCGGGAAGAGCGCCTCAAACCCCGCCGGCAAACCGACGCCGACTGCCGGGAAAACCGCGACGTACCCCTCAAGCTGGCCCACGGCCCCCGTCACCAGCGGTTTGCCGGCGCCGAGGGCCGCGGCCGCTACGGCCCGCCGCGTGTCGAGATTGTCCGAGCCGTCGACCACGACGTCAGCCGCCCCGGCGAGGGCCGGGAGCTCAGCGCCGGAGACGTATCCATGCGTTGTGACCTGTACGCCGGGGTTGAGAGCGGCAACGAACTCGGCGGCGCGTTCCGACTTCAGCCGTCCCTCGTCGGAGGTGCGGTGCACGATCTGCCGGTTGAGGTTGCTCACCGAGACCCGGTCGCCATCGGCGATCGTCAAGGTGCCGATGCCGGCGGCCGCGAGATAGGCGAGCACCGGGCTGCCCAGGCCGCCCGCGCCAATGACGAGCACATGCGCGTGGAGCAGCCTCACCTGGCCGGGTGTGCCAAAAGGCGCGATGACGGTCTGGCGCATGTAGCGCCGAAGCTGCCCGTCATTGAGAGCGGCATGCGGGGGATGCATCTCGGCAAACATGGGTACCTCGCGTCTAGGGTCTTCAGAATAGCGCGAGGAATCTGGCGCGCAGCCGGTTGCCCCCGTAGCGGAGTTAGCCATCCGTGGTTTCCCGATTGGCACAATTGCCTAGCGCGCGTTAACCTTTGAGCCATGCTGAGGCTTTTCGGATATCCGCAGCTGGACGGACCCGCGGCAGGCCCGAAGCTGCCCGGGGCCGCGTATATCGCCGTCGCGCGCCTGGACAGCAGTCCTGGCCGCCGAATTCCCCGCTCGGAGCTCGCGACCTGGCTCTACCCGGGGGCGACCGGACCGGGGGCCTACGCCAACCTCAGGCAGATGCTCAAAAGCTGCCGCGCGTTCGAAGCTTCGGCGGGCGTGGCGGTCTTTGCTGCCGACACTGAGACGGTCGGCCGTCCGCCCGAGACCGTCCCCAGCGATCTCTCCATCCTGCTGTCGCTGAAGACGGTAGCGACGAGCGAGGCTCTCGATCGCCTCGCCGGACTTTGGCGGGGCGATCTCCTCGAAGGGTTCGACGACGTCGAAGGTGAGGCCGCTGTGTGGCTGATCGCTGAGCGCGAAGAGGTGCGCGAGAGATTCGTTTCACTCGCGATCGAAGGGGCGCTCGCGGTAAGGAGCCGCCAAGCGGCCGACCTGTTGTCCCAGATCGTAGAATTTGCGCCGTTCGACGAGGATCTGGCCCGGGCGCAAATGGTTGTGGCAACCACTCTCGGGAGCGATCCGTCGCGCCCTTATGAGCGCCTCTCGCGTCGCCTCTACGATGACCTTTCGGCGCGGCCAACGGGCAGGACTGATCGCCTCCTGCGCGAGCTCGCGCCGGCAACGCCGACGGCGGGAACGGCGCCGGACCTGCCGGCGATGCTCACGGGCGTCCCCCGGCTCCTCGTGCTGCCGCCACTGTCGGCGCATCTCGAATCAGGCGCGCGGGCCCTGACGCTCGGCGAGGCCCTCATCGACGAAGTCATCCACTCTCTCAGCCAGGCGCGCACCTTTGCGGTTTGCGCTTCGCATACTGCTCGTCGTCTGGCGGCCGCGCCGTTCGATCGCGGCAACCCCTACCGCGCCGACTATTTGGTTTCGACAGCTCTCAAGCCCGGGCATGGGAACCAGACACGTCTCAGTGTCACGCTCTCCGCCATTGCGACCCACGAAATCATCCTCAGCGAGGAGATGCAGTTTCGAGAAGAGACACTCGAGGCAAGCCACTTTAGCCTCGCTTCCGGCCTGGGCGCGCGGGTCGCGCAGGGAATCGAGCAGCGCGAGCTGACGATCTCGCGCGCGACAGGTGCTGCCTCGAGCTACGTGCACTACCTCATCGGAAACGAGCAGATGCGAGCTGCTGAACTCCCCAACCTGCGGCGGGCGAGGAAGCGCTTCGCGCACGCGCTCACCCTGTCCCCGCGATTTTCGCGAGCACGCGCGATGCTGGCGCGCACGCTATCGCTCGAATACCTCCTCCTCGGCCGGCAGGACCGGGCGCCGCTCGACGCCGCGCTGATACAGGCGCGGCAGGCGCACGCGGAGGACCCCGGCGATCCCCTCGTTCACAGGGAGGTGGGGCACGCCCTGATCTATCTCGATCGCCTCGACGAGGCCGTCGAGAGCCTCAGCATGGCCGCGGATCGGGGGCCGCACTACGCTGATGTGCTGTGCATGCTGGCGGATGCGCTGATCCACATCGGGAAGCATCCGGATGCGAGGCCGCTGCTCGATCGTGCGCTCGACCTCAACCCGCTCGGGCCCGACGTCTATCACTGGACCGATGCGACGTCGCATTTCCTGCTTCGGGATTACGAGGCGTGCAAGCAAAGCATCGCGCGGATGCAAAACCCGGCCTCTGCCGGCCGCATTTCCGCGGCGGCCGAGGCGCTGGCCGGCAACGTCGAAATGGCGAGACGACACCGCGATGCCTTCATGGCGGAGCATCCCGATTTCAGCCTCGCGAACTACCTGTTCCCTATCCGCAACGCCACGGATCGGGATCATCTGCTTACGGGATTGCGCGTGGCGGGTTTTGCCTGAGCGAACACTTCGTAAGGGACGTTGCTGCATCGCGCAGCGTCGGCATGGTCTAGCCTTTCCGGGTTTGTTCAACCTGGAAGGACATTCCAATGCGGCACATCCACACCGACCCCGATCCGTTCTTCGGGGCCACTACGCCTGCGCCATCGGCCGACACCAAGAAGACCAAGAAGACCAAGGCCAAGGTTCCGCCGTCGCGGCGTGCCCGCGACGGCATCATCGGCCGTTTCGTGATCTGAACCATGAGACCGGCCGAGAGGGTGCTTCCCATCTGGACCGAGGCGCCTTTTCTGGCCGGTCTCGAGCTTGCCCGCTATTTCGACCGGCAGGTGACGCCGGAAGAGACAGTCGGGCGACTCTGGCCGGTGCTCGAAGACCTCGGCATCTCGCGCGTCGCGCGGCAGACCGGGCTCGATCGCATCGGCATTCCGTGCTGGGCCGCCTTTCGGCCGAACTCGCGCTCGCTGGCGGGCTCTCAGGGAAAGGGCCTGACCGATGCAGCGGCCTGCGCTTCGGCGATCATGGAGTCGGCCGAGGCTGCGATTGCGGAGCGTCCGCACGGGTTGCTGCGAACCGCATCCGCAAGTGAACTCGACCGCGAAGGCTCGCGGTGGTTCGACCCGCGGAAGCTCATGCGGGGCCGGTTCTATCGCGAGAAGCGGATCGCGTGGCTCGAAGGCCGCGACCTGCTCAGCGGCGCCCAAGTGCTCGTGCCGCGCGCGGCGGTGGACGTCGATGGCGAAGCAACGGACATCAAAGGCATCTGCAAGACGACGAATGGCCTCGCGTCGGGCAATACGACACAGGAGGCGCTCTTTCACGGCCTCTGCGAGCTGATCGAGCGCGACGGGACCGCGCTCGCGTCCCTGACGAGTCTCGACGTCGCGCTGGTCCGATGCTTCTCGGCGTCGGCGCTTGGCGATCCTGCGGTCGATGCCCTCGAGGGCGCGATCCGCAAAGCCGGGTTCAGCCTCGCGCTGTTCGACCAGACGTCGGACCTCGGTATTCCCGTCGTGATGGCGATGATCTCCCCGATCGGTGCCGACCGGCATATCGAGATCGCCGCGGGCTACGGCTGCCACCCGGTCGCGGCGCGAGCGGCAATCCGGGCGATCACGGAAGCGGCGCAGGGCAGGGTGACCTCGATCGCCGCGTCGCGCGACGACATCGAGCGGCACGAATTCGAAGCTGCGGCGCACCCCGAGGTGCTCGCCCAGGCGGCCGCGGTGGCGAGGGCGCCCGCGCCCCGCGGCTTGCCGCCTGGCACCGTTCTCTCCGATCTCCTGCAGCATCTGCTGCGGGCGTTGCGGCGAAGTGAGTGTCCCGTGATCGGTCTCGACATCTCGCCACCTGGCTTGCCCTTTGCCGTGGCAAAGGTGTTGTCGCCGGTGCTGGAAGATCGCGACGCGAATCTCAGCTGGCGGCCCGGGGCACGCGCCGACGCTATTCTCGAAAGGGAAGCCGCATGAAGGTCGTGTTTGCGGGGCCCTCGCTGAACGGAGCACCGGTTCCCGCGGGCATCGTCCTTCGCGGTCCGGCAGCTCAGGGAGATCTGGAAGCGGCCACGGACGAGGGGGCCAACGTCGTGGGGCTGATCGACGGCCTGTTCCAGCAGGCTGGCTCGGTCTGGCACAAGGAAATTCTCTACGCGCTCTCGAAAGGCGTGCGCGTGCTCGGCGCCGCCTCTATGGGCGCGCTTCGGGCGGCCGAGTGCGAGATGTTTGGAATGGTGCCCGTTGGGCGCATCGCGCAAGGCTATGCGTCCGGCGCGCTGGTCGACGACGCCGACGTCGCATTGCTCCACGATGCCGCTGATGGACACTATCGGCCGCTTACCGAGCCCATCGTCAACGTGGCCGCGACCGCCGAGCGGCTGCTGAATCTGCACCTCATTGAGGCTGACGATGCCAGGCAGATGTTGGGCTACGCCCACTGCATTCACTTTTCCGAACGCACAGTGACGGCGCTTTTCGCGTGGCCCTCGCCGGTGGCGACCCTTCAACGGCTCTACGTCGACCACCGAGTCGACGCCAAGGGGGTCGATGCGGCGGCTCTTCTGGACGCCGTGGCCGACCTTCCCGACGAGCGCGCGCCGTGCCCGAGGGGGTGGAGTTTCCTGACCTCGAGGTTCTGGGAGCAGCGCGCACAGACTCACGCCTGACTCACGCAGCCTGTGCTTTGGGTGGTGACCAGGAGGTTACGACCCATGGACAAATCGTCGGAACACATCGGTGCGCTGCTCGACGGGTTCCTCGCGCTGCCGCGCGAGCAGTGCGATCTCCTGATCCAGATGCTCGAGATGGTGCGCCGGGAAGGGGCCAAGCCCGCCCCGTTGCCCTCGCCGAACGCCGCCGAGCGTCGTGTTCTCAATATGATGAAGTCCGCTGTCGGCTCCGCATCTGGCGGCGATTCATCCGACACGCAGAATCCGGATCGGCCGCCAGTGCCCTTCGACCCCTCGCGGATCAGCCAATACCATTTCACGCCAAGGGAGTTGCAGGTGCTCGAACTGATGTGCCGGGGCCTGACCGCCAAAGAAATCGCCAGGGAGCTGAATATCAGCTGGCGCACTGTAGAAGTGCACCGTACGCGGGCCATTGCGAAATTCGGTGCACGAAGCGGTCTGGATCTTGTTCGCCTTGTGACAGCAGAAATGCTCCGGCCATGAGGCAAGTTACCGATGGCGAAGCACCGCCAGATGTGATGATGGTAACGTAGTCTTCCGCAAACGGTGCTGCACTATGGCCGTCGGCGTCTTTGTCTATTCAGCCAGCCCTCCCAGTAACGCCATCACCGTGGAACTTAGCCTCAGGGACGGCGGAGAGCCCCTGGGGATAGTGCACATTCCGGTCGAGCTCGAACGGTGGCTTACGGATGAGCATCGACTAGCGGCCGATGCATCGCTGGCGATTCCCTATGCCATCGGCTATGCGATCGTTATCGGCATGATGCTTGGCGCCGACGTCGTGCTGACCGGCGACGAAGGCGCTTGGAGTCCGGTCTGGGGCCCGCTCTCACACATCCGGCCTGAAGAGCCGCAGCTTGGCGAGCGGGTGCTGCTCTACGCAAACTGACTTGCGGACCACCTAGCCCATCATGGGGGCCAATTGCGGCCCAAAGTCAGCTCTTGGCGCTTAGCGGACCTCGGCCATCGAGGAGACTAAGAAGGCACCACCGCGTGGGGGATAGGTGTTCCAACAAAACGTGAGCTTCGTAGTGTCCTGGAGCCCGGAGCCGGAGCCCCATGCAGCAACCTGGGTTATCCACTCCTCTCACCGCGATATAGACTTTACGGACGGCTCAACCCCCTTGTGGTGGTGAGCAGCATCCAGCGTCGGGGAGCACCAATGACCCCACATCCACGTCGTCGCATCCGCGCCACTGTCGACCCCACGAGCCCCCTTTCGCCACTGGCCCTTACCTTCACGAGATGCAGGACACGAGTCGGCCGCCGCTGGCGTGAGTATCAGACTATTGACGAAAAGCGCGATCCCGATGCGTCGGCTGCGGCGCATCAACTCTGGTCGGACACCGTGGATGAAGCTCTGGCAATCGCCGAGGCGATCTCCCGGCAATCGGCAAAGGATATCAGCGACCTGCTCATCCAGTTCGAGACAGCTTGGTGGTGGATTCTTGAGGATGACAGCATCCTCGACGGGAGCGCACGGCGCTGGCTAAGTCGATTCCGCCGCAGCCTTCGCCGGGTTGCGACAGCAAACTGAAGGTATGGTTTCATTTTGTACGACGGGAGGGCCAGTACCGCCATCTCCTCATCGGCCGGAGATCCCCGGAAATCGCTGCCGCCGGGAAAGAGATCGACGTTCCAGACGGATAGCTCGACTGGCGGCGGCTGCCGAGAGGAAACAGCGATCAGTGGCACCGACTGTCAGTAGGGTCGTAACCCTGCGGAATGTCGAGGCTATTTAGTGCGCGCTTTCGGCCACTAGACATCGAGGCCTAGACTGCCGTGCGGCGATGAGCGCGACATTTCCGCGGGTTGGCCCGACTGGCGCCGCCGCGGCCTCCCACTATCGCGGGACAAAGCGGCGGCCCCCAAAAACGCCCCGAAAACTCAAACCGCGGCTCGGTGCGGCACAGGCTTCATTAAGGCTGACCAGCTTCGGTCTGCGGAAGCGCTGGACTGTCGGCCGCTGGTAAGCATGGTTGGCATCGCGCTGCCCGGAGAACTTCCGCGCCTTGTTGTTGAAGCCGGGCACTTCCGCATCGGCTCACCGACAAGGAGATCGGCAAATGGCCAAGACCATCACCGCGCGCACCCGCAAGACCCGCAAAGCCAAGGCTGCAGCTCAGCCCGCCGCCAAGACTGAGACCAAGCAGGCCACTGTCCTCAAGCTACTCCGCCGGCAGGACGGCGCCAGCATCCAGGAGATCACCGACGCCACCGGTTGCAGCCGCACTCGGCGCGGGCGTTCCTGACCGCTGCCGTCAAGAAGCGGTTGGGCTTTCCTGTCATCTCCGAGAAGGGCGAGGACGGCATCCGTAGATATTACGTCGCTCCACTGGCGCCGTAGGTGGTATCGCCCCTAATAGGGCCGAGAGGTGACCCCTCTTGGCCCAAAGTGGACATTGCCATGGTGCGGTTCGGCGCGCGGTGCTCATGTTGGCCTCAAGTTCTACTGCGCGGTAGAGAGCAAGTTTCTTGAAACTTCACCATTCATGACCTAGCTTAGCCGTGCGCATGATCTTGACCATGGAGGGTCTCGATGGCACCGATAGAAAAGCTTGCAAATGGTGAGGTCCACGAGGATTTCGAGGGTACGGTGCTGCGGGTGGACTCTGATGGCTTCGGATATGTTGAGATCACGAAGCCGGCCAACCTGACTAAGAAGGTTGGGGTTTTCACAAGCGAAGTCCTATCTGATCCAAAGGTATCGCGCGGCGTGAAAAAGGGCCGATCCGTTTCGGGCCGCATCGCTGAAAAAAGCGGTGGGCTGCGCGTTCTAAAGCTCGACGGGCCACGCTAACAAGAGGGCCTTGAGGCCCTTTCATGCTCGATCCGACAAATATCGACGCTGCCAAAGTCCTAGACACCTATCGCATCGCGGACCTCCCACGGATTACTCCCCAGCAAGAGCAATTCGGCTTCATGCCGAACGTCGAAGCTTTGCGTGTCGGCGATTTGCTACTTGCGAAGAGGCTGCAGCCCGACACTGGTACAAGGCTTATACGCAGGGCACAGGACGCGCACGGTACACTGGGTTCGCAATGGAGCCACGCCGCGATCTACGCCGGCGAGTGGCGGATCTTTGAGGCCAACCCCAAAACCAACATCTCGACCGGCCGGCTCGACAGCTGGATACCCCAGACCACCATACTAGTCCGCCGGCCTGCATTGTTCAGCCAAATGCCAGAAACAGAGGGGAAGCTTGCGGGAGCAAGGCTGGCACTCGAAGCGGCGATGCTTCAGACCAATGGACGTTATGGAATGGCAGCCGCTTTCGGTGTCGGCGTTCGCCTCGTCACTAACTACGTTCCGGGCCTCTCCTCCGCACCGCCTGAGCTTCAGAATGCGAGCATCATTTGCTCGGGCCTGTATGCAAAGTGTTACGCAATTACGACGAGAAGCAGCCTCATGTCCGCAGAGCAGATCCGCACCGACGAGCCCGTGACGCCACAGTTGCTGTCGCGCGTCACCAGCTTAGAGACTATCGAGATTGGATGGCGGAGACTTGTACCTTAAAGACCTAGTACCGCTTGGCGACGGCGAGCTTACGAAAGTGCGCGCCGAGTGCAGTGAGCCTGAAGCCAGTGCTGTGCATCGCCGCGTCCCAAGGGAAGGGATAGTCGATAGGGACGACAAGGTTGACCTTGTAAAAGGCCTGCATCTCCCGAAAGATCTTGAAGTTCTCTTCGTTGACAGGGATGTCTTTGAACTGATCGCTGAACTCGCCTCGGGCCTCCTCGAAACTAGGGTCGACCCTGAAAACGTGCCCGGGCGTTGGAAAGTAGTCTTTTAGCCTGCGCAACATCTCGCGTGGCACCTTCGGCGATACCTCTCGCAATGTTATGAAGGTCTGCACATTGGCCTTGTAGACAGGCCGCTGCTCCCAGCCGCCGAGAGTTTGATCAACCAGCGAGTACAGCGATGCAGGCGTAATCCGCCCGAGAATGTCTGCGGCACTTCCGCCAAGACCATCGAGCACGATGCCCGTGAAGAGACCGTGGCCCTGGTCTTCTTCCGCCGTTTGATTGCGATCGGCGGCGGCAAGGATGGTCACCCCTTTGCCGATCACCGAGACATCTCTGTTGTTAAGGCCTGGCAGCTCGCCAAGATACCCTGCATGGCAGCAATCAAGGATGACGACCGTTGAACCGACTTCTTTGTGCGCTTCGTTGGCCATCCCGATGACATCGCCTAGACTGACACCGGGTGAACCTTTCTTTCCGTCCTGAGTGACGAGATAGCCGCGATTGGTCTCGGCATCGAGCATTCCGTGACCGGCGAAATAGAAGAGTGCCGTTTCACACTCCCCACTTTTGAATAGCTTTGTCACGCTCGCGTCGAGCAGTTCAGTCGTTACCGGACCTTCATTGCTCGTGTGCAAAACGATGTCGAAGTTTGGGTCCCCGTTGCCGTTCTCGCCGAGTTTTTCGGCCATGGCCACGGCGTCGGCGACGCAGCCCTCCAGGTTGAAATCAGCGCCGCCGTAGTCATCAATCCCAACGATGAGCGCCCGCTTCATCGAGACCCCCCGATGAGAGACTTGAGATTGTCCCACGTCCATTTGTAGAGCTTGTCAGTGGATTTCGCGGCTTTTGGTTTCACATTGCCGCCATCGGCATATCCCGCGAGAAGAAAGTAGGACTTCCCCTCGTCTTGAGCGATCTCGAGCTCCGCACTCACTCCTGTGGCGGTGTTAGTATTCTTGCCGCAGATGACGCACACGAGGTCGACGCTACGAACTCGCGTTCGCGCCTTCTCTTTCCACTTTTCGTCAATGTGCTCTTTGATCGACCAGTCGGAGAGCTCAAACGGGCTGTCCTCGAGATTGGCTTGCCCGACGAGAGCAGTCTTCAAGAACTCGTCGTTGTCGTAGTCGAAGCTCACAAAAACGCGCTTCTTGTTTGCCATGATCTTCTCATGCACCTTTCTGGTGGACGCAAATCAAATGAGAAATTTCACTTCTTATAGAAGTCTATTCTACTTGGTCGCCAGAGCTCAGTCCACTATTGACGGAGCGCGGCTCGCATATCGCGGTAGAACTCGCGCGTGCTCCGATCTCTGGCCACAGAGTCTGTCGCATACGCGTTCTTCTGAACGGTGAAGGTTCGATCCGCGTTCTTGGAGATGCGGGCATAAGTGTCGAGGTCAGTGTTACTTCGAAGGTAAGGCCATTTTTTCAAATATTCAGGCAGGGTCGTGTTGTCGCCCGCGTAGGTGGCGATGGGGTGATCCTTCTCGGTTGCAACGCCGATCTCCCACGGCACCCACCACGAGTTCTTGGTGTTGCTCGAAACAACCGCCATCAACTGCGTGCACTTTGCGAGTTCACCGCGAATGTGATCACCAAGATCATCACCCTTTGATTTTGAATCCGGATCAATCAAATCGAGGTAGCACTCGATCGAATGATGCACGCGAAGTCGACTGGCGATCGCGGTCGCGAGGTCCGAATCCGCTCGCTGGTGCGAGATAAAAATCTTCAATAAAATGCCCTCCTATTTATGAATGGCCCAGCTGTTGTGGTTCTAAGACGGTGACTTCGCGGTTCTTGCTTCTCGCGTAGGCGACGATATCGCCCGTTCCACCCAACCCGGCTGCCGGCTTACCATCCCACACCGCAATCAGTAGGTCGCAGTTGTCGACGATGTACTGGCCTGCCAGCATGTACGCTTCTTCCTCCGGGAGTTTGAGATTCAACCGCTTGATCTCAGCGGCCCTGCTCAAGAGAAAATTGAACATCCGTCGAGCGTCACCTTCGAGCAACTCATCGTAGCCCTCGAATGGCAGAACGACGACTTGCCTGCACCGGACCTGCAGGGCTACCGCCGCAAACACCTGATCGGTGCCTGCGGCTAACGACCCGATAGAGCTTGTCGGATGCAGCTTCTCCATGACCCCAAGAAGATGGGTCTGGACCGAAGTCCAATCGATTTCCGGCCTCTTTTGATGGCCCGTGATCCCAACGATCATCAGATCAACCCATCTAGGCATATGCGTCGGTAGAACTCACCGAGTTCCGTGAGCATAACAACGCCAGACCGCGCGGCCGTCCAGTAGAGGTCGTCCCCAAATTTTGGCTTGAGCAACCCTGCAACCTGCAGCTTCTTGAACTTGCGAAACACCTCGACATGCGCCGGAGCGGCGGGGCCGTAGTTTGTTTCCTCGTAGCTCATGTCCATGCGGTAGGCGTGCCCCTCCACGGGGAAGAAGATCGGGATTTCGCGGAGCAGGCTGTCCGGCACTTTCGGTAGACATAGCCTCACAGGGCCAAGTTTTGCGGCGTGGGATTTGTAAATGGGGCGTGACGCAAGCGAACCGAGCGCAGATTCGACGTAGCCGTAGACTGCGGCGGCGGATACCTGCCCACGGACGTCCGCCGCTCCGCCCTTAAGGGCACCAACCACAAGATCTGTGAAAACGCCGTGGCCATCAATCTCGTCGGCCTCTTGCGTCCCTCGTGAAGCCGCAAGGATCGTTACCCCTTCGCGAAGTGAGGCGGCGTCGACCCCTGCATCGAGACTTAGTCGATTTCCCGCCGCGCCGCTAAAACAGCAGTCTAGGACGATAAGAACTGTCCGCGCCGGCGATCGATTGGCCCTTTCTACGAGCTCGCTCATCGGGAGGCCGTAGTCGCCAGGCTCCCCATCTTGAGTAACAAGGTATGTCTCTACGTCACTCGAGGCGCCGTGACCGGCAAAGTAGAAAACAATATCGACGTCGACGGTCGCGAAAAGCTCCGTGCACGCCTGCCTCAGAACCGGTCTCGTGATCCGTTCAGGACCGTCGCTCGTACGAAGATCCACCTCGAAGTTCCGAGATTCGTCGGCGTTGCGAGCCAGCACCGACTGCATGTCTCGAGCGTCGGTTATGCACCCCTTCAGTTCGTCAAAACTGTCATAGTGGTTGATGCCAACCACCAGCGCCCGCCTGGCCATTTTTTCAAAGCCGGTCGATGAACGCTTTTATGTTCGGCCAGGTCCAATCCACGACACGCACTCCCGACAGCTCACTCGGAAGACTCCAAGGCCTATTGTCGGTCGTGGCGTACATGCCAATAACAGGGAGCCCCTCGCTCTTTGCGGTACGGATTTCCCATAATGCCCCGTCCGCTTTGGCCGTATTAGTGGTGACCATGACGATCACGCCGTCACAGCCCTTAATGCGTGTCCGACACTTCGTCTTCCAGGCTTCGCTCCAAGGCTCCTTGACTGACATGTCAACGAACTCAAAGGGCGTCCGCTCATTCTTGCCTTGGCCGGCAAGCCGAATTGCTGCCCACTGATCTTCAATAGCGAAGGAAATGAAAACGCGGTTGTTCCTCGCCATGCATTCCTCCGAATTGCCTAAGCAACTAGGTTCGCGCCTGGGCACACAATCGTGGCCGCTAGCAGTATATCTCGAGAACATATCCGGAACATAAAGTTACGGCAATAGGCTACCCTCCACAGGCCGATCGATCGTCGCCCCGGACCGCCGTGGGAGAAGTTCGATCTCTGTGAGGTGGGGTGCCGTGCGACCCTGCCGTCGCACCTTCATCTCGGCGCGAAGCTCGGGCGTCATCTCCTCGCCGATCGACGGGCCGTTTCGCCCGCTTGGGATCGATCAACTGAATCGGGCGCCGCGGCGGCTTCAGTCCGAAGCACCTATTCTCGACCTCGTCGCCGAGCTTCATTGTGCGCCACAGTTGCGTTTGCTTCACGCCGACCGGCGGACATCGACGAGTCCCTAGTCTCGAGCATCGGGCAAGATGCTCCCGACCTTGCCGTACGCTCTTGGTCCAAAGCGGACGAAGACGTGTGTCACGAGCGCAGCAGGGTTGTTACGCGCGCGTTGGCCAACCTGCTGCAACGCACTCGTCGCCCTCTGGGCAAGATGGTGCTAAGTCCGCCACTTATGAAACGTGGCGATCATCTAGGAGTTTGGAGTCTCGTCGGGCCCCTCGAGGGAGGCCGCGGGGGCAACGGTGCTGTCTGGGAAGTCGACGACGGAATTGGCGGACGCGCGGCCCTGAAATACCTTCACCGGACTCAAGGCGACGGACCCGCTCGATTTGCTCGCGAAGTGCAAGCGATGCGCAGTTGTTCCGACCTGTCCGGGGTTATGCCTATCTACGACAGCGACATCGACCCAACCATACCCGTCCAATGGTTCACAATGCCGTTGGCTGAACCATTGTCGCGCGTGACAAACGAGCTCGATAGTCTTCAGGCGATAGTGCAGGTTTGCAGAAGCCTTGCATCAACGCTGGCCTCCCTGCATGCGCGCGGGTACTCTCACCGCGATATCAAACCAGAGAACATATTTAGGCTTGAGGGCAAGTGGTACCTCGGCGACTTCGGGCTTGTGGACCACGCGGAAAGTGCGTCCCTGACGCCGAATGACAAGAAACTCGGGCCCACATTTTACATCGCGCCGGAGATGCTCAATTCGCCGGCAAACGCGGACGGGCGGGCCGCTGACGTCTACTCACTAGCTAAACTTCTTTGGAAACTCGCGACGGGACAAAATTACCCAAACCCGGGTCGGCACGACAGGTATCGGCCCCCGATGACGATCTCGGCTTGGACTGGTGAAGCCGCCGTGCCACTCGACGCCTTGATCGATTCAATGACGGACGAAAATCCCACCGTCAGGCCGTCAATGGACGTGGTCGGCGCGGAGCTTACAAGATGGCTCGAACGAGGTGCGATACAGCTCGAGACGGCACCGCTGAACCTAACGGAGATCGCTGACAGATTGAGCAGCATGACGGAAGCGCACCGCGCTGACATGACCGCTTCTAACCTTCGTCGAGAGCGCGTCAAAACCGACACAGACCGTATATACGGGACGGTCCGTAAGGTCGTGGTGCAAATCCGCGATGACTTAGTCGCGAATGGCGTCGGAGCGGTTTCTCCAAGTGGTGCGATTTCTGGCCTCGGAGGGTTTTCTGTTGATGGCCCAGCTGGGCGAAACTTCACCGGTCGCCGACTGCAGTTTTCAACTCGAATCCAGAGCCGACGCGGTATGGTTCAGCTTGTTGGTAGGGTCGACCTGGTGCACCACGTGACGAAGGGCGAAACCAACCCGGACAAACCGGTGACATTTCGCGTGCAGTACCTTCTGACTGCCTATCCTGCCGGTAAGCCACAGCCGGAAGTGTCCGCCTGGGAGGCACACGAGACGTTCTTACCGGGGCTACCGTCAGAGCAGATTGCGGTGGTCCGCTTGATGCAGGACTTTCGCGCTAAGCTTCCTGAAATCCTTGGGAGGGCCGGGGACATTCTCGCCGGTTTCGCCAACTGATCGTGGCCAGCGTTCGAAAAGTCCACTTTTGGCGCTTAGCGGACGTTCGACGTACACGCGAACGTCCACCAGTTTTGCATCACCGCGCGCCGCTTCTCCAGAAAATCGCTGCGCTTGTAGGCCAGCTCCGCGGCATCGCCGACAGCATGAGCGAGGCAGGCCTCCACCACCTCGCGCGGCGTATCGGTCTGCTCAGCCGCCCAGTCCCGGAACGATGATCTAAAGCCGTGCACCGTGACACCGTCATCGCGGATGCCGCGCAGCAGCATGAGCATCGCCATGTTGCTGAGCTTCAGCCCGAACTCGTTGTGGAACACATAGCGCTCGTCACGCGGTAGACTCTCGATGATGGCAACGGCTTCGTCGCTGAGCGGCACACGGTGCTCGCGGTCGGCTTTCATCCGGGCGGCCGGAACGGTCCAGACTTTCCTAGTGAAGTCGAACTCCTCCCAGGTGGCGCCGATCACCTCGCCGGTGCGGGAGGCGGTGAGGATGGTGAACATCAAGGCCTTGGCACTGATGCTGCCGTTTTCGCGAAGGTCGGCCATCAGCTTGGGCACATCCTTGTAGGGGACAGCCTTGTGGTGCTCGACCTTCTGGATGGAGGAGGTCGCCGGCAGCAGATGCTGCAGCGCGCCGTTCCAGGCGGCCGGGTTCTCACCGGTGCGGTACTTCATGGCCGTCGCCCAGCCGAGCACCTTCTCGATCCGGCCCCGGAGCCTGCTGGCTGTTTCCGGCTTCTCGACCCAGATCGGCTTGAGGACCTTCAGCACATCTTCGACGGTGATCTCGTCGACTCGCTTCTTGCCGATCACCGGACCGCAGTAGGTCTTGAGGGTAATCTTCCGCTGAGCGATGTGTTTCTCGTTCTTCCAGCTGCTCTCGTGGGCGGCGATGTACTACTTGGCGCACTCGTCGAAGGTCGGAGCCTTCGGCTGATGGTCGAGCCGCCGCTGGAGCTGGACCTGCCGCTTCTCGCCCAGCGGATCGCCACCGCGCTTGACCAGCGCCCTCAGCATCGCCGCTTCGTCGCCGGCTTCGGTAAACGGCTTGTCGGCCATGGCCCCAAGACCCATCCATCTGTTCTCGCCATTCTTGCTGTAGCGGAACATCCAAGACCGCGTGCCCTGCTCGCGCACTTGCAGGTACAGGCTGGGCGCAACGCGGGTCAGGCCATCCTTCTTGATGGCCGCGACCTGAGCAGCGGTGAGAGACCGTGGTGCGCCGGGCATTTGACCCTCGTGGTGGGACGCACAAATGGGGTTGGCCGCAAGTTAGTCCAGGCCTTCGGCAAAGGGGGCTAGAAGGGCGGTTAACGGACAGACAGCCGGACAGACGGTGTATCGCGGCGTGTCTGCCTAGAGCTTCGGGCACTTGTGCTGCTACCGGCGGAAGGCCGCTCCCGGCATCTCCGCCAACCCCTTACACGCCCTACGCAATAGTGCCGCTGCCACGCGGACATAGCAGCATTTTGCGACGTCTTGGGTGGAGCGGAGGTGGCGGAGAGGGAGACGGGACACTAGTGGCTGTTCGTCGGCCTCTGAGCCCTCCAGATTCGGCGGACCTACGCTAGGACCTACCCAGCCCGGCCTTAGTCGGCCACGCGGCGGAATACTTGGTTCGTGCACATCCGATATCCGACGCCGGTGCCTTTGACCCAGACCTGAGTGAAGGCGACCTTATCCGATATGGCCTCGGCGCTCATGCAGCACTGAACCTCGCCGACGTAGATCAGCACGTTCCCCGGCTGCTTCGTCCCATCGCTCAGCGTGGTCCAGCAGACGCCATCGCCCTCTCGGAACACCCCCACGGCCGGCGTGTCCATGTCGCTTGCCTTCCCGAGATAGTCGCCCGACTGCGCGAAATGATGCTCAAGCACCCCGTCGAGGCTGACGAAGTTGCCCCCGGCAACCTGAGCGAACGCCCCGCTCGCCGTGATCGCTGCCCACAGCAGGGCCAGAGCGCCGGGCAAGAACTTCGTCATTGCATGTCCTCCCTACAGCGAGGGGACGCTATCGCACGGCCAACGCCACGGGAAGGACGCGTCCGGTGAGCAGGTAACGTTAATCTCCGTCCCTTCGTGACTTCGTCTCGTCGCCCGTCATCCTGACCGGCTGCCCTCACGAAGGCGAAGGAACCGCCAGCATGCCCACGTCCCGCGTCCGGACCATCATCGAGTCCCTGAAGCCTGCGGTCTCCTGTGCCCGCTGCGCGCGGCTGGTGCTGGAATGGCGAGACCTGCGGCAGGCCGAGGGCGTGGTGGACTCTGAGTCCAGATTCGCCGGCGTGGTGGCGCGGGAAGTCGGCGCTAAGCCGAAGACCGCGCAGCGGTGGGTGCGCTGGAGCCGGCTCGGCGAAGACCTGCTCAAGGCGATCGAGGGCACGGAGCGGGACCGCCTGCGGGAGCTGGACGACCTTACCGCCGCCCCGCCCCCGGCGCCGAGCCCTCCCGCTCCATCCAAGCTGTTCCTGTGGGACGGCTTGATGTTCATCCAGCGCGACGTCCAAAAGACGCTGGAGTCGATGGCCGCCAACGGCTTCAAGGTCGGGATGGTGCTGACCGACCCGCCCTATGGCATCGACTACACCACGGCGCGGGGACAGAAGGTGCTCGGCGACGACAAGGCTCCGCTCTGGTGCATCGAGCCGCTCAAGCGGATGTTGAAGCCCGGTGGCGTGATGGCTCTGTGGAGCAACGCCGAGGCCCTCTACGACTGGACCACTGCGCTGTCGGCGGCCGGTCTGTCGATGGTCGTCATTCCGTGGGACAAGATTCATCCGACCATGAGCGGGCGAGAGTGCGTCATCATTGCCTCGGAGGGACGACCGGCTCATCCCCCCTTCAGCATCCGGCACCTGAAGGTCCCCAATCACGATCCGCGCCGGGGTACCCACGCTACGCCCAAACCCCACGAGATCATGGCCCCGCTCATCGAAACCTACTCGATGCCCGGCGAGTACATCGTAGACCCCTTCGCGGGGCTGGCGCCCGTGGGGGTCGCTGCGCTGCGGCTTGGGCGCGGGTACATTGGCGCCGAGATGGATACCGGACCCGCTGCGTTCGCCATCGCGGAGCTTCGCCGAGAGTGGTCTTCTACCCGCGATGTGCGAGCGACCCTCCGTCGCGCCGCTTGACGATCGAGCGTCCCAGGGCAGCGCATCACTTGCAATGGTGGCGAGATCTCCCATTGTGGTCGGCATGTCTCAACTGCTCTCCGCCCAGCAGGCCGCCGCGAGGTTGGCCGTCAGCCGCCGCACGTTCTTCCGGCTTGTGAAGAAGTCCGGCTTCCCGGCGCCCGTCCGGCTGGGCAGCAGGATGGTCCGTTACGCCGAAGACGAGCTTAGCCGCTGGGTGGATCAGCACCGCGATAAGGGCTGAGAGGCCCGTACGCCGGCCGCTTCTGGAACGCCGGTACAATCATAATTGTGCGATGAGGGCGCTGAGCGCGACCCCCATTTGCGCATCTCCCGAACAGCAAGCCATAGGTGGAGCCAGTAGCGAGGGCACCCGCCCCCGCGCCATCCCTGTGAAGGAGAATGCTCAGATGAGCATCGTCAATGACTTCGTCGGCCGAGTGGTCGACCCGTTCCGGGGCGCCAGCCCCTCCCCGAAGCTTCCTGCCGTCCACGGTGGTGGCTTCCAGTCCGAGAATCCCGCCGTCGCCGGGTGGCTGGAGAAGAACCCCGAAGTGAGTGAGGCTCTCGGCCGCGTCCAGTCGGCCGCTGCCACGCTCGAAGGGGCGAATGAGGGTGCGCTCGGCACCTTCAACAAGGCCCGCGAGAAGTTCGATGAGGCGAAGGCCAACGAGTCTCGCGCTCACTACGACGCCCGCGAGGGCGGCCATGCCATCGACCCCGAACTGGCCAAGCGCTTGCTCCGCGCGCGCCAGAGCGCGAGTGCGGCCAGCGAGGAAGCTGCTGCCCGAGCGACCGTCGCCTCCAACAACTACGCCGCGACCCGTGACGCCTTGAACGCTGCCGTGCGCTTCGTCGGTCACCTCGCCGGCGAGCGCTCCGGCGTCGTGGTGGCCGAGCCGGTGAAGCTCCCCTCGGCCTCCGCTCCCAATGCCGTCGCCGCCGACCGCGTCCGTCACCCCATGTCCGATCTCGCCAACGTCGAGCGCGACCTGGACGAGATCGAAGCCCGCGCCAATGGCGAGGGCGAGCCCGTGACCGTCGAGTCCCTCGACGCCCAAGCCATCTGGAAGAACTACCGGCAGAACAAGGGTACGCCGGTCTCCAAGCACCGGCTGAAGTGATGACGGACTTCGACCTCGCGCTCGCGGCGACTGTGAAGGCCGCCCGCCAGTACCGCGTGCTCGACGCCAGCGACGTGCGGGAGGTGGCGCAGCGCAATCTGCCCATCGACGCCGTCGACAGGGCCGCGAGCATCCTCATGGACCGTGGAGCCCTCCACCGGGGACGCCACTGGAAGTATCACTCCACCATCTACGATGGGTTCGGTGGAGTCTCGCTCTAGCCTCACGGCATGAGCGACAATAAGCTCCCGCCCCACGTGGGCGGGTGGTGGGCCTCAGCCACCAAGGGCCTCGCGGCACGTGCTGCGGGGCTACCCGAGCGTCTTACGCGCTCAGCCCCTCGATGTCACTCACAGCCTTCCCATCGAGGGGCACCAGTTGAGGGCGCGGGACCGCAACTCCCCCGCTCCCATAGAGGCCCGTGACGCGGACAGCCGTCACGGGCCTCGCGACGCAAGGGGCCTGCCTCTAACCCCAGGACTACTCGATGAGATCGCTCACCACCGTCCCCAGCCGTGACTGGAAGCTGCTGCCGCGCTCGTCCGCCGAGGCCAAGGCGCATGATCGGCTGTACTACTATTCGGGCGGGCGATGCCGGAACGGTCACTTCGCGCTCGCCAAGGTCGGCAAGGGCTGTGTGGTCTGCATCGCGCTTGGCGAGGCGCGGGCGGCCGTGCGCGTGCATGAGCGGATCGCCCAGCGAGAACTTGATCGGAACGAGCCGGTGCGCGGCGACCTGCGTCCCGCCACGACCGAAGCTCGCGTCTTGGTCGCCATCGCCGAGCGCGCCGGGATCATCACGCAGACCGAGCTGGCCGATCCGGCCGTGCGCGGGATGAGCCGGGCGAACGTCAGCGCCGCCGTCCGCAGCCTGCGCCGCCGCAAGCTCGTTGAGTTCGACGGGCGCGTGTACCGCGTCACGAGGGTCGGATGGGGCAATGCCATCAGGCTTGGAGCCGTGGGCGCGCGCTTTGGCTAGCAAATCCTGCGAGACCTGGATGGGGCTCAAAGGCCCGGAACTCCGCGAGTGCGTGCCAGCCGATTTCGGGGCATCGCAATTGGCACGAACCCAGCCTGTTCGTAAGCGTTGCGGGCAACTAGGGTCCAGCCCTTTTCAGGCCGGACGCCTCATCGCGGAGACGCCCGAACGCCGGGCCACTGCGGGGCTTTGTCCATCTTCCGAGTCCATGCGCCCGGCCTCTACCGGCGCCAACGCCTCCACCCCCGCTTATAGCGGGGGGGCGGGCGCTGAACCCGCGCTTGGGATCAGATTTCACCCATATCGAACCCTGTTGGGGAACGCCGATGATCGTTGACCACTCCACCTATCCCAAGACCGCCGACGAGGCCCGTGCGGCGGGCTCCGCCTACTACTTCACCGGTCTCCCCTGCGCGCACGGCCATGTCGCGCCGCGTCGCGCCCACAACGGCACCTGTGCCGAGTGCCAGCGCCAGATGGACAAGCGGCGCCGGGCGCGGCTGTGGGCCGAGGCCCGGCCGCAGAGAGAGGCCGATGCCGAACGTCGCCGTGCCGACCGCAAGGCCGCGCAGCCTACCGGCGAGTGGAAGCGGCTGACCGAGCGTGCGAAGCGTCAAGCGCGGCTCCGGGAGAAGCTGCGCGAGGTGGGCACCGAGGTGTACTACTCCGCCCAGGCCAAGAGGGCTCGGGACGCGTACTGGGCCGACCCTGAGAAGCACCGGGCCAGGCGCCGGGACCGTGGTCGGCGTGGTCTTGCCGGTCACCGGCTTCACGTCCTGCGCACGCCGCCCTGGCAATCCGACGAAGAGCGTGAGGCGATCAAGCGCTTCTATGCCACCACTCCTCCCGGTCACGAGGTTGACCACGTCATCCCCTTCGTCGGCCGCCGGCTGGCCGGTCTGCATGTGCTGGCCAACCTCGCCTACAGGAGGCCCCGAGCGAACAAGGAGAAGATCAACCACTGGATGGGCACCGAGGAGGACATGCTCGATGCGATCCGCGCCGGACTGGCCGTGTTCCCCTTCGACGTCAGTGAGACCGGCGAGATCGATTGGGAGAAGTATCGCGACGTCTAGGTCAGCGTTCTAAAGATGAGGGGCCCCATTTCCACCTGCGAGCTATGAGGGCGGTACCGAGCGCATGATGTCCGCAGCTACGACGATTTTCGGCGATGCTTCCCGCTCTCCCCGCCGCCACGTCGCCCATCTCGGCGACTGTCTCCTTAATGAGACAGCGGCACTGGGGGCGTCCGAGGGGAACGGCCGATTTGGCGTACCCGCAGAGCCCCGGAAGTCCGGTACCCCGAGAAGCATCGTCGGTTGCCCCACCATGCTTCCCGATGCTTCGCCAAACAGGGCGCACAGGTGCCCCGTGGCGGGCAAGTCGCCCTCGGGTGGGGTGGCAGGCCCACTAAGCCCTGAAGGCCGCGTACGGCCGCGTGTGGGCCGAACAGAGCGATGAGGGGGCATTCCGGCCGATGGATGTGGCGATGCAAGCCGTCATCCGGGGCCATCGCTGGAAGCGTGAAAGCCCGGCATATCCACGGGCTCGGTGTGGATGAGAGCTAGTTGCTGCCTATATTCGCGCCCGCTCGGCGCGCTCGGATTCGGTCATGAGCCCGAGGGGTTTGAAGGCACTGGGTAAGTATCCCCAGGCTGCGATCAGTTCGTCGCGATGCTTCCAGACGCTGTCGCGGATGAGATAAACGCCCCCGGTTGAGTGTTCGGGCACGTAGATGATCTGCTTGTTGCGCAGGCCCTCGATGCCATCATCCCAGTAGTCGCAAGGGAAGCGCTGCATGTTCGCTCTGAAGAGCCAGTTCAGATAGACGCGCTCGTCGTCTACCAGAGCCGATAGGTTTCGCTCGGCCTCGGACTCTAGCGCGCTCAGTGCAGTGCGTGCGCCGGTGGCGCCGGTCACCCTGCGCCACGCTGCTTCCGCCACCGCGAAGATGAGGAGGGCACCGCCCGCGCACACCACGAGCCAGCCTAGCGCGGGCGCCCAAGCCCCCACCGCGTGAAGGTCCAGGACGCCGAAGTGATCGAGGCCCAGCATCGCCCCACCCACGACGAGCAACACCACACCCAGCTTCGGCCCACCGCCAAGTGCTTCGAGGAACTTAGCCGCCAGTGCGTCCGTCGCGCCCCCTGTCCTGCAGCTTGTGATTGTGGTGGTAGATTGAGGTGCGATAGTCGAGGTGGGTGCTGTCCCGCGCCACTCGGGCCTCATCCTCGGTGGCGTATTCCCCAAGCCGCGTGAGTGGCTGGCCGTCAACATCAAGCCGCCACAGCTTGAAGGGCTTGGGGTCGGGTTCGCCGTCGATCTGGATATCGCTGTCACTCATGGTCAGAGAAGATAGGGGCGGCCCGGTCGAACCGAAAGGGCGATGGGGATGGCCTGACCATTATTGTTGTGGACTGCTAGTCTTCCTCCAGTACCGCTCGGATCGCGGTCATTGCCGTCATGACCCCTGTAGCGAGATGCTCGAAGTGCGCGCGGTATGTGCCGTGCTCCCGGATTGCGTTCTGCTGCTCCTCGACCTTTGCGCTCCCTCCCGTGTGGGCCGTCAGGGTGCTACGAAGCCCATGCATTCGCTGGAGCGGCGCCACGGTGGCCTTAGCTTCGTCGGCCGAGCGGCCAGCGACGGTAAGGATCGCCTCGATGATCTTCAACGAGCGCCAATTGGCTTCCACTGTCGCGTTCAGTCGAGTCGCGACTTTCCGCAATTCGCTTTCCTTGAGCCCCTCTACGACAAGCTGGTCGAGGTGCATGATCTCGTCGCCCCATTCGGCTGCGTTCTCCTGCGATGGATATTGGGCGGCCAGCTGGACTGGTTCGCCTCTCGCCACCCACCACGCCGGCGGCGACCGATCCAGCGCCCCGACAGTCCTCTTGATCTCGTCCAAGGGGTCGGGCTCGGACGTCCACTGACCCAGGAAGTCGCTGGTGTAGCTTCGCTTTGAGATCGTCGCCTTCGGTTCCTCGTTGAACGACTTCCAGTAGAGCTGCTCATCGTAGGGAAGGTGCGACAGATCCTGCAGATAGGCGTGAACCTGACCGGCCTCATTGATATCGAAAGACCTAAGCTCCCACGCGGTACGGCACCGGATGGAACGACCGTCGATCTGATACTTGTCGCTGTCGGCCTTGTACTTCGCCATGACCTCTGCGCGGAAGAACGCCGGCGAGAGCTCGAAGGGAAGGCCCTCGACCGCGTCGAAGTAGTTCGTGCTGGCGCCCGGCGCGGCCGAGCAGACCGTAATGCGATTGTGCCTGAAATCCTGAATTATGAACTCCGCGTGCTGCCGCTTTGATCGGTCTGACGCAGTGTTCTCATCGTCCATAATCTCGGCCACCGTCTTGCGGGGCCGCAGGATGATCCAACCGTTGACGTAGCTTGCCTGCCGGGGCAACTGGCCGCCGTGATAGGCTAGATCAGGAGCTTCGAATTCGAAGCGCCCGTGATCTCCCCAACCGTTGAATCCTACCTTCTTGTGATCAACGCGGGTAAAGTCGAACTTCGCGGCGAGCACCATTCCACTCACCGCCATGTACTTTGTCAGGTCGGTGTCCTTGACCGAAACGATGGTTCCTCTGTGCCCGTCCTCATCGGGTGACAAGCGCTCTATCTTGATGATCGGCTCGATATCGCCCTTATCGTTGATGCGGCAGAATGCACGCCGTTCGTCCAGCCAGTGGACATCGAGCGCCTGCACGAGCCGCTGGTCGATCTCGACGTACTCCTCGCGGCCGTGCATACGCCGCGAGTACACCAACTGCTGGCCTCCGCTGAGGGGAGACCCATCGCGCTCGCCGATACCCGCCGCGAGATACATGCGCTCGGGCTGGCCGCCACCCCATGCGTGTTCAAGCCTCCAGCCGGACATTGAGTCGATGCACACATTACCAAGCTTCACGTGGTCAACGGGATCGGCGTGGTCGGCCCGCATGAGGACGGCGTACAACCAGAAGAAGGGCGCCGTGATGTAGATCGGAGTCCATTGACCCGTCATGGCCCTCTTGAGGTACTCGACGGAGTCGACGGCATTTTCCAGCCACTCGCGGGGCGCCTCATCCGGGATGCGCGTGTGTTTGTCGAGGTCCTTCATGCTCGGCCGCTTAGTCTCGATTTCAGAAGACTGCAAGCGGGTCACGGCGTGTGAAAACGCCCACGGCGCCCGACCGAGGGCGCCGTGGCTCCGATGCTATCGATGTCAGCGCTTCACGCGGTAGCGGCGTCGCGCAGCTCGATGGTCAGACCGACCGCCGCGAGAACACACTGATCATCGCCCGCGCCGAGTGGGGCAGTACGTTGAAGGCCTCCGTCAGGTCGGCGATGGACACGCCCTCCTTCCGCTTGAGCATGGCCAGCACCTGGTCGGCGCGGCGGGGCTTGGCGGTCGCCTTGGCAGCGCGCGTGGCGTCCTTACCAGGCTTCGACACGGCAGGGGCGCGTGCGGTCCCCTTGGCGGCCTTCTTGGGCGGATGCGCTGGCCATGTGAAGTCAGAGTCCTTGAGCCGGTGCTTGGCCACCAGCTTGCGGGCCAACTCGGTCGCGGCGACCTGCTCACCCGGCGTGCATCCGGCCGCTACGGTCTTGCGCAGCAGTGCGCGCACTTTCTGGTCGATGGTCATGGCCGCGCTCCGATTTGGCGGGTGCGCTGTGCGGGCACGTCTGCGCGGCGCAGGTCAATCCGCTGACCGCCTCGCAGCACCACGATCTCAAGCCCCTGCGCGAGATGCTGGGCCTGCAGATCGGTGATTGGCAGAGCCCCCTGGTCGATGACGGCGCGGCGGATCGGTTGCCCGGCCTCATCGTGGATGATGGCTAGTAGCTGCATAGTGTTGCTCCAGCGCGTGATTGCGCTGGGCGGACCACCGCTTACTCGGCGGGCATCATCGACTCACTTTAGTCGGAGCGGTGGAAATTGAAGGGCTGGACTGCTGGGCCGGCGCAAGCTGATGGGCGATATCGTTGTCATCGATCCGCCCTGTGGAACGGGGTTATTGCCACCGGCCGCGTATTGCTGATCAACGAATCGTGCTAGAGAACAAATCAAGTCCAAATGGACATAGGGAGGAGGAGATAAGGGGTAGGAGATTCATTGATGCCAGCAGTTGCGCTGACTACGAATGCAACGCCAGCCGGCCCATTCCCGAACCGGCCGCCGCCGAACATCGAGCAGGAGTTCCTCGATTGGGTGCGGGATACAGGGCGCCCTGATCAGTGGCGCTACCACGAGAAGTCTCAGCCGCCTCGCGACAAGGACTTCGTGGAACTTAAGCCCTTCCAGATCCCCGAGAACAAGCGCGCTGAGGTGGGTATGGCGACGTGCCCAATCTGCTCGCCCAACGCGCCCAAGTACTTCGAGGGCAAGCTCACCTGGTACCCCGAAGAGGGGGTGCTCCGCGCCATCGGCCACGAGTGCGCGAAGGCTCACTTCGGCGTCGAACGGGCCAACGCGGCGACGGCAGCGCGCAAGCATCGCGAGGCAGTCGAGGGCGCGCAGAACTTCCTTCTAGAGACGCTGCCACAGATCTCCGCGTTGCGCGAAGAGGTAAAGTCACTCCAAGCGGTCGCGATGGTGATCGACAGTAAGCGTCAGTTCCTGTGGGGCGCTCTCACCAAGGGCGCCTGTCAGGGCATCGCTCGGCAGGGCGCCAGCGGTGTGCTGACGGTCGAGCAGACTCGGACCATCAACGCCGTCGATTCTTACGGCAAGGACACAACTCGAATCGAGTCGTCGGTGGTCGCGACCCACTCCGTGGCGGGTATGAAGTTCCTCCTCCGACGGTTCACGATATCGGGTCTCGCGATGGCGACGGCGCAGGTGCTTGAGACAGTGCGGGCGGCGGGTCCCGACGAGGCGCTGGAGTTCGTCGTCAACGATCTCAAGGTCGACGCCTATCTTTTCCAGGCCGACCGACTTGCTCGTTCAGCACTCGAAGAGGTGGTGAAGCTCCGGGCCGCCGTCGCCGAGGCGAGAACGTTCTTCGCACCGGATAATCTGCTGTCACTCACGCGATGGAGTTCAGATGGTCGAGCGGGCGCTCCGTTCCGAATTGAGTTCGACCCGCGCTACCCGGCGAGGTTGCGGATCAAGGGCCACGGTAGGCCGTGGAAGGAGATGACGCTGCCAGCCGAACTTGTGGCGGCGAGGTGAGGCATGGTCTGCTACTTCTCTGACGAACACTTGCAACAGATGCACGCCGAGCTGGTCGCGGTGCGTGGTCGGTTCTCCGATCTTCGCCAGCGCTATATTGTACGCCCTTGGGCGAACGTCCGGGCCCGCGAATTTGCCCACCACGGCTTCGGCAGGCGCCTCTCCATGCTCATGCGCGCCATCAATGTGGTCTACGATCTGCTGCCGCCCGACCAGCAGCAGGAAGACATCCCTAGCCACGACACGGTCACCGAGGCGACGATGGCGATCCAGGCCTTCGTCATCAACACGAGCGGGTGCATCGACAATCTTGCTTGGGTGTGGGTACACGAGCGAAACATCCACAACGCGGATGGGACTCCGATCAACAAGAACCATGTCGGGTTGCGCTCACATAACGCATCGGTGCGGTCGACCTTCACCCAGGGCTTCCGGGACTACCTAGACACCCGCGAGGATTGGTTCGCGCACCTCACAACGTTCCGCGACGCCCTGGCGCATCGCGTTCCGCTCTACATCCCGCCGTACATCATCACTCCCGAATTGCTGGACCAGTACAACGCTTTGTCCGCGCAGGCGAATGCCGCAGCTGCTCAAGGAAACATCGATGGCTACTGGGAGGCGGACGCCGCGAGAGACGCGCTCGGCATATTTCGACCATGGATGACCAACGCCGTCACTGAAGGAGGCAATCCGATGGTCTTCCATGCGCAGTTGATCGCCGACTACAACACCGTGGACGAGATCGGTCGCGAGATGCTCGCAGAGCTAGACCGGACGGCGCCCTAACTGCTTCCTTGGCTGCAAGGGTCGCCACTACCCTCTGAGGTGCTTCGCCCACGCGTCCATGACGACGCGGCGCTGGTCCAGATAAGTCGAGCGCTGGTAGGCCAGCTCGACCTCGCTGCCGACCGCGTGCGCCAAGCACATCTCGGCCACCTCACGCGGGTGACCGGACTCGGCGGCCCATGTGCGGAACGACGATCGGAAACCGTGCACGGTTGCACCGTCATCGCGCAGCCCGCGCAGACACATCAGCATAGCCATGTTCGAGAGCGGCTTGCGCGATCGGGCGCCGGGGAAGACGAAGCCGATGCCCGGCTCTCCCAGCAGCGCGATGGCCGCGTCGGACAGCGGAACGGTGTGCTCCACGCCGGCCTTCATCCGCTCGGCGGGGATGGTCCAGGTCTTGTTGGCGAGATCGAACTCTGTCCATCGGGCGCCGATCGCCTCAGCGGTGCGGACGGCGGTGAGCATCGTGAACCGCAGCGCCCGGCTGCTGACGCTGTCGAGCTTGGCGAGGTCCCGCATCACGGCGGGGCACTCGGCGTAGGGCACCGACTCGCGGGGCTTCACCTTGTGGACGCGGCCGATGGCGGGCAGCAGGTGTTCGAGCGCCCCGCCCTTCCAGCGGGCAGGGTTGTCGCCTTCGCGGTATCCCTTCGCGGCGGCCCACCCCAGCACGGACTCGATGCGCCCGCGCAGCCGCGAAGCGGTCTCGGGCAGCTTGCGCCAGATGGGGTCCAGCACGCGGAAGACGTCATTGACCGTGATGCGGTCCACGGCCATCTCGCCGATGACCGGCCCGGCGTGCGTCTTGAGAGTCGACTCCCACTGGTCGCGGTGCTTGCCCGACTTCCAGCCCGCTTCGTGGCTGGCGATGAACTGGTCGGCGCACCACTGGAAGGTCGGGACGGTTCGCGGCGCCGTGGCCGCCTTCACAGCCCGCCGTTCGGCCACGGGGTCGCGCCCGCGCCGCATGTCCGTGCGCAGGTCCTCGGCCGCGTGTCGGGCCTCCTTGAGCCCCACGTCGCGGGCCGCGCCGAGTCCATGCCAGTGGTCCCGTCCGCCGCTCTTGAAGCGCCACAGCCACGAGCGGGCGCCGTTGGGCTTGACCTGCAGATAGAGTCCGGGCGGCGCGACCCAATGGGTCCCGAAGTCCTTGAGGGCTTCGACCTGTCCGGTGGTGAGGGGGCGACGAACCATGACGGTCACATGGTCGAAGCCCCGGCACTAGTCCAGTCAGCCGGACCTACCTTCGGACCTACCCATTTCGGCCAGCCTCAGAGGCCGACGAAACGGGCGGTTGTTGCGGGTCGCGTGGCGGAGGCCGAGGGCGCAGAGATGTAACAGCCCCGGACTTCCGGGGTTCATTGGCACCGCGTGGCACCCTGTGGCACCGGCTGCGGGGCGGACGAAACGAGTGAACTGGCGGAGAGGGAGTCCGGAAGCCAAATGAGCGATGATGGGTCTATTGGTTGGTCCACGACTTAGTCGTATACAAGTAGTTGAAATAACTCATATTATGGAGATTCTTGGCGGAGAGGGAGGGATTCGAACCCCCGGTGGAGTTGCCCCCACGCCGCATTTCGAGTGCGGTGCATTCGACCACTCTGCCACCTCTCCGCGAGATGCCATGGGCCGTTGGTGGCGGCCGGTCGACACGGCGCGGCTTATGGCATTATTGGTGGGCCCCCGCAACCGCCCGCGCCGCATCGCCCAAGGCGGCGCTCCGCCCGGGGCCGAGCATCCGATGGCCCATCCGCTCTTCGTTTACGGCACCCTGCGCGATCCCGACCTTCTCGGCGGCGTTCTTGCGCGTCCGCTGGTGGGCGAGGCGATGCGGCCGGCGGCGGCGCCCGGCTTCCGGGCCGTCCATTATCCCGGCCGGATCTATCCCGCGCTGCTGCGCACGCCCGGCGCGTCGGCCCCCGGCCTCGTCCTCACCGACCTCACCACGTTCGAGCACGACCTGCTCGATGCCTTCGAGGGCGCGGAATACCGCCGCGAGCTGATCCCGGTGATGCTCGATGCCGAGTTGCACGAGGCCTTCGCCTATCTCCCCGCCATTGCCATACCGGCGGATGCACAAGGCTGGACGCTCGAGGCCTGGCAGCGGAACCACAAGCCGCGGGTGCTGGTTTCCGATCAGGCGGGCGCCGCGGACATCCGTCAGAGGCTGATCGCCGTCCGCCCTCACTGAAACGTGCGGGATGAATCTCCGCCCGGCCGGTGTAGACCAAACGCCGTCTTGGCCACCGCAAGGGAGACAGGAATGCCTTCACGCCGCTTCGTGCTCATGGGACTTGCCGCCCTGCCGATTGCCGCCGCCGCAACCCGCGCCCTGGCCGTTCCGGCGCCCGACACCATCCCGACCGCCGCCGGCGACCTCGTGATCCAGCCGCTCAACCACGCAACGCTGATCCTGAGCCAGGGCAGCCACGTGCTCTACATCGATCCCGCCAAGGTCGATTTCAGCGGGCAGAAGCCGCCGACCGGCATCCTCGTCACCCACGCCCACGGCGACCATTTCGATCCCGACAACCTGCTCAAGATCGCCGGCAAGGCGCCGATCGTCGTCACCGCCGAGGTAATGGGCAAGCTGCCCGCCGCGCTCAAGGCCCAGGCCACAGTGATGAACAACGGCGACACCGGCACCATCGACGGCATCCCGGTGAGCGCCGTGCCCGCCTACAACATCTCGCCCGACAAGCTGCAATACCACCCCAAGGGCGTCGGCAACGGCTACGTGCTGACGTTTGGCGACAGGAAGGTCTACGTCGCCGGCGACACCGAAAACATCCCGGAAATGGCCGCCCTCACCGGCATCGACGTCGCCTTCCTGCCGATGAACCAGCCCTACACCATGACCCCCGAACAGGCGGCCGCGGCGGTCAAGGCCTTCGGCCCCAGGATCGTCTACCCCTACCACTACAAGGGCACCGACCCTCAAAAGTTCGCGGCCCTCGTCGGCACCACCGCCGAAGTCCGCCTCCGCGACTGGTACAGCTGAGCCGATTTGCCCGGCTTTTGCCTTGACTCTGCGGGCCGTTTTCGCGGATAAGGCCGGCGAACGACACGCGCCGGGAAACCGGGGCGTGTTTTGGTTTTGTCGTAAAA
Organism: uncultured Devosia sp.; assembly: GCA_964428685.1. Lineage (GTDB taxonomy): Bacteria > Pseudomonadota > Alphaproteobacteria > Rhizobiales > Devosiaceae > Devosia_A. The sequence goes on along the minus strand of CAYRZM010000318.1, from coordinate 2,376 downwards.
TCCGCAGCTCGAGGCGCCGGCTCCGTCCGGCAGCAAGCGGGGCCACGGCCTCCGCCGCAGGGCGCGACCAGAAGGACCGGCCGATGTGCCGGTAACGTGATGAATTTTGCTGTGATCAAGACCGGCGGCAAGCAGTACAAGGTCGCCGCCAACGACCTGCTCAAGGTCGAAAAGCTTGCCGCCCAGCCGGGCGACGTCGTGCTGTTCGATCAGGTGCTCATGGTGGGCAACGGCGACGCCGTGACCGTCGGCGCTCCCCTCGTGGGTGGCGCAACCGTGGCCGCCCATTTCGTCGGCACGAAGAAATCGCGCACCGTGATCATCCGCAAGAAGGAGCGCCGGCAGCACCACGACACCCGCAACGGCCATCGCCAGCAGCTGTCGATGGTCCGCATCGGCGAGATCCTGCTCGGCGGCGCCAAGACGACGCTGACCGCCGACGAAAAGCTCCGCGCCCGCGCGGCGGCGATGGCGCCGATGACCGAAACCGCGGTCGAAGCGCCCGCGCCGAAAGCCCGCAAGGCCGCCGTCGCCAAGCCGGCGCCGGAAGCGGCGCCGGCCGAAGATGCGCCCAAGCCCGTGAAGGCCAAGGCCCCGGCCAAGAAGGCGGAAAAGACCGCCGACGCGGAAGCCAAGCCGGCCAAAAAGGCGAAGGCCGAAAAGCCCGCCGCCGAAAAGACCACCAAGGCCAAGGCTGAAAAGCCCGCCGCCGAAAAGAAGCCTGCGGCCAAGAAGAAGGCCGCGCCCAAGGCCGACAAGGAATAAGGAGCCCGACCGATGGCACACAAGAAAGCAGGCGGATCCTCCCGCAACGGCCGCGACACCGCGGGCCGGCGCCTCGGCGTCAAGAAGTTCGGCGGCGAAGCCGTGCTCGCCGGCAACATCATCATTCGTCAACGCGGCACCAAATGGCATCCCGGCTCGGGTGTCGGAATGGGCGTCGACCACACGATCTTTGCCACCGTCGACGGCACCGTCTCCTTCAAAACCCGAGCCAGCCAGCGATCCATCGTTTCGGTACTCCCGAACATGGCCGCCAACGACTAAACCGGTAGGACAAAATCCCTGCCGGTGACACGCTCCCCGGCACGGCGATCACCGCCAGGCAAAGTTCCAAGGGGAGCCGGTTTCCGGTTCCCCTTTTCGCTTTGAGGGCAGTGAAAATGCGGTTGTATCTTTCGTCGGAACGGCTGGGCGAACGCGCCGGAGCCTTGCTGGCCATGCTCGGGGGCAACCGCGTTGCGGTGATCGCCAACGGCTACGACTATTGCTCGGCCATGGCGCGCGACCTCTATCGCGCCGAGGTCTATGACCCGATCGCCGAGTTCAAGTCGCTCGGCCTCAATCCGGACGAGCTCGACCTCCGCGCCCATTTCCGCGATCCCACGAGCCTCCGCCGGCGGCTCGAAGCGGTCGATCTCGTCTGGGTCATGGGCGGCAACAGCTTCGTGCTCCGCCGGGCGATGCACGCCTCGGGCTTCGACGGGGTCATCCGCGACCTGCTCGAGTCCGATCGCCTCGTCTATGGCGGCTATGCCGCGGGCGCCATCGTCGCCGGCCCGACGCTGCGCGGCATGGAGCTGATGGACGATCCCTGGGAGCTGCCCGCGGGTTACGACGAGCCGCTGATCTGGCACGGCCTCAGGCTCACCCCGTTTGCTATCGTTCCGCATTACCAGTCGCGCCACCCCGAGGCGGCCGCGGCCGAGAAAGTGGTGTCCTATATGCGGGCGAGGAAAGCCCGCTACCGTGCCCTCTCCGATGGCGAAGTCATTGTGCAGGTGGGCAATGTCGAGAGGCTGGCGTCATGAAGAAGCTCAAGAACCCCGTTCCGGTCGCGGCCGCGCGGCCGGTCTATGTGCCGGGCGGCACCGACCGCGCCTTGCGCGAGCTGGCCGACGCCACCCACCGGCTCACGGTGCGCCGCGAGCGCGACATGCTGCCCGGCAAGATCGAGACGCGCCGGCTGGTGCTGCGCGCCCCGATCCGCGGCGACGTGCCCGACCTCGTCCGGCTGGCCGACAATCCGTCCATCGCCCATCGGCTCGCCAACTTCCCGAGCCCCTACACGCGGGCCGATGCGGTGGGCTTTGTCGAGCTCTTCGCCCAGCGCGCCGATCAGCGGCCCTACGCCGTCACCCGCGACAACCATCTGATCGGCGTGGTTGGATTCTCGTTCCACGAGGGCGAGCCGCCCGAGCTCGGCTATTGGCTCGGCGAGCCTTTTTGGGGCCAGGGCCTGATGACCGAAGCCGCGCGGGCGCTGATCGACGCCGCCCAGGCCACGCACCGCTTCGATCGCATCATCGCCCGCGCCCTTGCCGAGAACGAAGCCTCGCTCCGCGTCCTCGAAAAGCTCGGCTTCGAGCGGCTGAA
>CAYRZM010000317.1:0-1904 GCA_964428685.1 uncultured Devosia sp. | reverse complement strand
ATTCCGTGAGGACCTCATGGTGAGCCTGTCGAACCACGAGGTCCGGTCCCCGGCCTCTTGAGCTCCTAGCCCAGCGTGCGATGCAGTACGCCCTTGAGGTGACGGTCGAGCGCGTCGGCGGCGGCATCGGGCGAACGCTGTTCCACCGCGTCGATGATGCTGAGATGCTCCCGCATCGCCTGCACGGTGCTGGCGGTGCCCACCGCTTCCGGGTTGAGCAGCCGGATCAGGTAGGTCTTGCGCCTCAGCCGGGCATAGATGTTGGCGATCTCGGCATTGTCGAAGGCGCCGATGAAGCCGCCGTGGAAATCCGCCTCGATCTTGCGGACGGGCTCGCGATAGCGCTGCTCCTCGTCGACCTTTTCGACGAAGGCGATGACCTTGGCATGCGCCTTGCGGGTTTCCGCCGCCCACGAGGCGGGCGCCGTGCGGGCGAAACGGCGCAGCCCTTCGCGCTCGAGAAAGCCGCGCAACTGGAACACGTCGCGGACGAATTTCACGTCGGGGTAGAAGATGGTGATGCCGATGCGGCGGCGGACGCTCACCAGCCCCTCGGCCTCGAGCAGCGCCGTGGCCTCGCGCATGGGCGACATGGTGACGCCGACGACGGCGCAGAGCTCGTCCTGCGTCAGCGTCTGGCCGAGCGCCAGCCGCCGCTCGAGCAGCGCGTCGAAGAATCCGGCATAGGCCGGATTCAGCGTCTCGATGCGTTCGGGTGCCCCCACACTCTCCGCCTTTTTTCCGAGGCGTGCGCGCGTTGACATAGCGGGCACCGCCTCCTAGCCTCGCCTTTATCGCCCCATAAGATATATTTCAACGGGCGCCGGCGGAGGAGCCGGGTTGGCAGAACGGCCGGCTCCATGCCCGGCGCGAAAGGGAGGAACAGCACGAATGAGCGACGACACCACCAAAGCCGGCACGCCCTGGACGCGGCGCAAGGTGCTGGGCACGGCCGCGGCGAGCGCCGCGGCGCTGGCCGCCGGCGCTGCATTTCCGATGCCGGCGATCGCCCAGAGCAAGAAGCTCGCCTACTGGGGCGGCCTGATCTTTTCCGATGACGCCAACAAGCTCCTGACCGACACCATCAACGACTGGGGCTCAAAGAACGGCGTCGCCACCGAAGTGACGATGATCAACCAGAACGAGACCACCCAGAAGGTCTCGGCCGCCGTCGCCGCCAACACCATGCCCGACGCCCTCGACGTCGGCCTCGGGCTCGCCATGCTGCTCGGCCGGCAGGGCCAGTTCTCGACCCTCGACGATCTTTACAAGAAGATCGGCGAGGCCCAGGGCGGCTGGTACGACGGCCCCGACAAGGCGACCGACACCACCGCCATCGCCGGCGGCCGCGTCGGCATTCCCTTCGGCGTCAACGGCAACCTGCTGCTCCGCCGCAAGGACCTGCTGGAGCCGGCCGGCTTCAAGGACGCGCCCAAGACCTGGGAAGAGCTGGTGACGCAGGCCGTGGCCGTCAACAAGCCGCCGGTCTATGGGCTCGGCCTCGCGCTCAGCAACGTCGGCGACGGCAACACCCAGATGAGCGTGCTGCAATCCTATGGCGGCCGCATCGCCGACGACGCGGGCAAGACCGTCACCATCAAGTCCGACGCCACCAAGACCTACCTGCAGTGGGTCAAGGATGCGTGGGACAAGGGGCTGTTCCCGCCGGGCAACACCACCTGGGACGGCGCCGGCGACAACAACGCCTATCTCGCCGGACAGGCCGCGTTCATCGCCAACACCGGCTCGGTCGGCATCGCCGCCAAGAAGAACGACATGGACCTGTTCAACGGCAGCGCCTTCTCGCCGCTGCCGGGCGGCCCCAAGGGCATCGTCTCGCCCATCGACGTGCAGCTGCGCGTCATCCCCAAGAGCTCGCCGATGCAGGACGAAGCCAAGGCGCT
>CAYRZM010000316.1:0-11270 GCA_964428685.1 uncultured Devosia sp. | reverse complement strand
ATCGCGCTCAGCGAGTCGGGCTCGACCAACCGCAAGTCGCCCAAGGACAACCGCAAGGCGCTGAGCCGGACCAAGGCCAAGGAGCGCACCGGACGGACGGCGGAGGCCGAGAAGGAAGGCAAGTCGGCGCAGCGCCGGACGCTCGCCAAGGGCGCCGCCGGCACCAGCCGCCGCCGCGCCACCGGCGGGTCGGGCCGCTCGACCGGTCCCACCAAGGCCGAGCTGATGGACCGCGCCAAAAAGCGCAACATCAGCGGCCGCTCGCGCATGAGCAAAGGCGAGCTGCAGCGTGCCCTGGGCGGCGGCGGCCGCTAGTCTCTAGCCCCGCAGGAACGCGCCGAGATAGCCGGCCATCTCGGCGCTGTCGGAGGCCCTGTCCACGGACTTGACGGCCGTGTCGATCAGCACGTCGGGGGCCTTGCCCCGGCGCATCTCGGCGAGGGCGATCGTGTAGTCGTCGGCAAATTCCGGATGCGGCTGGAGGCTCATCGCGCGCCCGCTGCGATAGATGAGGCCGGCATTCGGGGTGAAGTCGGAGGCAAGGAACACCTCGGCCTCGTCGGGCGGGGCGATCACCTGGTCCTGGTGCGAGCAGGCGATGGCGAATTCCGGCAGGTTGCCGCCGATCGCGGCCGGCCGGCTGCGCACGTCGTAGACGTGGCGCCCAAGACCCCAGCCCTTCTCGGACTTGCGCACGTCACCGCCGAGGGCATCGGCCATGATCTGGTGGCCGAAGCAGATGCCCACCATCGGCGTCTTGGCCCCATAAGCGCCGCGGATGAACGTCCGGAGCGGCGCCATCCAGTCGAGATGGTTGTCGTAGACGCCCGCCGAGGAGCCGGTGATCAGCACCGCCTCAAGAGCGCGCGGATCGGGGAGGGGCTGGCCGTCGCCGAGCCGCACCGTGTCGAAGTCGAAGCCTTCGGCCGCGAACATGCGCTTGAACATCGCGTCGTACGGCCCGAACCGCTCGCGCAGCGGCGCAGGGACGTCGGTCGGCTGAATCAGGGTAAGCCTCATGGCCCCTGAAATGGGGCAGAACGCGAGGCGGCGCAATCCCCGGCGGAGACGCGCCGCCCGGCGCTAGAAGATGAACTGCCCGATCGCGATGGCGACGATCACCCAGATCACCGCGATCACGAGGAAGATGCCGAACAGGATCCGGGCGATCGTGCCGGTGGCCGCCGATGTCCGGTAGAAGCCGAAATAGCCGGCGATGAGCGAGACGATGAAGAAAATGAGGGCCCATTTGAGCATGGGAAAACTCCTGACGCTGGATGGTCGCCGGGATAATTCCCGGCGGCCCTCAGGGTTGCGTCAGGCGGGGCGGTTCAGGCAGCCTTGGGCTCGAACTTCAGCGCCAGCCCGTCCATGCAGTAGCGGTTGTTGATGGGCTGGTCGGGCACGTCGTGGAAGAGATGCCCCAGGTGCCCGCCGCAGCGCCGGCAGTGGCATTCGTCGCGGTCCATGCCCAGCGAGGTGTCGTCCATCGTCACCACCGCATTGGGCAGCGCCTGCCAGAAGCTCGGCCAGCCGGTGCCGCTGTCGAACTTGGTCTTGCTGTCGAACAGGGCCAGGTCGCAGCCGGCGCAGGCGAAGGTGCCGTCGCGGTGCTCGTTGAGCAGCGCCGAGCTGCCGGGCGGCTCGGTGCCCTGCCGGCGCATGATGTAGAACGCATCGTCGCCGAGAATTTGCTTCCACTCGTCGTCGGTGTGCGTCACCTCGAACGTGCCCGGCACCGGCTCGCCTTCGCCGGCCATGGCATTGCCGAGGAATGTCGTGATGGTCGGCAGCGCGGCGAGACCGGCGATGGCGGTGCCGCCGAGCAGAACGGAACGTCGATTCAAAACGGCCATTGTCATCCCCTCGAAAAGAGTGCGCGTGTCCTACCAGAAAATAGGACACGCGCACCTCAATTGCTTGTGCGCGGAAGCAACGTCCCGCGCACGAAAGATCACATCTTCGGCAGCAGAACCTTGTCGATGACGTGGATCACGCCGTTCGACTGGACGACGTCGGCGATCGTCACGTTGGCGACGTTGCCGTTCTCGTCGGTGACGGTGACCTTGTTGCCGTCGACCTTGAGGGTCAGCTTGCAGCCGCCCACGGTGTCGACCACGTGCTGGCCGCCATCGGCCTTGACCATCGCCATCACGTCGGTCGAGAGCGCCTTGGCGGCAACCACGTGGCACTCGAGGATCTTGACCAGCTGCGCCTTGTTCTCGGGCTTGAGCAGGGTGTCGACGGTGCCGGCCGGCAGCGCGGCGAACGCTTCGTTGGTCGGCGCGAACACGGTGAACGGGCCGGGGCCCTCGAGCGTCTCGACGAGGCCGGCGGCCTTGACCGCGGCGACCAGCGTCGTGTGGTCGGCCGAGTTCACGGCGTTCTCGATGATGTTCTTGCTGTCGAGCATCGGCGCGCCACCCACCATCGGGTTGTCGGCGAAGGCATAGCCGGTGGCGGACAGAGCGAGAGCGAGCGCGGCACCGCGCAGCAGAGCGAGTTTCATTTGGGTGACTTCCTTCCTTTGGGGGACCGGTATGTTTCCGGTTGCGACAGTGCGAACTACGGAAGGTTTGGCGCGGCAGTTTCGCGGGAAGTGCGCGTGCAAAAATATAGTCCGGACGCTGATCCGGCACGAAACTCGTGATCGTAAAGCGCCGTTCTGCCGGCCGCGCGATGAGGACCGGCGGGGCGCAACCGGCGGCGATTGCCGAGCCCCCGCCCCGCCGATCCTCGGCGCGATGTGTGGCGTACACACGAGGATGAGACGCGCGGTGCGGGAAGAACCTTGGGGCCGATCTCGCGGGATCACCCTCCCCCGTCGCGGGGAGGGTAGCGCAGCTCGGACCGACAGGTCCGTAGCGAAGCTGGGGAGGGGGGAGCAGTCGGCACGGAGCGCGCCTCGCACCCCCTCCGAGCTGCGCTAAGGCCTGCGGCCTAAGCTCCGCTTGCCTCCCCCGTGAAGGGGGAGGTGCGCCGACTGCAGCCTCAGATCGGCGTCGCCTTGCCCGCGGCGACGACTTCCGTGGGCTTGCCGTTGGGGGAGCCGCCGAGAGGCTCGAGCGAGATGGCGAGCGTCGTGCCGGGGCCGAAGCCGGCGAGGAGGTCCGGCTTGATCGCCACGTCGTTGCGCGCGTCGATCTTGATGACGCCCATCGACTTGGGCGGGTTGTTGCCCTCGATCGCCCAGAGCTCGTAGTCCTTGCCGCTCACCGGCGCACCCGAAATGGTGGTGAGCCGCACCTGGCCGCTTTCGGCGTTGTAGAGCGCGACGACCTGCACGTTGCTGCCCTGGGCGCCAAGCGCCGCCACGAGCTGTGCGGCGAACGCGTTGGGGTCGGGCCGGGGTTCGACGACGCTGACGAGGATGGCCAGCATGGCGATCGAGGCGGTGACCGCCGTGAGGCCGCGCCAGAACGACACCGAGTCCCAGAGCGCGCCCGATCGCTGCGGTGCCGCCGGAAACAGGCGCCGCTCGATCCGCGCCCAGGCCGTCGGGGGCGGCGTCACATCCGCAAAATCGCCGTCGAGGCTGCTGAGCCGCGCGCGCCAGAAGCGCCACTGCGCGCGGAGCGGCGCCTCGTTGCGCAGTCGCTCGCCGACAGCCTCGTGCTCCTCCGGTGACAAGAGGCCGAGCACATACTCCGCCGCGAGGACACCGTCCTCGTCGTGTCCGGAAATGTCCTGGTCCTCGCTCATGCCGAAAGGCACTCTCTCAGTTTCATCAGGCTGCGGCGCAGCCAGGTTCGCATGGTGTTGAGCGGCACCTTGTGGCGCGCCGCCAACTCCTCGTAGCTGTAGCCGTCGAGATAGGCGCCGCGCACCGCGTCCGCCTTCTCGCCGTCGAGCTGGTCCAGGCAGTTGTCGATGCGCGCCCGCTCGCCGCGATTGGCTTCCGCCTGCTCGGGATCGGGACCGGCATCGGCCACGTCGAGGGCCATGTCGATGTCTTCGCTCCGGGGCTTCCGCGCGCGCAGGATGTCGAGCGAGTGGTTGCGGGCAACCGCCACCAGCCAGCTGATCGGGCTGAAGCCGCCGGGGACGTATCTGTCGGCGCGCTGCCAGATCTTGACGTAAACCTCCTGCAGCGCCTCTTCGGCCTCCGAGCGGTCCCTCAAGATACGCAGGGTCACACCGTAGAGTTTCGCGCTGGTCCGGCCGTAAAGCGCCTGGAACGCCGCGCGGTCGCGCAGCGCGCAGCGGGCGATGAGATCGGCGATGTCGGCGGTCTCGCTGGCCATGGTCGGGACACTAACCCGTGAGCCGCCGGCTGCCTATCCCGCGGCGGCCGGGAAAATCGCTTTGCGGCGACGCCGGATGCTTTATACCGTGCGCCCGAAATGAGCCCGAAGCGCAAGATGCCCGATATCGAATCGTTCTCCCGAGATGCGGCGATCCTGTCCGAGGCGCTGCCCTACATGCAGCGCTACGAAGGCAAGACCGTCGTGGTCAAATACGGCGGCCACGCCATGGGCGAGCTGAGCCTCGGCCGGGCCTTCGCCCGCGACATCGCGCTGCTCAAGCAGTCCAAGGTCAACCCCATCGTCGTTCATGGCGGCGGGCCGCAGATCGCCCAGATGCTCAAGAACCTCGGCATCGAGAGCCGTTTCGAGGGCGGCCTGCGCGTCACCGACGAGCGCACCATGCAGGTGGTCGAGATGGTGCTCGCCGGCTCGATCAACAAGGAGATCGTGGCGCTCATCAATGCCGAGGGCGAGTGGGCGATCGGGCTTTGCGGCAAGGACGGCAACATGGTCTTTGCCAAGAAGGCCCACAAGACCTGGAAGGACCCCGACTCCAACATCGAGCGCGTGCTCGACCTGGGCTTTGTCGGCGAGCCGGTCGAAGTCGACCGCACCCTGCTCGATCTCTTGGCGCGCTCCGAGATGATTCCGGTGATCGCCCCGGTCGCCCCCGGCCGCGACGGCGCCACCTACAACATCAACGCCGACACCTTCGCCGGCGCCATCGCCGGCTCGCTCGGCGCCAAGCGCCTCTTGTTCCTGACCGACGTCGACGGCGTGCTCGACCGCGACAAGAAGCTCATCCCCGAGCTCACCATGCGCGACGCCAAGGCGCTCATCGCCGACGGCACGATTTCGGGCGGCATGATCCCCAAGGTCGAAACCTGCCTCGAAGCGCTCGACAACGGCGTCGAGGGCGTGGTGATCCTCAACGGCAAGACCCCGCACGTGGTGCTGGTCGAGCTCTTCACCGAACACGGCGCCGGCACGCTGATCGTGCGGTAAGAAAGGGGCGCCGGAGCGCCCCTTTGCTTTCTACGCTTCCATCGGCACCGGCGGCGCCTCGCTGCGCGCGGGCGCGCTGCCCTGGCCCGCGGTGGGCCCACGCGCCTTGAGCAGCCAGACCAGGCCGATCACCACCGCAAAGCTCGCGATCTGGTACCAGGTGGCGGTGGTCGCGGCGCCGGCAAAGCCGGCATGCACCGCCGCCGGTCCATGCTGGAACAGCGTTCCGACGTCGCCAAGATTGGAGAAGAAGATCTCGCCGGTGAGCGCCACGCCGATCGAGCCGCCGACCTGCTGGAAGGCCTGCAGCGCGCCCGACGCGGAGCCGGCATCGCGTGGCGGGATGCCGGCGAGAACCGTCTGGAACAGCGCCGAGAAGCCGAGCCCGAGACCAAGGCCCGCGAGCAGCAGCGGCGGCAGGAAGATCCAGTGGTCGACGCTGTCGCCGAGATTGGCGATGATCACGTGGAGCCAGGCGATACCGCTGACCAGCATCAGCGCCGAGAGCGCCACGCGGGTGCGGAGGTAGTGGCTGCCGAAGCGGCCCGCGACCAGCGAGATCAAGAGCACGCCCACCGAGAACGGCGTGTTGGTGAGGCCCGAGTCGATCGGGGTGAAGCCGTAGCCCACCTGCAGGAGGATCGAGATCACCATGAAGAAGGCGGGGATGCCCGAGGCAAAGATCGTCGTCGTCAGCGCCCCGAGCAGGAAATTGCGGTTGGCGATGAGGCTGTAGTTGAGAAGCTGCGGCGCATTGCGGGCCGCCATGGAGCGCTCCCACCAAACGAACACCGCAAGCAGCACCGCCGAGGCGCCCAGCATCGTCCACGCCCACCAGGGCCAGCCATAGGTGCGGCCCTCGATCAGCGGATAGACCAGCGCCACCATGCTCGCGGCAAAGAGCACGATGCCGACATAGTCGTTCCTGAGGTCGGGATGGCCCGGCGGCCGCGGGATGATGAACCAGCCGAGGACCACTGCGAGGATGCCGACCGGCACGTTGACGAGAAAGATCGGCCGCCAGTCGAGCCCGCCGAGATTGGCCTGGATCAGGAGGCCACCCACGATCGGGCCGGCGACGGCGGCAAGGCCGGCGCTGAGACCGAAGAGCGAGAACGACTGCCCGCGCTCTTCGGGCGGGAAGGTGACGGTTGCGATGGCGAGCACCTGCGGCGTCATGATCGCGCCGGCAAGGCCCTGCACCACGCGCGCCGCGATCAACCACTCGATCGAGGGCGCAAAGCCGCAGAAGGCGGAGGCGAGGGTGAAGGCGCCGACGCCGATGAGGAACATGCGGGTGCGCCCGACGATGTCGCCGAGCCGCCCGAACGGCAGCAGCCCGAGCGCGAAGGCCAGCACATAGGCGGCGATCACCCACTCAATCTGGCTCGCATCGGCGCCGAGGTTCTTCTGCATCGAGGGGATCGCGACGTTGACGATGGTCACGTCGATCAGATTCATGAAGCTCGCGATGAGCAGCACGGCGAGTGCCAGCCAGCGGCGGGGATCGGCCTCCGCCTTGGTCTGCGGCACGTGGAAGGGTTGGGTGGTCATCGGATCACTCCTTGGAAACGGGTCCGCGGGAGAGACGCTCGGCGCTCCCGGGTTTCGACAAATCGGGCGGCGCCTCGTGCACCGGATTGCGGATGCTGCGCCGGAGCTCGCCGACCATGCGGTCGAAGCGCGACTGGTCGCGATCGGGGTTGCGGCAGAAGCCGACGAAGGACGAAATCATGATCATCGCCACCGCCTCGGCATCCATGTCGGGACGATAGACGCCGTCGATGACACCTTGTGTCAGCAGGCCGACCAGCATCTGCCGCCAGTGATGCTTCATCGGACGGATCGCGGCGGCGATGGTCTCGTCGCGGCGTCCGCGCTCGAGCAGCTCGGAAAAAACCAGCATGGTCTCCGGCTTTTCGAGCGTCATTTCGTGCACGTCGACGAATTCGAGCTCGAGCCGTTCGTCGGCGCTCAGATGCGCCCGCGGCCGGTCGAGCGACTGCTGGACGAAATCGTGGCGAAGCGATTCCGCCACCAGCTCGATCAGCGCTTCCTTGGTCGGCACGTGATAGTGGAGCGTGGCGATATTGATGCCGACGCGTTCCGCGATGTCGCGGGTGCGGAGACCCTCGACGCCCTTCTCGACGATAAGCGCCCGCGCGGCGTGGGCAATCGCCGTGCGGCGGTCGTCGGTCGATTCACGGCGGGCGAGGGGCGTTGTCTCGATCATCCGTCGGAAATATCGAACAGGATCGTCTCAATCAATCATTTGATTGAGAAACCCTGTCCTGCGTGTCGGGCATGGCTCCGCGGGGCGCAGCCGGGAAGGGCGCAGCCGATCCGGTGGCGGAATGTGATAGCCTTCCGGCGGCTTGGTGGGACCCTGAATGCAGATTCTCGTGCTCGGCATGCACCGCTCCGGCACCTCGGCGGTGACCCGGATCATCAACATGCTCGGCGCCTATTTTGGCCCCGAGGGACGTTCGGCCGGCTGGACCCCCGATAATCCCAAGGGCCACTGGGAGCGGCAGGATTTCATGCAGCTCAACCGGCAGCTCCTTGCCCAGCGAAACAGCAACTGGTGCCGCGTCGAGAAATGGGAAGCGGGTGCGGCGACGCCCCTTCCGCCCAAGCTCAAGGGCGCCATGCGCCGCGCCATCCTCGAGCTCGATGCCCATCGGCCGTGGGTGCTCAAGGACCCGCGCTTCTGCATCACGCTGGGCGAATGGCTGGCGCTGCTCGAAGTGCCCGTGGCGGTAGTCGTCTCCCGCGATCCGCGCGAAGTCGCGCGCTCGCTCGAGACACGCGACGCGCTGCCCTACGAGTACGGCCTGGCGCTCTGGGAATACCACGCGGTCTCGATCGTCCGGCACGCCGCCGCTTTGTCGCGTGTCTTTGTCAGTCATGACGCGATGCTGGCGGCGCCGGTCGCCACGACGCGCCGGCTGTTCGACGGCCTGGTTGCGGCCGGCGTCCGCCGGCTCGACCTTCCCCATGAAAACGAGATCCTGGCCTTCATCGATCCGAAACTTCACCGCGCATCGGTTCCGGCGGGGGCCGGTCTTTCGCCGCATCGCCTGAGGCTGCACGCAATGCTGCGCGGCGAAACGCCGTTCGACCCCGCTGTCGCGGTGTCGGAAGAGAGCCGCGAGGTCACCGCCCGCCTCGGCGACCGGCTGGTCGAGATCGCCGAAGCGCGGGCTCCCCGCGCGGCGCCCTAGAGGTCGTCGCCGGGGGCCGTCTTCTGCCGCATCCAGAATTCGCCCATCTGGGTAAGCTCGGCCGCGGTGTAGAGGCCGAGGAAATGGCGCCGCACCAGCGCCACATGGGCCCGCAGCGCCTTGCGGAAGTCGCTGAGGCCCTTGCGCGTCAGCGTCGCGTAGGCGCCGCGGCGATCCTCGGCCGCTTCCTCCCGCGTCAGGTAGCCCATCTTTTCGAGCCGCTCGACCACGCGCGAGATGCCGCTGCGTGTCATGATCGCCCGCGCGTCGAGGTCCTGCAGCCGCAGCCGGTGGCCTTCCGCCCAGCTCAGGCGCAGCAGCACCTCGAACTCGGCGTGGCTGATGCCGGCGGTGCGCGCGAGATCGGCCTCGATGATCCGCATCATCCGCGCATGCAGCCCCAAGAGGCCGCCCCAGGCATCTATTTCGAGCTCGGTGAAATCGCCGTCGTTCGCCGTCATCGGACCTTCACTTGACAGTTGTGTGCGCACGCAACTAATATGCGTGCCTGAGCACACAACTTAGGGGAGATCGGCGATGACGGCAATTCAGATCGTGCAGTTCAGGCTCGCGCCGGGCGCCGACCCGGCGGCGTTCCGCGCCCTCAACGCTCGTTTCCAGTCGGAAGTGGCGCCGGGCCTGCCCGGTCTCGAGCGCCGCGAGGCGACGGTGGGGGAGGACGGCAGCTGGCTGCTGGTCCTGCGCTACGCCGACCCCGCCGCCGCCAAGGCCGGCGGCCGCAGGGACACCTCGGAGCTGTCGCAGGCCTTCATGCGGATGATCGATCGCAGCTCGATGTCGGCGAGCTTTCATGAACTCGTGAGCGAGGGCGATGCCGAAATCCGCGCCCGCGCCATCGTCGCGCCGTTCTACGATGCGCTCAACCGCCCAGCCACCAAGGACGCGGCCGCGCTGATTCTCGGGGCCACGACGCCCGACTGGCGGTCCTATGGCGGGGACGGCGACGCCGGAAAAACGCGCGAGCAGTTCGCGCAGCAGGTCGTGGGGTTCGGCAAGGCGATCCCCGACCTCGGCTGGGACATCCGCGAGGTGATTGCGAGCGGCGACCGCGTCGTCGTGCGCTCCACCGCGAGCGGCACGCCCGCGGGAGAGTTCATGGGCATGCCTCACACCGGGCGGTCGTTCCGCATCATGGCGACCGACGTGCACACCCTGCGCGACGGCAAGCTCGCCTCGGTCCATCACCTCGAGGACTGGGCCGGCGCGATGCGCCAGCTCAAGGGCTGACGTCAGACGCGGCCTTCCATCGCCCGGTCGAAGATATCGAGCGCCAGCCCCTTGGTGAGCGTCACTGGATTTGTGCCGGTGGAGGGATCGGCCACGGCCATGTCGCCGATTTCGTCGCGGCGGTCGCCGGGCACCTTGAGGTCCCGGAGCGAGTGCGGCACGCCCAGCGTGGTCCGCAGCGCAAGGACCGCGTTGAGGAAGGCGTCGAAGCTCGGCGTGAGGCCGCAATAGGCGGCAAGGCGGGCGATACGGGCCTCGATGGCATCCCGGTTGGCGACGAGCACATAGGGCATGAACGTGCCGTTGGTCGTGCCGTGGTGCGTGTCGTAGAGCGCGCCGATCGGATGCGACAGGGAGTGGATAGCGCCGAGCCCTTTCTGGAACGCCGTTGCACCCATGATGGCGGCGCTCAGCATGTTGCCCCGCGCCTCGATGTCGTTGGGGTTGGCGACGACCTTGGGCAGGTTCTCGAGCACCAGGCGGACGCCTTCGGCGCCGATGCCGTCGGCGAGCGGGTGATAACCAGGCGCGCAATGGGCCTCGAGGCAGTGCGCGAGAGCATCGAAGCCGGTGCCCACGGTGATGAAGCGCGGCATGCCCACGGTGAGCTCGGGATCCGCGATCACGAGCTTCGGCTGCATCAGCGGGTGGAAGATGATCTTCTTGGTGTGGGTCGACGCATCGGTGATGACGCTGGCGCGCCCGACTTCCGAGCCCGTCCCGGCGGTGGTCGGCACGGCGATGATCGGCAGGATCGCCTTGCTGTCGGCGCGTGTCCACCAGTCGCCGATGTCTTCAAAGTCCCAGATCGGGCGCGTCTGACCCGCCATGAAGGCGATGGTCTTGCCCACGTCGAGCCCCGAACCGCCGCCGAAGGCAATGACGCCGTCGTGCTTGCCGGCGCGCAGCATGGTGACGCCCGCCTCGACATTCTCGCCGGGCGGATTGGGCTTCACATCGGAAAAGACCCCGAAAGGCACCCCCGCGTCCTTCAGGAGCTTCAGTGCATTCTGCGTCACCGGCAGGCTGATGAGCCCGGCATCGGTGACGAACAGCGGGTTCTTGATCCCGACGGTCTTGAGCGCGTCCGGCAGCTCCGCGATGCGGCCCGCGCCAAAGCGGATGGCGGTGGGGTAGTTCCAGTTGGACTTGATGGGCATGGGCGTCACACGACCTTGAAGTGGTAGCTCTTGGGCTGGCTGAGGTTCTGGTAGCCGATCTCGCTGAGCGCGCCGCCCTTGCCGGTTTCCTTGACGCCGGTCCAGACCAGCGCCGGATCGAGATAGTCGCAGCGGTTGGCATAGACCGTGCCGGTCTCGACGCGCGCGCCGATCCGCGCGGCGGCATCGAGGTCGTCGGTCCAGATCGAGGCGGTGAGCCCGTAGGGGCTGTCGTTCATCAGCGTGATCGCCTCGTCGTCGTCGGCCACCTTCATGATCCCGACCACCGGACCGAAGGATTCTTCGCGCATCACCGCCATCTGGTGGTTGACGTTGGTCAGCACCTCCGGCGCGAGGTAGGGCGAGCCCGCCATGTCCCCCTTGTA
>CAYRZM010000315.1:0-1960 GCA_964428685.1 uncultured Devosia sp. | reverse complement strand
GCCGGAGAGCCCATGCAGGCGCCCGATCATGAACAGATTCTGCCGGCCGGACAGCAGCTCGTCCACGCTCGCATATTGGCCCACCAAACCGATGTGCCGGCGCACATCCATAGAGCGAGAAACGACGTCGAACCCCGCCACCCGCGCCGTCCCGGAATCGGGCTTCAGCAGCGTGGTGAGCATCCGCACGGTGGTCGTTTTCCCCGCGCCGTTGGGCCCCAGCAGCCCGAACACGGCGCCGGCCGCGATCTTGAGGCAGATGCCGTCGGCCGCCTGCGTAGTGCCGAACCGCTTGCGCAAATCCACCGCTTCCACGGCCACGCTGGAGTCGTAACCTGTCATCCCCGAAAACTCCCGTTCGCAGGTGGAGCAGCCCTCTGGTCAGGGGCAGCCATCTTTTGGTACAATGTACGAACGAATAGTCGTACGGTGTACGGGTGTCAAGTCAGGATCGCCCCGACGATCAGATTTCGCTGCTCGAGCTGCTGGGCCGCGTGCGCGCGGCCAAGCGGCGCGGCGATGAAGCCGAGCACCTGCGGCTGGCCCTCGAATTCCAGCGCGTGCATTCCGAGCATCACCGCAAGCGCGACGCCGAGAAGGCGCGGCGCCGGGGGCGCAAGCCGCTCGATGCCGCCGCGATCGCTGCCGCGGGCGTCGCCATCGCCGATGCGCAGGGCTTCGAGGAAGTCTCGATGCGCAAGATCGCCGCGGTGCTCGGCTGGGGCACGATGTCGCTCTATCACTACGTGCGCACCAAGGAGGACCTGCTCGCGGCAATGGAGGACATCGTCATGGGCGAAATTCTCGTGCCGCCCTCCGTGCTCAATTCAGGGTGGCACAAGGGTCTCGCCGCCATTGCCCGCGCGACGCGCGAAGCCTATCGCCGGCATCCCTGGGCGCTGGGCATTCAGACCAATGGCGGCCAGCCCGGGGTCAACGGGCTTCGCCATGTCGAGCAGTCGCTGGCGGCCCTGGCTCCGACCAATCTCAGCTTCCACGACAAGCTCGCGATGACGATCGTCATCGACGACTACGTGTTCGGCCACGCACTGCGCGCCATCGAGGGCGATTCGATGCAGGAGGGGGGCAAGGACATGCTCGATTCCGTCGTCGACTTCGTGAGCGGCCATATGAACGCAGCGGATTTTCCGCAGATGACCGCCGCCATCGGCGACGGCACCGTGGCCGAGTTCGTCGGCAAGATGTCGCTCGCCTTCCACCCCGACGAATGGTTCGAGGTCGGCCTCGAGGCTGTGCTCGCCGGCCTCGCCCAGCGCTTCGGTCTCGCGCCCTGAATCAAAAGGCCCGGAGTGATCCGGGCCTTTCCAGTCGGAACACTGCGCAACGCTTATTCGGCCGCGTGCCGTGTCGCTTCCTGCTCTTCATCGGCCGGCGAAGGGAGCTGGGCCGTCCCGGTGGGAACGTCCACCATTTCGCCCTCGGGCGTCACCGCCTTGGCGCGGCGGCGGAACACGGCACGGAACGCCCGGCCGGGCAGCGCCCAGAGCGTTGCGAAGAACCAGCCGACCTGGTGACCCGCCACCTTTGGCGCCACGATCATCACCGGCACCATGACCAGCGTCAGTGTCGTCGACACGAAGAGGCCCGAAACCAGCGCCTGCGACAGCGCCACGAACCACGTGCCGGCCAGGCCGCCCACGGTGATCTCGCGTCCGATGAAATCGAACTCGATGTTGAGCGCCATCGGGATCACGCCGAGCGCAGTCACCGTGGCGGTGAGCAGCACCGGACGCACGCGCTGGCTGACGGTGATGAGCATGGCCTTCACCGGCTCGACCCCGTCGTCGCGGTTGTAGTGGTTGTAGGTGTCGGTGAGCACGATGCCGTTCTTCACCACGATTCCGGCGAGGGCCACGATGCCGAGGCCGGTCATGATCATCGAGAACGGCGTGTGCGTGACCGCCAGGCCGATCATCACGCCCGCCAGCGACATGCCGAC
>CAYRZM010000314.1:0-17115 GCA_964428685.1 uncultured Devosia sp. | reverse complement strand
CCCAGCCGGATCGGGATCATGATGCCGATCGACAGGTAGAGCCCGACCAGCGTGTTGAGCCGGTAGCGGTATTCGCTCAGCGCGAACGCGGCCATGGCGCCGAACAGCAGCACGAAGAACACCGTGCCCACCGTCACCACGATCGAGTTGAAGAAGTAGAGCGGGAAGTTGCCGCGCGAGAACACCGTGACGTAGCCCACGGGGTCGAAGCTCCCCGGGATGGGCGGCAGCAGGGGCTGGCTGAAGATCACCAGCTTCTTCTTGAACGAGTTCATCACGATCACGATCACCGGCGCGAGGGCGATGAAGGTGTAGGTGAGAAGGATCGCGTGCGAGGCGACGCTGCGGAACACCGAGTTGCGGGCCTTGGCCATCGCCCGGCCCTAGAATTGGTAGCGGCGGAGCCGCGTCTGGATGCCGAAGAGATAGACGCACACACCCGCTAGGATGATCAGGAACATCACCGTGGCCACGGCCGATCCCATGTTGGGATCGCCCATCTGCAGCTGGTTGCCGAAGAAGGTGCGGAACAGGAACGTGCCCAGGAGGTCGGTCGAAAAGTTCGGACCGCCCAGCGCGCCCTGCGCTGAATACACCAGGTCGAAGGCATTGAAGTTGCCCACGAAGGTGAGGATGGAAATGATGCCGATCGTCGGCAGGATCAGCGGCAGCTGGATCTTCCAGAACTGGCTCCAGCCGGTGATGCCGTCGCATTCGGCCGCCTCGAGCACCTCGTCGGGAATGGAGAGCAGCGCCGCATAGCACAGCATCATCGGCACGCCGACATACTGCCACACCGAGACCAGGCTCAGCGTCGTCAGCGCGAACTGCTCCTTGCCCAGCACCGGCTGGAACAATTGGCCGATGTGGAAAAACTTCATGATCATCGGCGCCACGCCCCAGAGGGGAGAGAGCAGCAGCTTCCACACGAAGGCGACGATCACGAAGCTCAGGATCGTCGGGATGAAGATCACGGTGCGGTAGAAGCCGCGCAGCCGCAGCGCCGGATTGCTCAGGAGCGCCGCCAGCAGGATGCCGATGGGATTCTGCACCAGCATGTTGATGGCGAAGAAATAGACGTTGTTGCGCAGCGCGTTCCAGAACGTCGCCGACCAGCGCGGATCGGTGAGGAGGGTGATGAAGTTGCCCAGCCCGATGAAGGCGCGGTGGGTGGCGTCCCCGGTCATGGTCGAGGCCTGCAGCGTCGACAGGAGCGGGATGATCATCAGGATCGTGTAGACGATCGCCGCGGGGGCGAGGAACACCGCGATGTGCCAGCGGACCGGCTTGCGCGGCGGCGGCGACGAGACGTCGGTCAACCTGGTGCCCCCTGTGGTTGCGGACTGGCCGGGCCGCGACGGAACGCGGCCCGGCCGATTGCGTCAGGCCTTACGACTGGCCCGGCTTGTACCAGCTGTCGAGACCGTCCTGCAGCTTCTTGGCAGCGGCTTCCGGCGTATCGGTGCCGTTCAGCACGTTGGCCGATTCAGCCCAGCTGTCGTTCTCGAGGTTCGGCGTGCCGCGGCTCAGGATCTGGTAGGTCGCGCGGATCGTCGAGGCGCAATTCTGGCGCCAGGAGAGGAACTGCGCGGCGATCGGATCCTTCACCTCGACCTTGTGGCTAGTGAGGGCGAAGAAGCCCGGCAGCGCGTTGGCGTAAGCCGCAGCGAAGTCGTCACCGGCCATCCAGGTCACGAAGGTCTTGGCAGCGTCGATGTTCTTGCTGGCGGCGTTGATGCCGACGGCGTGGTCGAGCTGGTCGGAGATGTAGCACTTGTCACCCGCATTGGGGACCGGCGGCGGGAAGGCCGCGAACTTGAGGTCCGGGTTGGCCTTCTCGAAGGTCGGGATGTCCCACGAGCCGGCCGGATAGATCGCGGCCTTGCCCAGCGAGAACAGGTTCTGGCTGTCCGAATAGGTCTGGGCCTGGTAGCCGTCACCCATATACGGACCCCAGGTCGCGAGTTCCTTGAACGGAGCGACCCAGTCGGCATCGGTCAGCTTTTGCGTGCCGGCGATGAGTGCCTTGCGGCCGTCCTCGCCCTTCCAGTAGTTCGGCCCGATGTTCTCCCAGCCCATGGTCGCGGCTTCCCACTGGTCGTGGGTGCCCAGGTCGATCGGGGTGTAGGTGCCGTCGGCCTTGATCTTGTCGAGGTCGGCATGGAAGTCGGCCATCGTCGCCGGCGGGGTGGTGATGCCGACCTTGGCGAAGGCGTCCGTGTTGTAGATGAAGCCGTGGATGACCGAGGCCATCGGCAGGCAGAAGGTCGACTTGCCGTCGTCGGTCTG
The DNA here is from genome assembly GCA_964428685.1 of uncultured Devosia sp. Classification (GTDB taxonomy): domain Bacteria; phylum Pseudomonadota; class Alphaproteobacteria; order Rhizobiales; family Devosiaceae; genus Devosia_A. The sequence continues at coordinate 14,826 of CAYRZM010000314.1, read as the reverse complement.
CCAGGCGACCTTGGTGCTGTCGGCAAAGTTTTCCATTCCCGGCAGGTTGGTCAGGTCGAGCAGCTGGCCGGCCTTGAACATGCTGAGCGACTGGTCGAACGGACGGCAGATGATGATGTCGCCCGCGGTGCCGCCGGCCAGCTTGGCATTGAGCGCGGCGTTGTAGTCGGGCGCATTGGTCGGCGAATAGGTGACCTTGATGTCCGGATGCGACTTCTCGAACAGCGGGATGATCGTGTCGGTCCACACCGAGGCATCATCCGTACGCCAGCTCTCGATCGTCAGGTTCACGGGGTCGGCCAGGGCCGCTCCCGCGCTCACCGCGAGCGCCAGCGCGGCGCCCGACAGCAACAACGTCTTCTGGAACTTCATTTGTGGCAGTCCTTCCTGTTCATCTCCGCTCCCGGCGGCGATCTCGTGTCATGATGGGCGCGCATCGCTCAGCCGTGCAAGCGCTTCACGCACATTTCCTTTGGTAGCGCCGAGCAACTCCTCGGCGCTGGCCAGGCTCTTTGCCCCGGCCGCGATCAGGATGGCGGGCTTGACCTCGCCGCCCGATGTCGTGAGAGCGTGTGCAGCCGTTTCGGCGCTCGCTCCCGTAATGGTTGTGACGATCCGCGCCGCGCGCCCGCGCAGCTTGGCGTTGTCGGCTTTCAGGTTGACCATCAATCCGTCGTAAACGTGGCCGAGCCGGACCCCGATCAGGGTCGAGAGCATGTTGAGCGCCGCCTTCTGCGCGGTGCCGGCGCCCATCCGGGTCGAGCCGGAGATCACCTCCGCCCCCGCATCGAGCAGCACCGCGACGTCCGCGAAGGCAAAGAGCGGGGCGCCCGCATTGCCGGAAATCGCCACCGTCTTCGCGCCGGCTTCGCGCGCGGTCGAGAGTCCGCTCACGGTGTAGGGCGTCGAGCCGCTGGCCGAAGTTGCGATCACGCAGTCGCCGGTTCCGACGCGCTGCGCCAGCATGTCCGCGCGCGCTTCGCTGGCGCTGTCCTCGCGCACCCCGTTGAGGCGCTTGGCGATGCCTTCGCCGTCCGCCAGCACCAGCACGATCCGGTCGTGGGCGATGCCGTAGGTCTGGGGGATTTCGAGCGCATCGCCGAGCGAAATGAGGGCAGGGCTGCCGGCGCCCAGATAGATCAGCCGGCCACCCGCTCCGAGCGCCGCCGCACCGAGCCGCGCCGCGCGCGACAGGGCGGGGATGGCCGCTTCGACCGAGGCGACCGCGCGGCGCTGGCCCTCGAGCAGGGCGCTGAGGATGCGCTCGTCGCTCCAGGTGTCGAGGCCGGCCGAGCCATCGACCATCGCCTCAGTCCGTGGAAGTGCGCTGGCCGCGGGCATCGACGCTCAGACGGTCCCGTGGGTTGGTTTGCCGCTGCGCGAGGCAAGGGCTAGTCTCGGGGAGGAGGGGCGACAGGGAATGGCGGACGCCTCCGCACGGTGCGGCGAGGGTCCCAGATCTGCGAAGTCGAAACCGGCCTGCGGCATCAACGCTCCTTGTCGATGACATTAATGCCAAAAAAATACCACTTGTCCAGCGCGTGCTGATTTTGTGTGCCGGAAGGCCTCGGCTGAGCCGTGAAAACGCAAGTCTGCCAGCACTTCCGGCGGCGGAGTCGACGGCACGAAATCTGATTGGCAAATGGTATTTTATTGGTATCATGCGGGTGGGAGACTCCCGACGGAGTGGCAGCGGTGCCCCCGCCGGTAAATCAAGAGGCAGCAATGGCTGATGCCGCCGACGCCTTGTTCGGCTCCGAATCGATCACGCTGCCGCCCGGTGGCCCGCTCTATCTGCAGCTCAAGCGCTGGATCGAGGATGCGGTGCAGCGGGGTGCCATCCGGCCCGGCGACGCCCTGCCGTCCGAGCGCGACCTCGCGGCGCGCGTCGACATCTCGCGCGTCACCGTGCGCAAGGCCGTGCAGCACCTGGTCCGCGATGGCGTGCTTATCCAGCGGCATGGCTCGGGCACGTTCGTGGCGCCGCATCCGCATCGCGTCGAGCAGTCGCTCAGCCAGCTCACCTCGTTTGCCGAAGACATGGCGCGCCGCGGCATGGCGGTGCGTTCGGACTGGCTCGACCGCGGCCTCTATGCGCCGTCGCCGGAAGAGACGGTGGCGCTCGGCCTGTCGTCGGGTGAGATGGTGGCCCGCGTCGCCCGCCTGCGCATCTCCGGCGACACGCCGCTCGCCATCGAGCGCGCGGCGCTGGCCGCCAGCATCCTGCCCGACCCCGAGGCCGTTGGAACGTCGCTCTACGCACATCTCGACAAATCCGGCAACCGGCCGGTGCGCGCCATCCAGCGCATCCGGGCGGTGAGCCTCGAACCCGACGACGCCGCGCTGCTCGAAGTCGCGCCCGGCGTGGCGAGCCTCCACATCGAGCGCACCTCGTACCTGTCGTCGGGGCGGGTCGTCGAGTTTACCCGCTCCGTCTATCGCGGCGACACCTACGACTTCGTCGCCGAGCTGCGCCTGGCATCGGGCCGCTGATGAGCACCGACATGACCTTCATGCGCCGCGAGATCGAGGAGATCCCCGAGGCCACCGCACGCCTTCTCGCCGACCAGGCGGCGGCATTGGCCGAAGCCGGTGCCGCGCTGCGCCGGCAGTCGCCGGTGATGGTCGCGACCATCGCCCGCGGCTCGTCGGACAACGCCGCCTCCTACCTCAAATACGCGATCGAGCTCGTGGCCGGAGTGCCGGTGGCTTCGATCGGCCCCTCGATCATGTCGATCTACGGCCGCGAGCTGCACCTTGACGGCTGCGTCGCGCTCTCCATCTCGCAGTCGGGCAAGAGCCCCGACATCGTGGCGATGGCGCAGTCGGCCCGCCGCAACGGCGCCTACAGCGTGGCACTGACCAACACCACCGGCTCGCCGCTCGCCGGCGCCGCCGACCTCGCCATTGATCTGAGCGCCGGCCCGGAGCAGTCGGTCGCCGCCACCAAGAGTTTTGTGAGCTCCGTCGTCGCCGGCCTCGCGATCCTCGGCCACTGGGCCGAGGACAAGGCGCTGCTGGCGTCGCTCCAGGTCTTGCCCGATCTTTTCGGCAAAGCCATCACCCGCGACTGGACGCCGCTAATGGCCGCGCTCAAGGGCCGGAACTCGCTCTACGTGCTGGGCCGCGGGCCCGCTCTCGCCATTGCCGAGGAAGCCGCGCTGAAGTTCAAGGAGACCTGCGGCATGCACGCCGAGGCCTACAGCGCCGCCGAAGTGCTCCACGGCCCGGCGCGCATCGTCGAGGCGGGCTTCCCGGTGCTGGCGCTCGCGTCGCGCGACGCCGGCGAGGCGGGGGTCGCCGAAATCGCCGACCGCCTCGCGGGGCAGGGCGCGACGGTGCTCGCGACCACCACGCGCACCGCCGTCGCGGCGCAGCTTCCCGCAATCGCGACCGGGCACCCGATCACCGACGCTCTGCCGCTGATCGTGTCGTTCTACGCCTTTGCCGAAGCTCTCTCGCGGCAGCGCGGTCTCGATCCCGACCGGCCGCCGCATCTCAACAAGATCACGCAAACCGTATGACCGGCCGCATCGCCTATACCGGCGCCCGCATCTTCGACGGCGAGCTCTGGTGGGAGCGCTCGGCGCTCGTCGTCAATGGCGCCCGCATCGAGGGGATCATCGCGGCGGATTCGCCGACCGACGCGACGCGCGTCGCCCTGGGTGGCGGCATCCTCGCGCCCGGCTTCATCGACCTGCAGGTCAATGGCGGCGGCGGGGCGCTCCTCAACGACACGCCCGACCTCGCTGCCATCCGCACCATCTGCACCACCTTTGCCCGCTACGGCACGACCGCCTGCCTGCCGACGCTGGTGACCGATACGCGCGAAAAGACCGCAGCCGCGGTCGCCGCCGGCGCCGCCGCGACCACCGCGCAGGTTCCCGGTTTTCTCGGCCTCCATCTCGAGGGTCCGCATCTGAGCGTGGCGCGAAAAGGCGCGCACGATCCGGCGCTGATCCGGCCGATGGAGGAAGCCGACCTTGCGGCCTTGGTCGCGGCACGCGGGAAACTGCCGAACCTCCTGACGACCGTTGCCGCCGAAACCGTGCCGCCCAACCAGATCGCGCGGATGGTCGAGGCCGGCATCGTCGTCAGCATCGGCCACTCCGACGCCGGCTTCGCGCAGGTCCGTGCCGCCGCCGAAGCCGGGGCGCGCATGGTGACGCACCTCTTCAACGCCCAGAGCCAGCTCGGCAATCGCGAGCCGGGCGTCGTCGGCGCGGCGCTGGAGCTGGGCACGCTCTGGGCCGGCCTCATCGCCGACGGCATCCACGTCGATGCCGCGACCATCGCCGTCGCGCTCCGCGCCAAGCGGCCGCCGGGACGGATTTTCCTCGTCACCGACGCGATGTCGCCCACTGGCACCGACGTCGCCGAATTCACGCTCACCGGACGCACCGTGTACCGCCGCAACGGCGCCCTGCGCCTTGCCGACGGCACGCTCGCCGGCGCCGACCTGACCATGGCGGACGCCGTGGCGTACGTGCATCGCACCCTCGGCCTGCCGCTCGAGGAAGCCCTGCGCATGGCCTCCCTCTATCCGGCGCAGGCGCTCGGTGTCGCCGGCGAACGCGGCAGCCTGGCACAAGGGCTGCGCGCCGATCTGGTCCATCTGGGCGACGATCTCGCGCCACAGCGCACGATCATCGCCGGCGAGACCGCCTGGGCGCGTTAGCCAGATTGTGAATTCGCTTTTCCGCTCGGACTGTTAGGAAGGCCGCAGCAGGAGAAGGCGATGAAGATCGGTGTGTTGGGGACCGGCGCGGCCGGCCAGACCGTCGCGGCCAAGCTGGTCGCGCTCGGCCACGACGTGATGATGGGCGCGCGTTCCGCCGACAACGAGAAGGTGGTGGGCTTTGCAAAGCGCACCGGCGGCAACGCCGGCACCTTCGCCGACGCCGCCGCCCACGGCGAAATGGTTATCAACTGCACCCGCGGCGACACGTCGCTCGCAACGCTCTCCGGCCTTGCCGCCCAGCTTAGGGGCAAGGTGCTTCTGGACCTTGCCAACCCCCTCGATTTCTCCGCCGGCTTTCCGCCGCACCTGTCGGTCTCCAACACCGACTCTCTCGCCGAACAGATCCAGCGCGCGCTGCCCGACACGTTCGTGGTCAAGTCGCTCAACACCGTGAATGCCGAAGTGATGATCGCCCCCGCGCGCGTCCCCGGCCCGCACACGGTCTTCGTCTCCGGCAACGATCAGCGTGCCAAGGGCAAGGTCATGGATTTCCTGCGCAGCCTCGGCTGGCAGTCGATCATCGACCTCGGTGACATCACCAGCGCCCGCGCCGCCGAGCAGCTGCTGCCGCTCTGGGTCCGCCTATTCGCCGCCCTCGGCAACAACCCGCTGTTCAATATCGCGGTGATGAAGGCCTAGGCGGCGAGCCGGGTCGGATAGCCGAAGAACTCGGCCCAGCGGAACAGGGGCCGCGCCGCCGGCGACTGGAACAGGAATCCATAGTGTTGCCAGCTCGACTGCACGCCGAGCGACAGCCCCTGCCGCACCTTCTGGTAGCTCGGCGTACGGGCATAGCGGTTCTCCGCCGCCGCGGCGAAGTCGAGCACCGCGTCGTCCCACTCGGCGCCGAGAAAGGCCAGTGCAGCCCGCATCGCCGGCTCGAAATGCGTCACCAGCTCGTCGTAGCGCAGGTAGTGCACGCGGGCGTCGTCGAGCCCGTGCACCGCAAACCATTGCGTCATCGTGAAATCGTAGAGGTTCACCGCCCCCTCGAAGGTGCGGAAATGCTCCATCGCGATGTTGCGCGAGAACTGCTGCTTGAAGCAGCTGAGGACGACGTCGAACGGATGCCGGATCGAAAAGATGTAGCGCTTGTCGGGGAACATCTTGAGCATCAGCCCAGCCTCGGCCGAGCGCATCGGCATCTTGTCGATGAAGATGTCGGCCGCGACCTTGCGGTGCCGCAGGGCGGCTTCCGCGTAGTAGCGCTGCCGCGCTTCGATCGCCGCCGCGACCCTCTCGGCCTCTGAACTCGCCGCCGGCAGCGCGCGGTCCAGATAGAGCTGCATGCTGGAGACGTTCGGGATTTCCTCGAACGTTTCGATCCGTGGATGCGCCGCCAGCGCGTTCTCCAGCAGCGTCGTCCCCGACCGCGGAAACCCGGTCATCACGAAATGGTTGGGGTTCGGATCGGGCGGGAGAGGCGGAATCTCCTGCGCCGCCGCCGCCAGCACCGCTCTGCCGAAATCTTCGAGCGGAATCGGCTTGCCGGCGTCGGCGCGGTTGAGGTCGGCAAAGGCCTGATAGGCGCCCTTGTAGTCGCCCTGAGCCTCGATCGCCTCGGCATTGAGCCGGAGCGCGAACGGGCGGATCTTGCCGAGCAAGTCGGGACGCGGCGGGCGCATCGCGTTGACCGCGGCGAGGCCCTCGCGACAGCGGCCCGCGTCCCCCTTGGCGAGCGCCAGTGCCGCGTCATAGAGGGTGACCAGGTAGGGATGCAGATCGTTCCTGCAAAGCAGCGCCAGCACCGCCTCCAGCAGGTCGAGCTGCCGGGCATCGTGGAGCAGGCGCAGCAGGAGGTCGGCGGCCATCGGATCGTGCGGCCCAAGCACCAGCACATCGACGGCCATCGGCAATGCGCCGCGCCAGCCGCCGGCCTGTTCCTGTCGTGCCACCATCCCCGCGAGCACGTCGAACCGGCCGGTCGCAAGAAAGCGATAACGAAGAGCCTCCACCGCCCCGGCATCATCGCAGGCAAGGTCTGCCCGCCGCGCCAGCGTGTCCGCGGCCGTCTCGGTCGATGCGATCTTGGCGGCAGCGGTGGCCGCCAGCTCGTGCTCCCAGTTCGACTGGAAAAAGCGGAACGCCCGCCCCTGGATGGCCCCGTGCCGGCTGAGCTCGATCACCCGTGGATACTGCGCCGGCGTGACCTCCTCGCGCTCGAGCAGCACGCACCAGGCGCCGACGCGAAGCAGGTCGTCGTCGCTCGCGAGCAGCGGCGCGTAGTAATCCGCCGCCTTGTCGCGCGCATGGTCGAGTATCGAGAGGGCCGCCAGAGCGGCCGGAAGAGCAGGCATCGAGGTCAGTCGCGTGGCGCCCGGGAGAAGGCACACGATGCTACCGCGCCGCGGCCTCGGGAGATAACGATGTCACGGGCTTGTGATGGGGCCGTGTTGTCGCACCTAGGGTGCGCTGTACCCGAAGTGCTCCACCCACTTGCGCAACGGTTTGGCCGCGTCGGACTGGAACAGGAATCCATATTTCTGCCAGCTCGACTGCACGCCGATGGAAAGTCCCTGCCGCACCTTCTGGTAGCTCGGGGTGCGGGCGCCGCGCGTTTCGGCTCTCTGCGCAAAGCCGAGAACCGCGGGGTCCCAGCCCACCTCGAGGAAATCGAGCGCGCCGCGCATGGCCGCCTCGAAGTCCGTCACCAGCGTATCGTAGCGCAGGTAATGGACCTTGGGATCGTCGAAGCCATGCACCGCGAACCACTGGCTCATCGTGAAGTCGTAAAGCTTCACCGCGCCCTCGAAGGTGCGGAAATGCTCCATCGCCATGTTGCGCACGAACTGCTGCTTGAAGCAGCTCAGCACCACGTCATAGGGGTGGCGGATCGAAAAGATGAACCGCTTTTCGGGAAACAGCTTGATGAGGAACGCCGCCTCCGCCGACCGCATCGGCATCTTGTCGACCAGTGCCCGCGCGGCGGGTTTTCGCCGCAGCCGGTCGATTTCCGCGTAGTAGCGTGCGCGGGTGCGAAGATAGACCGGCACCGTATCGGCCCCGGGCGGCAACGTGGGCAGCGTGAGGTCGAGGTGGAGCTGCATGCTGCTCCACGACGGTACCTCCTCGAAGGTCTCGACCAGCGGATGCGCCGCCAGCGCATTCTCGAGGAGGGTAGTGCCCGAGCGGGGGAAGCCGGTCATCACGAACGCCTCCGTCCGCGGGTCGGGCGGGAGTGGGGGCACCGGCAGCGCGGCATCGCCGAGGATCGTTCGTTCGAACTCCCCGAGATCGTGGCGCTTGCCGGTGTCGATCTTGTTGAGCTCGACGTAGGCCGCATAGGCCCTGCGGGTGTCGCCCAGGCCCTCGAGGGCCTCGGCGTTGAGCTGCGCCGCAAGCGTGCGCAGCGCTGCCCCGACGTCGGGCCGCGCGATGCGCATGGCGCCGAGCCGCCCGAGTGTCTGCAGGCATCCCGCAAAATTGCCTTTGATGAGCTGCGACGCGGCGCTGTAGGCGAGGGCAGGGGCCGCATGGAGTCCGACCTCGCCGAGCAGAGCGACGATGGCATCGATCAGCTCGGGCTGCCGCGCAGCGTGGACGAGTGCCAGCAGTTGCAGCACGGCGTTGGGATCGTGCGGATTGAGGACAACGAGGGTCACGGCCACCGGCAGGGCCGACCGCCAGCCGGCGGCGCGTTCGGTCAGCGGCACGAGGCCGCCGAGGAGCTCCGCCCGCCCGGTGGCGATGTAGAGGGTCCGCTGCGCGGCAACGCGCGCCTCGGGATCGGCCGCAAGTTCGGCCGCCATCGCCGCCGCTTCCGCTTCCGCCTCGCCCGCCGGCCCGACCGCCGCCGCCTTGGCGGCCCAGTCGTAATCCCACCACGTCATGAAGTGCCGGAAGGCGCGCCGGCGAATGCCGGGGTTGCCGCAAAGGGCGAGCACCACGGGATATTGCGCGTAGCTCAGCTCGTTGCGATCGAGGATGGCCGTCCACGCCCCGATGCGCGCCACCTCGTCCGCAGCCTCGAGCAGCGGTGCGTAGTACTGCGCCGCATTGCTCCGCGCGGTGCGGAGGATGGCAAGAGGCGCGAGCGCTTCAGGCAGCGGCGTCATCAGGTCGTGGGATAGCCGAAGAATTCGGCCCATCTGTGGAGCGGCTTCGCCACCGGCTCACGAAACACGAAATCGTAGTTGCGCCAGCTCGTCTGGACGCCGATCGAGAGCCCCTGCCGCACCTTCTGGTAGCTCGGCGTCCTGCTGGCCCGCTTCTCGGCCGCAGCCGCGAAATCGGCCACCGCCGGGTCCCATTCGAGACCGAGGAAGCCCAGCACGCCCCGCAGGCTCGGCTCGAACGCCGTCACCAGGTCGTCGTAGCGCAGATAGTGGACCCGCGGATCGTCGCGGCGGAAATTCGCGAACCACTGCGTCATGGTGAAATCATAGAGTGCCACCGCGCTCTCGATGGTGCGGAAGCCATCCATCGCCATGTCCGGCGCAATCGCCTGCCGGAAGCAGCTGAGGACGACGTCGAAGGGGTGGCGGATCGAAAAGACATAGCGGTGATCGGGGAAGGCCTTGGCGATGAAACCGGCATCGGCGGAGCGGATCGGGGACTTGTCGATGAAGGTGGTGGCATCGGGCTTGGCCCGCCGCCGCTCCATCTCGAGATAATAGCGCCGCCGCGCCTCGACGAAAGCAGAGATGCGATCCTGCATCGACCTGGCGCGCGGCAACATGCGGTCGAGATAGAGCTGCATCGCGGCGCGCGTCGGCAGCTCCTCGAAGGTCTCGATCGCGGGATGGACCGCGAGCGCATTCTCGAGCAGCGTCGTGCCGGAGCGCGGAAAGCCCGTCATCGTGAACCAGCGCGATCGATCCTCCCTGGGCAAAGCCGGGACGGGCGTCGCCGCGACGCTGCGCATGCGTTGCGCGAAGGACGATGCTGTCTGCCCCTTGCCGCCGGCCGCGTTGAGCTCGAGGTAAGCCGTATAGGACTCCCTACGGCGACCCAGCTTGTCGAAGATCTCGGCTGTGAGACGCTGCGCCGATTTTGTGAGGTCCCCAGCGATCGCAGCGGGCGCCGGTAGGGTGAAGGCTTCCCTGAGCCTCGCCAGCGCTGACTTGGGGTCACCGCGCACAAACAGCGACCACGACAGATAGATCGCCGCCACGCGCAGATGCAATCCGAGAGCCGCGAACTGCCCGGCGACGGCCTCGATCAGGTCGGGTCGCATCGCATCGAGGCAGAGCTGAAAGAGGCGCAGGGCCCTCGTAGCTTCGTGCGGGCGCATGACAAGATTTCGTGCAGCCACGGGAATTGCCGCCGTCGGACCGAGGGCCTTGTATGTTTGGTCGAGTTCACGAACGAGGGCATCGACCTTGCCGGTCGCGAGATAGAGCCGGCGATATGCCGCGCAGGCCGCAGATCCGTTTCCGGCGAGCTCGGCGCGCATCGCGGCGCTCTCGGCAATGGTTTCGGGCTCCGCGGCAAGTGATGCGACCATGCCCAGGAGGTCCCGATCTGCCTTGTCACCAAAGAAGTCGAGCGCCCGGTTTCTGATCGCCCCATAGAGCGAGAGTTCCGCGATCCTCCGGTACTCGCGAAATGGGAGTTGATCCCTGTCGATCAACTCCATCCCCGCCGCAACGGCGAGGACGGGGTCGCCGCTCGCCAGCAGGGGACGATAATATTCCAACGCACTCTTCCGTGCGCCGGAGAGGACGGCGAGGGTCTCCGTCCCCAGGGCGAGCTCAACGGTTTCGTTCAATCCGCGTCATACCCCAGAAATCGAACCCACTTGCGCACGGGCTCGGCGGCGCCCGACTGGAACAGGAATCCATATTTCCGCCACGAGCTTTGCACGCCAATCGATAGCCCTTGCCGCACCTTCGCGTAACTTGGTGTCCGCGCTCGCCGCTGTCCGGCTGCTTCGGCAAACTGCCGGACGGCATCGTCCCATTCGACACCAAGAAACTCCAGGGCGGCTCTTGTCGTCGGTTCGAAGTCCGTGACGAGCTCGTCGTAACGAACGTAGTGGACGGCGCGGTCGTCGAGCGAGTGCACGTCGAACCATTGGGTCATGGTGAAGTCGTACATGCGGAGCGCGTTCTCGATCGTACGGAAGTTCTCCATCGCGTTGTTGAGGGTAAAGGTCTGCTTAAAGCCGCTGAGCACGACGTCGAAAGGATGCCGGATCGAGAAAACGTATCGCCATTGGGGGAACAGCCGCCCAATATACGCAGCTTCGCTCGATCGCAGCGGCATCTTGTCGACCAGCATTCGCGCAGCGCGTTTCTGGCGCAGACGCTCGATCTCGTCATAGTACTTTTCGCGGGCGGCCAGGAAGGGAGCAAGTTCGCGGTCGACACGTTCGCTGTTGGGAAGCGGACGTGCGCCTGTGATCATCTCTTCGAGCCATTCCGTCGCGACGCGAAGTGCGGGCACCTCCTCGAACGTCTCGATGAGAGGATGGGCCGACAGGACGTTTTCCAGGAGGGTTGTGCCGGAGCGGGGAAATCCCAGCATTTGCACGACGTCGGTCCGCCCATCGGGAGGAAGCGGCGGTATGCGCAGATCCCTCTTAGCGAGGGTGGACACATAGAAGCGCTCGGCGTCGGCACCACCCGGGTTGACCTGAGACGCATTCATGGCGACAAAGCTTTGATAAGCCTCGCCGTATCGTCCCAGCTGCTCCTGTGCTTCGGCCTGCAGTCGCATCGCTGAAGACCTGTAGAGCGCCAGGACGGGCTTATTTTCACGGAGTGCGCGCTCGAAGGCTTCGAGTTGCTTCAGACACGTCTCAGGGTCGCCGAGCTTCAGCGCCCCCGCGGCCTCGAACAGGTGGGCCATCGGGGGGTGTGGCGACCATTCGCGAAGCACTTTGGCGTATTCCTTGAGGAGGTCGGGGCGGCTGACCGCCTGGAGGTTTTCAAAAACCCGTTGGTGGAATGTCCAATTGTTTGGATTGACCAGGAGCAGCCGCAGCGCCCAGGGCAGCGACAGGCGCCAGCCTCCCGCTGCATCTGCAAGACTCATGGCGCGATCGAAGAACGCCATATTGCCGCTCGCGAGATAGCATTCGCCTGCTGCGTCGATGGCAGCTGGCAGGTTTTGGTCTGCCGAGGCCAGTCGCGTCATCGCGTTCGCAAGGGATGGCGCTTCCATCGCGGCGGCGCGTTCCGCCATCTCGTGTTCCAGCACGTCATGTTCGAAGAACTGGAAGGCGCGGAAGCGCAGGCCTGCGAAACGGCACATCTCCAGCAGCTCCGGCCACAAGTCGTCGCGCGCAATCAAGTGCCCGCCCTCGACAAGTGCACGCCAGGCCCCCAGTCGAACGTACACGTCTGCATTCTGCCGGATGGACAAGTAGTACTCGCCAGGACCGTGACGCGCCAGCTGCAGAGCTCGCAGCGGCTCAAGTTCGTCCGCGATCTGGAACAACGTACCGTTCGGCATCGTCAGCCGCGGCCGATGTAGGGCATCGTGGTGGCCATCACCGTCATGAATTGGACGTTCACGTCGAGCGGCAGATTGGCCATGTAGAGCAGCGCCTCGACCACGTGCCGGACGTCGAAACGCGGTTCTACATGCGTCGTGCCATCCGCCTGCAGCGCACCGGTTCCCATGTTCGCCGTCATATCGGTGGCGGTGTTGCCGATATCGATCTGTCCGCAGGCGATGTGGAACACCCTTCCATCGAGGGAGATGGCCCGGGTGAGGCCGGTGATGGCGTGCTTGCTCGCGGTATAGGAGGCCGACTGGGGGCGCGGGACGTGGGCGGAAATCGATCCGTTGTTGATGATCCGTCCGCCCTGTGGCGCCTGCGCGCGCATGGCGCGGAACGCCTCGCGGGCGAAGTAGAACGCGCCGTTGAGGTTGACGTCGATCATGCGCCGCCAGGTGGCGATGTCAAGATCGCCGAACACTGCCTGCGGGGCAAACGCGCCGGCATTGTTGAAGACGACGTCGAGCGGGCCGATCTCCGCCCGCGCCGCCGCAAAAAAGCGTGCCACGGCGTCCGGATCGGTCACGTCGCAGGCCTGCGCAAAGGCGAGGTTTCCCTCCGCGCGCACCGCCTCGAGCTGATCGCTCCGGCGTCCACAGACGCCCACGCGCCAGCCCGCGCGGGCAAAGCCGAGCGCCGCCGCGCGCCCGATGCCGGAGGTCGCGCCGCTGATGAGGATGGACTTGCTGGTTTGCGAGGTCATGGCCGGGCTATACACGGGCACCTCCCGCCATTCCAGCAGCCCGATGACCGCCGCCAAACCGCCTCATTCGCCGACCGCAGGCGATCTGCTCAAGCAGGGGATGGCGCTGCACAAGGCGGGACGCCTTGCCGAAGCGGTGCAAAGCTACCGGGACGCGCTGGCGCGCGACCCTCAGAATGCTGCCGCCTATCCGTTGCTTGGGGTCGCCCTCGAGGCGATGGGGAAAACCGCAGTGGCAGCGCAGAACTTCGAGCGCGCGGCGAGGCTCAGGCCGGGCGATGCGGGCGTGCTCGTGCAGCTGAGCGGCCTTCGGCTGCGGCAGGGGAGGGCCGCGGAAGCGGCCGATATCGCGGCGCGGGCCATCGCGCTTGCGCCGAAGCTGCTCGAGGCCCGCTTCGCCCTCGCGGCCGCCCGCTACGCCGGCACCGATCGCGCGGCCGCCCTCGAGGCCAATCGTGCAGCGCTCGCGGTGGCCCACGAGACATTGCCGCGCCTTGACCAGCTGGCCGCGGCGACCCGGCGCGCGCTCGCCCTCGATCCCGGATTCGCCGAAGCCTGGCGGACGCTTTCGATGATGGTGCGGCGCACCTCGGACGATGCGGAAATGGCCGCGATGCGGCGGCTCTACAGCGATCCCGCGGCGACGGCCGAGCAACGGATGCATCTGGGCTTCGCCCTGGGCCGCGGCTTCGACGACCTCGGCCGGTGGGACGAGGCATGCCGGCATTTTGCCGAGGGCAATCGGTTGAAGCGAGCGGCGATCACGTTCGCCATCGCGGATCGACTCGACGAAATGGCGATGCTGGGCCGGTTGTTTTCGGCCCTGCCGCCGCTGCCGGCGCGCTCGCCGGAATCGCCGGCGCCGATCTTCATCGTCGGCCTGCCGCGGTCGGGAAAAACCACGATCGAGCACATTCTCGGCCGGCATCCACGCGTTGCGGCGGTGGGCGAGCAGGAGGCGCTGGGGGCGGTGGTGCGGGAGTTCATCGCCCGGCACCATCTCGATCGGCCGAACGCCCGGCTGGAGGACGTTCCGGCCGATGCCTTCGCCCAGCTGGGACGCGATTACCTCGCGCGGCTCCCGGCGGCAGCGGATCGAATCGTCGTCGACACCATGCCGGCAAACTATCGCTACATCGGCTTTTTGCGGCTCGCCTTGCCGGGTGCGCGCGTCGTCCACTGCCTGCGCGATCCGCTGGAACACCTTGTGGCGCTCCACCAGAAGTTCTTCGCCTCCGCGGCCTACGACTACACCTACGACTGGGCGGAGCTCGCGGCTTACCACGCGGCGTACCAGCGGCTGATGAGCCGGTGGCACCGCCGGTTTCCCGGATTCGTCCTCGACATCGACCTGGGAACGCTCGCGGCGGCCCCGGATATCTGGATACGCCGCCTGCTGAACTTCTGCGGCCTTCCGTTTGACCCGGCCGGCCTCGACCTCCGCAACATCGAGCAAAGGCTCGGAGAACCCGCGGGTTTTGCCCCCGATCCGTCGCCATCGGGGCGGCTCGCGCCATATTCCGCCATTTTGTCGCCCCTCCTGGCCGCGGCCGAGAGCGCTGCACGAGCGCTGGGAGCCCCGGATTAACCGGGGATTCAGCCGGGTTAACGGGACGTTTCGAAACCTGTGCTGAATCTGCAACAACGGGCGCCCAACCATGTGCACAGTTCCACAATTTGGCCTTTGTGCCGTTGCGCGCCCCCCCGTCGTGGGTAATGTGGGTCCTGCGAATCCATGCATGGGATCGTTTGTCGGTCGCAACGCGACGGCAACACACACTGACAAGTGTGGTCGCGTTTCGGCAAACCGCCGGGGAGACCCGGTAAAACGAATGACTGACTTTGGAGGTCAACAATGAAAATCAGGAGCGTGCTCCTCGGCACCGCCGCAATCGCCGGTCTCACGACCGCCGGTTACGCCGCCGACCTGGGTGT
>CAYRZM010000313.1:0-2308 GCA_964428685.1 uncultured Devosia sp. | reverse complement strand
GCGTTGGCGTCGCGGTAGGCATCGACCTTGTCGCGCTTGATGATGAGGTTGCAGACGTCGGCCGAGTAGTAAAGCGTCGCGAGGTTGGCGATGGCTGTGCCGCGATCGACGGTGGCAAAGGCCGGCGTGGTCGCGGCGATGAGGGCGAGAGCGGTGAGGGCGCGGAGCATGCCGCTTCTTAGCACCCGCGCGCGGCGCGCGGAAACTCTCATGGCGCCCGTTCTTAAGGATTGATTCACGGTTACACCGTTGTTGCTGGACGAGAACAAATGCTGAACATATAAGAACACAACGGCAACGACGGAGGTGGCGATGCTCAATTTCCTCAAGGACGTGATGGCGCTGGTGGCGGTCATGGGTTTCACCGGCAGCCTGCTCGCATGGATGGATATGGCCAGCCGACTCGTGTGACCTGTGGATTGAACGGTCGCCCGGTGGTCCCCACCTGCCGGGCGCACTAGAGACGACAAATGCCCGGCCCCGGCTTCATCCACCTTCACATCAATTCGCAATATTCGCTGCTCGAAGGCGCGCTCAAGCTCGAGACGCTGATGGGGCTGGCCAAGGACGATCACCAGCCGGCGCTGGGGATCGCCGACACCAACAATCTCTTCGGTGCGCTCGAATTTTCGGAGAAGGCGGCGGGGAAGGGCGTCCAGCCGCTGCTCGGGGCCGAGCTGGTGCTCGATTTCGAGCCGGCCGCCGATCGCGTGCTCGAGCGCAACCACGATCGCGGCCAGTTCGGCAAGGGCGGGGTGGTGCTGATGGCCGCCACCTCCGAAGGCTACGCCAATCTCAGCCGGCTCGTGTCCCGCGCTTATCTCGAGGGCGAAGCCGGACGGGCCGCTGCCCAGCTTCACTGGCTCGATGCAGCCAGCACCGCCGGCATCATCTGCCTCTCCGGTGGACCCGAGGGCGCGGTCGATCCGTATTTCGCGGCCGGTCTCGATGCCCAGGCCGAGCATCGGCTCGAGGCGCTGCGCGCCCTCTTCGGCGATCGCTTCTATGTCGAGCTGCAGCGGCACAACCGGCCGCAGGAGCATGCCAACGAAGCGCGGCTGATCGACTATGCCTATCGCCGCGGCGTGCCGCTGGTCGCGACCAACGAGCCGTTCTTTGCCACGCGTGACGACTACGAGGCGCACGATGCGCTGCTCGCCATCGCCGCCGGGTCGGTGGTGGCGCAGACGGAGCGGCGAAAGCTCACTCCTGAGCACTATTTCAAGTCGCGCGACGAGATGCTGGCGCTCTTCGCCGACCTGCCTGAGGCGCTCGACAGCTCGGTCGAGATCGCCCAGCGCATGAGCTACCGGCCCCGCACCCGCGGACCAATCCTGCCGCGCTTCGCTGCGCTTCCGGGCCAGAGCGAAGAGGCCGGGCTCGCCGCCGAGGCGGAGCGGCTCAAGCTCGAGGCGCGCGCCGGACTGGAACGGCGTTTCGCCGCGTCCGGGATGGCCGAGGGTTTTACCCGCGAACACTACGAGGAGCGGCTCGCCTTCGAGCTCTCTGTCATCATCAAGATGAAGTATCCGGGCTACTTCCTGATCGTGGCCGACTTCATCCAGTGGGCCAAGGCGCACGACATTCCGGTGGGTCCTGGCCGCGGCTCTGGCGCCGGCTCGCTGGTGGCCTATGCGCTCACCATCACCGACCTCGATCCCTTGCGCTACGACCTCCTCTTCGAGCGCTTCCTCAACCCGGACCGCGTGTCGATGCCCGACTTCGACATCGACTTCTGCCAGGACCGGCGCGGCGAGGTCATCCATTACGTTCAGGAAAAATACGGCCACGACCACGTGGCCCAGATCATCACCTTCGGAACGCTCCAGGCCCGCGCGGTGGTGCGCGACGTCGGCCGCGTGCTGCAGATGCCGTATGGTCAGGTCGACCGGATCAGCAAGATGATCCCGGCCAACCCCGCCAGTCCGGTGAGCCTGCAGCAGGCGATCGACATGGAGCCGCAGCTCAAGGCGATGCGCGACGGCGACGAGCAGGTGGCCGAGCTGCTGCGCGTCGCGCAGAAGCTCGAAGGGCTCTACCGCCACGCCTCGACCCACGCGGCGGGCATCGTCATCGGCGAGCAGCCGCTGACCGAGCTGGTGCCGATGTATCGCGATCCGCGCTCCGACATGCCGGTCACCCAGTATTCGCTCAAATGGGTGGAACCGGCGGGCCTCGTAAAGTTCGATTTCCTCGGCCTCACGACGCTCACCGTGCTCGACCAGGCCGCCAAGATGATCAACCGCAACGGCACGCCGTTCGCGCTCACCGACATTCCAATCGACGACAAGCCGACCTTCGAGAAGCT
>CAYRZM010000312.1:0-4710 GCA_964428685.1 uncultured Devosia sp. | reverse complement strand
CCAGCGCATCGCCGAGTGGGATCCCTACACCCGCCCGGTGCTGGCCGAGGTCGACGGCGAAGTTGCGTTCGAGGATCTGGTCGATGGCGCCTCCATGGCGGAATCCACCGACGAGACCACGGGCTTCACCAAGCGCGTGGTCACCGACTGGCGGACCAGCCAGCGCGGCGAGAACCTCAAGCCCGCCATCGCCATCACCCGCAAGGGGACGGTGGCCAAGGTCGAGCGCGGCGGCGACGCGCGGTATCTGCTGTCGGTGGATGCCGTCATCGCGGTCGAGCCGGGCGACAAGGTGTCGGCCGGCGACGTCCTCGCGCGTATCCCGCTCGAGAGCGCCAAGACCAAGGACATCACCGGCGGTCTGCCGCGTGTGGCCGAGCTCTTCGAGGCCCGTCGTCCGAAGGATCACGCGATCATTGCCGAGATCAACGGCACGATCAAATTCGGCCGCGACTACAAGAACAAGCGCCGCATCATCATCGAGCCCGAGGACAAGTCCGCCGAGCCCGTTGAGTACCTGATCCCGAAGGGCAAGCCGTTCCATCTGCAGGAAGGCGACGCCATCGAGAAGGGCGAGTACATCCTCGACGGCAACCCGGCCCCGCACGACATCCTTGCCATCAAGGGCGTCGAGGAGCTGGCGCGCTACCTCGTCAATGAGATCCAGGAGGTCTATCGCCTCCAGGGCGTGCTCATCAACGACAAGCACATCGAGGTCATCGTCCGGCAGATGCTGCAGAAGGTCGAGATCACCGAGCCGGGCGACAGCGGGATGCTCAAGGACGAGCAGCTCGACAAGCTCGACTTCGACGAGCTCAACGACCAGCTGGTGGCGGACGGCAAGAAGCCGGCCAAGGCCATGCCGGTGCTGCTCGGCATCACCAAGGCGTCGCTGCAGACCCGCAGCTTCATCTCGGCCGCCTCGTTCCAGGAAACCACCCGCGTCCTCACCGAGGCGGCGGTTTCCGGCAAGGCCGACCTGCTCGAAGGGCTCAAGGAGAACGTCATCGTCGGCCGGCTCATCCCGGCGGGCACCGGCGCCTCCACCTCGAAATCCAAGCAGATCGCCGCCAAGCGCGACGAGCTCATCCTCGAGGAGCGCCGCCGCCAGGCCGAGACTGCGCAGATCGCGGCCCCGCAGGCCGTCGAGCCGGCGGAGTAATCGTCTCCGCACCCTCTATTGGAAAGGGCCCTGCGGGGCCCTTTCTTTTTCCTGCGCTTGTCCGTGACCGATCCTCGGCGTAGGCAGCGCGGCAATTGCGAGGACGAAGATGAGCGAAAAGGCCTGGGCCGACATCGACGCCTACATCGAGGACCGGCTGCTGGCCGACGCGGACCCGATCTTCGCCCGGGTCCTCAAGGCCAATGCCGCGGGCGGCCTGCCTTCGATCGACGTCTCGCCCGCCCAGGGCAAGTTGCTCAATCTGCTGGTGACAATCTCCGGCGCGAGGCGGGTGCTGGAGATCGGCACACTCGGCGGCTATTCGACGATCTGGATGGCGCGGGCCCTGCCACCCGGCGGCCAGCTCGTGACGCTCGAATTCTCGCCAAAGCACGCCGATGTCGCCCGCGCAAATTTTGCGGCCGCCGGCCTCTCAGGGGTGATCGAGCTCAAGGTCGGAGCCGCGCTCGAATCCCTGCCGCATCTTGCCGGTCCGTTCGACCTCGTCTTCATCGATGCCGACAAGCCCAACAATCCCGGTTACCTCGACTGGGCGCTGAAGCTCAGCCGGCCGGGCACGGTGATCATCCTCGACAATGTCGTCCGTGAGGGCCGCGTCGTCGACGCCGGCTCGTCCGACGGCTCGGTGAAGGGCTCCCGCGCCGCGTTCGACCTGCTCAATTCCGACCCCCGGATCGACGCCACGGCCCTCCAGACCGTCGGCCTCAAGGGTTGGGACGGCTTCGTTCTCGGCCGGGTGCGGTAGGATCGTCGCTGATCGCGGCGGCGAACTTGGTCACGAGCCGCACCAGTTCCGCGATCTCGCCCGGCTCCCAGCTCTCGAACACGTCGCGGCCGATCCGCTCGCGCGCCGCGTCGAGCTTGTCGGTCATGGCCTTGCCGCGTGCCGTCACCACCGCCTCGCGCACGCGGCGGTCGGCCGACCCCGGCTGTCGGGTCACGAGACCCAGCTCCTCGAGCTTGGCGATCTGCCGGCTGACGGTCGTGTAGTCGCGCCCGGCGCGCTCGGCGGCTTCGACCACGCCGATCGGGCCGAAACGCTCGATCCCCACCAACAGCGGGAAGAGCGCACGGTCCAGCGGAATGCCGGCCTCCCGGATCAGCGTTTCGTCGCGCTGCGGGCGGTTCATCACGCTGACGATGTCGAGGAGCGCGCGGTGCAGCTCCCGAAGCTGCGTCGCGATATGTGTATTTTGCACGTTATTCCTTGACGCCGCCATCCGCATCCTCCAGATATGTGCAAAATACACACATATGCTGGAAAGGAAAGCCTCATGAAGGCGGCGTTGGTGAATTCGGCCGGTCAGGTGCCGGAGTATGGCGACGTTCCCGAGCTGACCCCGGGCCGGGAGGACGTACGCGTCAGGGTTCTGGCGGCCGCCCTGAGCCAGGTGACCCGCAGCCGGGCATCGGGAACACACTACAGTTCGGCAGGGCAGTTTCCCCTGATCCCGGGCATCGATGGAACCGGCGTCCTCGACAATGGCCGGCGCGTCTACTTCTTCATGCCGTCCCCGCCGCTCGGCGGGCTTGCTGAGTACACGGTCGTGCCGGCGTCGCAGTGCATCGAGTTGCCGCGCGATCTCGACGAGCGGACCGCCGCCGCCATTGCCGTTCCCGGCGTGTCGTCCTGGGGCGCGCTCGCCGAACGGGCGCACCTCAAGCGCGGGGAGACGGTCCTCATCAATGGCGCCACGGGTGCCGCCGGCCGTCTGGCGGTCAAGATCGCCAGGCATCTGGGCGCCGGCAGAGTCATTGCGACGGGCCGCAACGCCACGGTGCTCGAGAGCCTCCGCGACCTCGGCGCCGATGCGTCGATTGTCCTATCAGACGACGACGACGCGCTGGAAAAGGCGCTCCAGGCGGAGTTCGCGGGGGGTGTCGATGTCGTCCTCGACTATCTTTGGGGCCGTCCCGGGCGGCTGGCTCTGGTCGCGGCCGCCCGGGTCAGTCCGGACGGCGTGCCCCTTCGCTTCATCAGCATCGGCTCCGCCGCGGGACAGCATATCGACCTGCCGAGCGCGGTGCTGCGGTCGTCGTCCATCGAGCTCAAGGGGAGCGGCTTGGGGAGCATCCCGCCGCAGCGCTTCAAGGCCAGCCTCGTCGATCTCATGAAGGCGGCGCCGAAGTTGCGACTCGAGGTGCCGCTGCGGATCGTGCCGTTGCGTGATGTGGCTTCCGCATGGACCGCGCCCGACGATGGACGGCGGATCGTCATCGTTCCCGAAGGGCCTGGGAAATGAACGCGCGGACGGGCCTGCGCGGGGCAGGGGACCCATGCAGAAACCGGTGCAAAGAATCCTTGACGGGGTGAATCGCTGCCTATAGAGAGGCGCCACCTTAGCGGTCGGTCGTGAGCGCCAACCGGGTATCTGCCGCCTGTGCGGGCATCCAAGGCGCTCAAACACACTGCCAAAGGCGAGACTTGTAGCAAACTTCTGTGCGCATGAACGCCCCTTCGGGGACGGTCCGCTGCCTTGAGAAGGCGCCGCGATCCGGCTGGATCGGCAGGGCGCCGTTTCGGTTTGCTTTGGTCTCGCAGCAAGTTGGCTGAGTGCCTGAATTGGACGATGGAAAGAGCGTGAATGCCCACCATTAATCAGTTGATCCGCAAACCTCGGACCACCAAGCCGAAGCGGAACAAAGTCCCGGCGATGGAACAGAATCCGCAAAAGCGCGGCGTCTGCTCCCGTGTGTATACGACCACCCCCAAGAAGCCGAACTCGGCCCTGCGCAAGGTCGCCAAGGTCCGTCTGACCACCTCGCGCGAAGTCATTTCCTACATCCCCGGCGAAGGCCACAACCTGCAGGAGCACTCTGTCGTGCTCATCCGCGGCGGCCGCGTCCGCGACCTGCCGGGCGTGCGCTACCACGTCCTGCGCGGCGTGCTCGACACGCAGTCGGTCAAGGACCGCAAGCAGCGCCGGTCCAAGTATGGCGCCAAGCGGCCGAAATAAGGAGATCGCCTGAATGTCCCGTCGTCACCGCGCCGAGAAGCGCGAGGTTATCCCCGATCCCAAGTTCGGCGATATCGTCGTCACCAAGTTCATGAACTCGCTCATGGAAGCGGGCAAGAAGTCTGTCGCCGAGTCGATCGTCTACGGCGCCTTCGACATCGTGCAGTCCAAGGTCAAGCAGGACCCGGTCACGGTGTTCCACACCGCGCTCGACAACATCCGCCCGGCCGTCGAAGTCCGTTCGCGCCGCGTCGGCGGTGCCACCTATCAGGTGCCGGTCGAAGTCCGCACCGACCGCCAGCAGGCCCTCGCCATCCGCTGGCTCATCGAGAGCGCGCGCAAGCGCGGCGAGCACACCATGAAGGAGCGCCTGTCGGGCGAGCTCATGGATGCCCTCAATGGCCGTGGCCAGGCCGTCAAGAAGCGCGAAGACACGCACCGCATGGCGGATGCCAACCGCGCCTTCTCGCACTACCGCTGGTAAGGACCTCCGATCATGGCCCGCGAATACCCGATCAACGAATACCGCAACTTCGGCATCATGGCCCACATCGATGCCGGCAAGACCAC
>CAYRZM010000311.1:0-35932 GCA_964428685.1 uncultured Devosia sp. | reverse complement strand
TCGCGGATCTGCTTGGCGATCATCGGCGTGCGGCCGAGCCCGCCGCCGACCCACACTTCCCAGCCGATCTCGCCGTCCTTGACCGCCGCCTGCAGCCCGATGTCGTGGAAGCGGATGGCCGCGCGATCGTGCGGGCCGCCGCTCATCGCGATCTTGAACTTGCGCGGCAGGTAGGAGAACTCCGGGTGGAGGCTCGACCACTGGCGGAGGATTTCCGCCACCGGCCGCGGATCGATGATCTCGTCGGCTGCGGCGCCGGCGAACTGGTCCGTGGTGATGTTGCGGATGCAGTTGCCCGAGGTCTGGATGGCGTGCATCTCGACCGAGGCAAGATCGGCAAGGATCTTCGGCACGTCGCGCAGCTTCGGCCAGTTGAACTGGATGTTCTGCCGGGTCGTGAAGTGGCCGTAGCCGCGATCGTAGGTGCGGGCGATGTGGCCGAGCATGCGCAGCTGCCGGCTCGACAATGTGCCGTAGGGCACCGCGATGCGCAGCATGTAGGCGTGCAACTGCAGGTAGAGCCCGTTCATCAGCCGCAGCGGCCGGAACTGGTCCTCGTTGATCTCGCCGCTGAGCCGCCGGCTCACCTGGTCGGCAAACTGCGCCGTGCGCTCGCGCACGAACGCGGCGTCGAACTCGTCATATCGATACATGGCCGTCACTATCCAGATGCTGCCGCTCGAAGCGCGGCGCGGTGGGTCCCTCGGCGCGGATCACTTCGCGGATGCGGTCGGGGACGATCACCCCGTCCTTCACCTCGACCGTCTCGATCTCGAGCGAATTGATGCGCATGGTCTTCTTAGTGGCGGCGATCGCAGCGTCACGCTCGGCCGCCTGCTCCCTGGCGAACACGCGCGCGCGCTGCAGCTCCTCGACCCACTCGCCGCTTATGGCGAGATAGACCGTCGCTCCACTCATCAGCTCGTTGCCAGTGAGAATTTCCATCACGCCACCTTGAATTCGGCTTCGGCGAGCGCCGCGGCGCCGGCCCAAGCGCCGTGGGCGACCGCCTCGCCGACAAGGATCACCGCCGGGCCATCGGCCAGCTCGAGCCCAGCGGACGCCATCTCGCCCAGAGTGCCGCGGACAAAGGAGCGATCGCTTCGCCCCGCATTGACGACGACACCCACCGGCGTCGTCCACGCAACGCCCCGCTCGCCGAGCCGCTGCGCCGTTTTCGCGGCAAGCGTCTTGCCCATGTAGAGCGCGAGCGTGAGCCCGCTCTGTGCCAGCGCGGCCCAGTGGTCGAGCTCCGCATCGTCGGCGCCGTGTGCCGTCGCGATGACGAGGCCGGAGGAGACTTTCCGCAGGGTCACCGGCGTCGCGGTGTCGGCCGCGGCGGCCATCGCCGCGCTCACGCCCGGCACGATCCGGTAGGCAATGCCCGCCTTGCGCAGCGCGTCCAGTTCTTCGCCGGCCCGACCGAAGACCATCGGGTCGCCTGCCTTGAGCCGCGCGACGCGCTTGCCCTCGCGGGCGAGCCGCACCAGTACCACGTTGATCTGCGCCTGGGTGAAGGAATGGTGGCCGGCTTTCTTCCCCACGGCGATCCGGTCGGCATCGCGGCGGCCCATCTCGATCACCGCCTCGGGCACCAACTGGTCGTGGACGATCACGTCGGCCGCTTGCAGCAGCCGCTGCGCGCGGAGCGTCAACAGGTCCTCAGCCCCTGGGCCGGCGCCGATCAGCCAGACCTCACCCTGAGCGTCGCCCGCGTGATCGCGCAGCAAGCCGTCAGCGGTCGCGGCCCCGGTGACCAGATCCTCATAGAACCGTCGCTGCTGCGCTTTGCCGAGAAGGCCGGCGACACGTTCCCTCAGCGACCCGGCCAGCTTCGCCATGACGCCGAGTTCCGGCGCCAGCATGGCCTCGATCTTCGCGCGGACGAGCCGCGCCAGCACCGGCGCCTCGCCCTCGGTTGAGACTGCAACCGTCAGGGGAGCGCGATCAACGATCGCCGGCACGTAGAAATCGCATTCGTCGGGGGTATCGACGACGTTGACGGGTATGCCCCTCGCCCGCGCCTCGGCTTTCACGCGCTCGGCCAGCGGGCCCGTGTCGGCGACAAAGACGAGCGCCGTGCCATCCAGCAGATCCGGCGAGAATTCTGTGCGGAACTCGGCAGCGATGCCGGAAAAATCGGCGGAAATGTCAGCACTTAGAATGACGACTGAAGCAGTCGTCTTAGCGACCAGCCGGGCTTTTCTGAGGGCTTCTTCTCCACCGCCGACGATGACGATGCGCTGACCCTGGACCTTGTAGCTGACGGGGAATGTCCGCAGTTCACCCATGCATGGCCTTTCGCGCGGTCGTATAGGGCACATCGGCCAGTCCGCACAAGCTATTGAAATACAATAGCTTTTATTTTTCCTTACGGACCGCTGGCGTGGAACGGCGATGAGGGCGCGACGCCGGGCCCGGCAAACAATTCCGCCGCCTGACTTAGCCTTGGAATGTTAAGCTAACCCTGCCGCGACGGGACGCGCATCACGAGGCCGTCGAGCTCCGGCCTGACCTTGATCTGGCAGCTGAGCCGGCTGTTGGGCTTCACCTCGAACGCGAAGTCCAGCATGTCCTCCTCCATCATCGAAGGCGGCCCGACCTTCGCCGTCCATTCCGGATCGACATAGGCGTGGCAGGTGGCGCAGGTGCAGGCGCCGCCGCATTCGGCGACGATGCCCGGTACCCCGTTCATGATGGCGGTTTCCATTACGGTGGCCCCGACTTCCCCCTCGGTCTCGAAGCTCTGTCCGTCGGCGGTGATGAAGGTAATCTTGGGCATGGGCGGCGTATATCCGCGGCCCCTAGGTCCCGCAAGCGCAGCGGGTTGAGGGCTGTTATGCGGCCGCTTCGAGCCGCTGAGCGATAAAGGCCGAAACCTCCTCGACCGCCATGCGGAGGTCCTCGATCCGCTCGGGGTCGACCGGATTGCCGGACGCCAGCGAGGTTTCCGTCTCCCGCGCCATCTCGGACAGGCCGAATGCACCCACCCCGGCCGCGGCGCCCTTGAGCGTGTGAAGGCTCATCAGCAGCGCCGAAATATCGGTGCTGGCCTCGAGCCGATCGAGATAGGTGTGGGACATGACGTCGAAGAGCCGCAGCACTTCTTCCTCGAGCCCGGCGTCGCCGAGAGTTTGCTTCGCGAGGTAGCCCACGTCGATCGGCGGCCGCCGCAGTCCGGCTTCCGTCTCATCGATTCGCTTGCGGCTCGGCGCGGCCATGACACACTCCCCGAACGCCATTGCGGCGACAGGAGGAGCCTACCCCCTGCAACTGGAGGCGCTTTTAAGTGGGTCGGGCAAATGCCCGCGGTCCGATTCACGGCTTGGTCACCAAACCGCCCAAATTAACCTTTGCTTAAGATAGCGTTCGGTTTGCCTCAAATTGCCTGTATGTTGAGGCTTACCCGGCGCGCGGCGGCGTGGGGAATTGGGTCTGGGGCGGGGAATTTTGATTCGCTTTTTACCCAAATGGTCTGGGGACCCGAAAGGGCCGCCGGTCCATCACAACTCCGATGCCGCCCCTAGTCGCAAACTGCCGACACGAGAGTTGTAAGAGTAATGGCGAAGAAATCGAGCACCCAGGACGATCCGGCAACCCTCGCCTTCTCGGCGGTTGAGGACGCCCTCAAGGACTCCGTGTTCGGCGGACCCGACGGGCCGCAACAAGGCCCGGCCCCGGGCCCCCGCTCGATCCCACGCGGCGACCGTGGCCGCGTCTCCGACAAGCAGGCCGCGCTCGCCGGCTCGGTTGCGAACGACGACCGCTTCCAGGGTTCGCGCATCCTCTATGGACTGCAGTCGCGCTCGAGCCAGACTCCGAATTACATCGCGATGCTCATCGCCGCCCTCTGGGTCGTTGCGATCATGGGTGTCGCCGTCGTCCGCGACGGCAAGGATTTCGGCACGCCCGGATTCCTGAGCTCGAACGACTTCATCGGCCTCCTCGCCATCGCCGTCATTCCGGTGCTCGGCTTCTTTGCGATCGCGACCCTGATCCGGCGCGCGCAGGACCTGCGCAACGCCGCCACGGCGGTGACCCACGCGGCCATCCGTCTCGCGGAGCCGGAAACCACCGCGTCGGAAAAGGTGGCGTCGGTCGGCCAGGCCGTGCGCCGCGAGGTCAACGCGCTCGGCGACGGCCTCGAGCGCGCGCTGAGCCGCGCCGGCGAGCTTGAAGTGATGATCCACAACGAGGTCACCGCACTCGAACGCACCTACTCCGACAACGAATCCCGCATGCGCGCGCTGATCCAGGAACTGGCGAGCCAGCGCGAAGCGGTCATCACCAACACCGAGCGCGTCCGCGAAGCCATCACCGAGAGCCACACCGGCCTGGTCTTCGACCTCGACATGATCAGCCAGCGCATTGCCGGCACGATCGTCGAGTCCGGCGGCAACCTCACCAAGGCGCTCGAGACCGCGGGCAACTCGCTCAACGGCGCCTTCGGCGAGCGCACCGAGAGCTTCGTCACGCTCATCGACCAGCGCACCAGCCACCTCCTGACGGCGCTCGACGACAGCGCATCGCGGCTCAACATCACACTCGAAGACCGCGCCTCAACCATTTCGAGTGCCTTCGAGAACCGCACGATGGAACTGAGCTCGGTGATCGACGGCCGCATGGCCTCGCTCGCCGATGCGCTCGACAGCCGCGCCGTGACGCTTTCGGAAGCGATCGAGAACCGCACCTCTTCCCTCGCCAAGCTCCTCAGCCAGGGCGGCATCACGCTCCTCGACCAGCTGCGCGACCGTGGCCATGAAGTCTCGTCCGCGCTCGACATGATCGGCTCGCGCATTGCCTCCGACATCCAGGCGCGGAGCCGCGAGGCGGAGTCTCTGATGGGCACGCTGTCGACCCAGCTGGACGAAACCATCCAGGCGCAGGTCACCGCGCTCGAGAGCAAGCTCAACACGGCGATGATCGAGCTCAACGGCGCTCTCGACGACACCACCGAGCGCGCCCGCGTGACACTGATGGGCGCCGGTTCGCAGAACCTCACCCAGTTCGATTCCCGCCTCGAAGAGATCGCCGTCGTCATCGACTCCCGCCTGCAGTCGCTGGACAGCGTCGTCGGCGACAAGGGCGAAAAACTTGTCGCCGCACTCGAGAAGCACAACGCCGGCTTCGCCGCCCGCGCCAACGTGCTCGAGATGGCGCTCGACGAGAAGTCGGGCCACTTCAACGACATCGTCAACCAGCGCACGCGCGAGATGATCGAGACGCTTGGGGATCGCTCCAAGCAGATCACCGAGATCATCGGCAACCGCAGCCGCGAGATTTCCGACGCTCTCGAGGGCCACGCGCAGATTCTTTCGGACGCTCTGGATGGCCGCACGCACGCGCTCAACGACACGCTGCAGTCGCGCACCGGCGAACTGAGCGACACGCTGCTGAGCCGTGCCGCCGAGATCAACGAAATCCTCGCCGGCCGGACCACGGTGCTCGACAAGAGCCTCGACACCCACCTCGCCGAAATCGGCGCCGCGATCGACGGGCGCGTGCAGGGCATCGCCTCGCAGCTCCAGCAGCATCAGGACACCCTGGCCGGCACGCTGGACCAGCGCACGCAGCTGCTGGCCGCCGCCGTCGGCACGCGCTCGGCCGAGCTCAGCGAAGCCCTAGCCGCCCGCACCCAGCAGCTCGCCGAGACGCTCGGCAGCCACACCGCGGCGATGGCCGACGCCATCGGCGACCGGACCATCGAACTCGCCCGCACCATCGATGCGCAGGGCACGGCAGCCCGCGACAAGATCGACAACTCGCTGCGCAGCGTGACCGACATCATGGGCGACCGCACCGCCGCGATGTCGGCGCTCATCGCCAGCAAGGTCGCCGAAGTCAGCGACAATCTCGGCCGCGGCATCGACAGCGCCATCATCCGCATCGCCGACGCGGAGACGGGCGTGACCGGCCGCATCGAGCTCGCCGCCTCCACGGTGGGCGACAGCGCGCGGCATGCCGCCGACATCATCGAGACCGGCGTCAACTCGGCGCGCAAGGCGATCACCGACATGGTCGATCAGCGCCTGGGCACCCTGCCCGAGGCGATCACCGCGCGCGCCGACATCACCGCCGAACGGCTGGCGTCGCTCAACACGGCGATCAACACCGCACTGGTGCAGTCGATGGCCGACCTCGAAGCCGGCGCCGACCGGATCGAAGAGACCATCAGCAAGCGCATCGTCAACGCGACATCCTCGATCACGCTCGACGTGGCCGAGACCGCCGACCGCATGGACACCCATGTCCGCCAGGCGCTCGAGCAGATCCACAATGCCTCCCGTGCGATCGACGAGGTCATTTCGATCAAGGCGGTTGCCGCCGCGGAGGCCATCGAGACCCGCCTCACCGGCCTCAGCGAACAGGTCACCTCGCAGACCGACGGCCTTGCGAGCCTCGTGACCGACCGCTCGTCGCAGATCGAGAGCCTGCTGCGCTCGCACGGCAACGTGTTGCAGGAGGCCCTTGCCGCGTCGGCGACGCAGACCGAACAGATCATGGCGCAGACGACGGACCGCATTCAGTCCGATGCCAACGAGGCATTCAAGCGCCTCGAAGAGGCCAATGCGTTGCTTGGCCAGGTGCTGCAGTCGGCCAACACCAATCTCGCACAGCTCGAAACGACCGTCGCGAACCAGACCGCCTCCTACTCCGACACCGTGCGCGACGCCGTTGCTTCCACCGCCCAGGCCGGTGAGATGGTCGCCGGCCAGGTCAACGCCATGCAGGCGACCGTGCGCGACATGGTCGACCAGATCGGCGTGATGATGCAGAGCCTCAACGGCGAAGTGTCCGCGATCGACCGCTCGGCGGCCGCGCTGGCCGATGCCGGCTCGCAGTCGCTCGACACGCTCGAAGAGCGCCGCGCCGCCATGGATGCCCTGGCCCAGAGCTTTACCGCCCGTGCCGACGAAATCGACGAGCGCATGCGCGGCTTTGCGCAGACGATCGCCGACACCGTCAACGAGACCGAGCGTCGCCTGCTCGAAGTCCGCAGCCAGATGGAGCAGGTGCTCAGCAATTCGGCGACCGATGTCGCCGCCCACCTCAGCAACTTCAGCGACGCGGCCGGGGCCGAAACCGAAAAAGCGTCCGACACGCTGCGCCAGACGCAGGCGACCATGATCCTCGAAATGCAGCAGGCCCTCGAAGAGGCGACGCAGCGTTTCTCGGAAACCGCCGCCAGCATGCGCCAGACGGCCAAGGACGTGGGCAGCGAGCTCGAGGCCACGCGCTCCGAGCTGGCCCGCGGCGTGATGGAGCTGCCGGAGGAGACGCGCACCAGCGCCGCCGCGATGCGCCGTGTCGTCGCCGAGCAGATCGAGGCGCTGAGCGAGCTCAATGCGATCGTCCGCGCCCAGTCGGCCACCCACGACCTCACCGAGCGCCGCACCGCGCCCCGCCAGGACGCCCCGCGCGCGCCCGAACCGCGGCCGGAGCCCCCGGCTCCGCGCGCCCTCGAGCCGCGGCACGAAGCACCGCGGATCGCAGAGCCGCAGCGATCACCGGCGCAGCCGATGTTGCGGCCGACGCCGATCATGGAGGCCCCCGCGCTGCGTCCCACGCCCGTCGCCGAGGCCGCCAAGCCCGCGCCGCGTGCCGAAGAGAACGGCGGCTGGCTGCGCGACGTGCTGCGCAACGCCAACACGCCGGCCGCCGCCCCGCAGCCGCCGAACCTCAATGCGCTGACCGCCGAAATCGCCCGCGCGATCGAGCCCTCGGCTCTCGGCGAGGCCTGGCAGCGGTATCAGAACGGCGAGCAGAACGTGTTCTCCCGCCGCGTCTATACCCTCGCCGGGCAGTCGACCTTCGACGAGGTGAAGCGCCGCCTGACGCGCGATCCCGACTTCGCCAAGAACGCCCAGAGCTACATGAGCGAGTTCGAGCAGCTCTTGCAGCGCGCCGCTTCGGGCGCCGACCCGGTCGGGGAGACGAGGGCTTACCTCACCTCCGACCGCGGCAAGGTTTACACGATGCTGGCTCATGCCAGCGGCCGGTTGGGCTAGTCGCCGCAACGCCCGCCGGCCCAGAAGACGACCTCCAAAGAGCAATTGGCCCCGCGCAAGCGGGGCCTTTCTTATTTGGCGGAGGCCTCGGCGTCCGCACGCGCCTTGCGCCGGCGGCCGATCAGCGGCAACCGCCGTCGCGCCCTGGGAGGGATGGCCGCCTGCGCATCCCAGCGGATCAGCTCGAACTGGCCCTCATGGGTTTCGCACACCGCCGTGCAGCTTTCGACCCAGTCGCCGGTGTTGATGTAGTGGATGCCCATGCGGTCGTGCATGTCGGCAAAATGGATATGGCCGCAGATGACGCCGTCGACGCCCGTCTCGCGCGCCTCGAAGGTCAGCGCTTCCTCGAACCGGCCGATGACACTCACCGCGTTCTTGACCTTGTGCTTGGCCCACGCGCTCAGCGACCAATAGGGCCGCCGCAGGCGCCGCCGCACCCAGTTGATGAAGGAATTGGTGCGCAGCGCCATCCGGTAGGCCCAGTCGCCGACATGCGCGAGCCACTTGGCGTGGGCCACGACCACGTCGAACTGGTCGCCGTGCATCACGAGATAGGTGCGCCCCAAGGCAGTGGTGTGGACAGTGCGGTCGACGAACTCGACCTCGCCGAAATAGGTGCCGAGATACTCGCGCAGGAACTCGTCGTGGTTGCCCGGCAGCACCACCATGCGCGTGCCCCGAGCCGCCTTGTCGAGCAGCTCATCGACGAATTCGTTGTAGACCGGCGGCCAGTACCAGCTCTTGGCGAGCCGCCAGCCGTCGAGGATATCGCCGATCAGGTAGATCGTCTCGGCATCGTGCCGGCGGAGGAAATCGACGAGCTGGCCGATCCGCGTCGGCCGCATGCCCAGGTGGACGTCGCTGAGGAACAGCGCCCGCACCTGCCGCACATCGTCGCCCGCGCTGTCGTCCGTCATCTCACCTCCGCCGCGAGGGAGGGTGACCATAGCCCGATCCGGCTAGAGAAGGAACAGCGCCACCGAGGCAATGACCAGCACCGCGAGAACGATCCCGACGATCCGCTCACCGTTCGGCCAGGTCCGGATCAGGGCCTCGAGCCGGTCGCCGAACAGCATCCAGGTGGGCGACGACAGGCCCCCGATCACCAGCGAGGCGACGCCCATGAAGGCGATGCCGAGGAATCGGCCGGGTCCGGGATCGACGACCATCGCGCCAAAGCTCACGGCCATCGCCCAGGCCTTCGGATTGATCCACTGGAACGCGGCCCCCTGCAGGAAGCTCAACGGCTTCTCGGTTGAATCGCCGGCATGCAGCTTAAGGCCGAGCAGCGTCCAGGCGAGATAGAGCAGGTACACCGCCGCCAGATATTCGAGCACGGTCTTGAGCCACGGCAGCGACGCGAAGACCTGGCCGAGGCCGAGACCCACCAGCACCACCATCAGCGCGAAACCGATGGTCACGCCGAGCCCGTGCGGGATCGTCCGCTCGAAGCCGAACTTGGCCGACGAAGCCATCAGCATGAGATTGTTCGGCCCGGGCGTGAAGAAGGCCGGGATCGCGGCAGCGATGAATGCGAGAAAGATGGCAGGGGTCATGGCGTATCCCCCAGGGCCTCTACAGGATCGCCCCAGCTTTCGTCCACCCGCCGCTCCGAATATGGTTCGGCCGATGGCATTGGCAGCGGCGCCCGATCGGCAGATTGCGTGGAACATGGCGGCGCGGCGGCAGGCCTCGAGCCCCTACCCCGCGGTCATCGACCGGCACACGGGCACGCGCATCTGCTACGACCCTGACGTGGTGGCCGAGAATGTGGTGCGCCAGATCGCTTCGGGCGACTACGAACGGCTCGAATCCGAGCTGGTGCGTCGCGTTGTCCGTCCGGGCGACACGGTGCTGGAGCTGGGTGCCGGCATCGGCTTCATCTCGGCTCTGGTCTGCCGCCACTGCCGGGTTGGATCGTACATGGCGGTCGAACCCGATCCGCGGATGCTGCCGCTGATCCGCGAGACCCACCGCGTCAACGGCATCGTCGGGGTCGATCTGCTCAGCGCCGTGGTGACCAGCGACCCGGCGTTGCTGGCGGCCGGCACCGCGGCCTTTCGTGCCGATCGCGATCTTCGCGGGTCACACCTCGCCCGGTGGGATGAGACGGGAACGATCAGCGTCGCGGTGGTGGACCTCCAGCCTATCCTCCGCGAGCGTGCGATTTCGATGATCATCGCCGATATCGAGGGCGCGGAGGCGAGCCTCTTTGCCAATGCCGACCTTTCCGCGGTGGCACGGGTGTTCATCGAGGTGCATCCGCAATTCATCGGCCCCCCGGGGATCGCCGCCCTTTTCGACCAGTTGCATGGCCAGGGGCTCATCTACGACCCGGACCGATCACGCGGCCGCGTGGTGACGTTCTGCCGCGCCGGCTAGTCGCCGCCAAGCCTCCCCTTCAGCGTGACGATGCGCGAATAGCTGGCCTCGATTTTGGCCATGAAGGCCGGGTCGGCCTTGGCTTCGCCGACGAGGATGGCACGGACCTTGTCGGCAAGATCGGGCGAGTAGGCGGCCGTGTTGGAAAACAGCAGCACATCGACGCCGGCATTGACCGCACGCACCACCGTGTCGTGGAGGTCGAACTCCTTGCGGATCGCGCCCATTTCGAGATCGTCGCTGATCACCACGCCCTGGAACTTGAGCTGGCCGCGGAGGACGGTTCCGATCCAGCCCGGAGACAGCGATGCCGGCAGCTTCACGCTTCCGGTGCCGCCGTATTTCTGATCATAGAGGTGGCCGACCATCACGAAGTCATCGAACCCGTTGGCGAAGAGCGCCTTGTAGGGCTCGAGCTCGACGGGGCTCCAGGTCTTGGTGATGTCGACGAACCCGGCGTGGCTGTCGGCGGTGCTGGAGCCATGGCCCGGGAAATGCTTGAGCGCCGTCAAAAGGCCCGCGACATGGTGCGCGGTGACGAACGCCTCGTCATAGGCCATGACTGTATCGGCGTTCTTGCTGAACGAGCGGCCGTATTTGGCGATGATCTCGTTCTTGGGATTGATGTTGAGATCGGCGACCGGACCGAAATTGACGGTGAAGCCGAGACCGGCCAGCCCCTCGGCCATCTTGGCGTAGAGCGCTTCGGCCTGGGCGGGGGTGTTGCTGGCCGCCACCGTCTCGGCATTGGGGATCTCGGTGAAGCCGACTTCCGAGGTGAGCCGCTCCACCGCCCCGCCTTCCTGGTCGAGCGCGATGAAGGGCGGCATCGCCGGGTCGGCCGCGCGGAACGCCGCGTTCATCGCTCTCACGGCGTCGAGGCTTTTGACGTTGGGCTTGAGGTACATCACACCGCCCAGCGTTCCCGCGGCGATCTCGGCGGTGATGGCCTTGACCGAGGCATCGGCCGGGTCGTCGCCGGCAAACCCCACGAGGATCATCTGGCCCGCCATCTGGTCGAGCGATTGTGCGGCGGCCGGCGCGGTCATCAAGAGCGCGAGCAGCG
The DNA here is from genome assembly GCA_964428685.1 of uncultured Devosia sp. Classification (GTDB taxonomy): domain Bacteria; phylum Pseudomonadota; class Alphaproteobacteria; order Rhizobiales; family Devosiaceae; genus Devosia_A. The sequence continues at coordinate 24,472 of CAYRZM010000311.1, read as the reverse complement.
GCAGCAAAAGAAGGAATTTCACGGAATCGTCCTGGGAAGGAAATCGGCGACAGCCTTGTGCGGAGATTGCGGCGAAAACGCAAACGCGGTCAGCCGGCCGCCTGCGTCCGCGCGGGAAGCGCGGCCACCAGAGCTCGCATCTCGGCCGCGGTCTTGGGGCGCCCGAAATGGTAGCCCTGCCCCACCTTGCAGCCCATCATCTTGAGCATCCAGGCCTGATCCGCCGTCTCGATGCCTTCGGCGATGACCGTCTTGTCGAGCGCCTCGCTCAGCATCATCACGGCGCGGATGATCACCCCCGCTTCCTGGTCGGCGGGCAGGCGCTTGACGAAGCTCTGGTCGATCTTGATCTTGTCGACTGGAAGCCGGCCCAGATAGCTCAGCGACGAATATCCGGTGCCGAAATCGTCGAGGGCGATCCCGACCCCGAGGTTGCGCAGCTTCTGGAGCGCCTCGATCACCGGCCGGGCGTTGGACACGAAGATCCCCTCGGTGATTTCGACGTCGAGCCGCTCCGGCGGCAGACCGGTCCGACCGAGCGTGTCGCGGATTTCCCCCACGACGTCGACCAGCTCGAACTGGATCGGCGAGACGTTGACCGAGAGCCGCAGCTCACCGGGCCATGCGGCGACCTCGCGGCACGCCGCATAAAGGATCCAGCGGCCGAGCTCGACGATCTTGCCGGTCTCCTCGGCGACGGGGATGAAGCGATCCGGAGAGACCACGCCGAGCTCGGGATGGACCCAGCGCATCAGCGCCTCCACGCCGATGATGCGCTCGTCCTCGAGGGACGCCTGCGGCTGGAACATCAGCGAAATCTCGCCGCGCTCCATCGCCTGCTGCATGGCCGTCTCGAGCTCCTGCCGCTCGCGCAGCCGCTCGTCCATTTCCGGCGAGAACGCCGCGTAACCCTTGCCGGCCGCGCCGCGCGAAACGTTGAGCGCCATGTCGGCGTGGCTCAGCAGCGTATCGGGGTCGTAGCCCGAAATCGTCGAATGGCTGAACCCGATGTCGGCCCCGATGATCGCGCGGTGCGGGCCGAGCTGGTAAGGCTCGACCAGCCGTTCGGCGATGAGCGCGCAGAACTGCGTCGATTCTTCGGGCGTGAGCCCGGGATGCGCCACAGCGAAAGCGTGGCCGCCGAGCCGCGCCACGAACTGCGCGCCGGTCGCCCTCAGCCGGCTGACGACCTGCTTGAGCAGCATGTCGCCATGGGCATGGCCAAGCGCGTCGTTGACCTGCTTGAAGCGGGCGAGATCGATGACCAGAACGGTGAGCCACTCGGCGCGGCCGCGGGCCGTCTCGAGGAGCCGGTTGAGCTCACCCACCAAACCCGTTCGCGACATGGCGCCGGTGAGCGGATCATGCGTCGCGAGGAAGTTGAGCTTTTCCTCCGCGCGCCGGCGCTCGGTGACGTCCCAGAAGTTGAGGCATGCAACCGTGCCCTCGTCGGACCGGCTCGCGGTCACCACATACTGGACCACAAGCCGGTCTTCGCGGTCATCGCCGTGCCGGAGCACGGCGATTGCCAGCGGGCCCGGCTCCTGATCCGGCCCGGCGTCGAGCGCCTGCTGAACGGCCCGGAGCATATCACCGTTGAGAACGCGGGCGGCCTTCATCCCTTCGATCGGTCCGCGCCCGAGCAGTGCACGAGCCACCCGGCTGGCTGCGATGATCACGCCCTCGCCATCGACCACAACCATGCCGTCGAAATTGTCCGCCACCACCCGTGCAAGAGCGGTCGAGCGCGCAGGGGCCGGGGGCCCGATGAGCCGGGAGACGATGACGCTGGCCGCAGTCCGAAGGCCCACAGGGCACCCGCGAGGACGGATTTTCCCCGCAATATGCCGGTTCGGCTGCGCAGGAAGTCTTAACGGGACCCGCGGACGACTACTTGTTTTGCCGGTTTTCGATGAGATCCGCGACCACCGTCGGGTCGGCAAGAGTGGTGATGTCGCCGAGCGATCCGTAGTCGTTTTCGGCGATCTTTCGCAGGATGCGGCGCATAATCTTGCCCGAGCGGGTCTTGGGCAGGCCCGGCGCGAACTGAATCAGATCGGGCACCGCATGCGCGCCGATCTCCTTGCGGACCCACTGCCGGAGTTCGGTCTTGAGCGCGTCGTCGCCCTTCTCGCCCGCCATCAGGGTGACGTAGCAATAGAGCGCCTGTCCCTTGATGTCGTGCGGATAGCCGACCACGGCGGCCTCCGCCACCTTGGGATGGGCGACCAGTGCGCTTTCGACCTCGGCGGTTCCGATACGGTGGCCCGAGACGTTGAGCACGTCGTCCACGCGCCCGGTGATCCAGTAGTAGCCGTCCTCGTCGCGGCGGCAGCCGTCGCCGGTGAAGTAGTAGCCCTTGTACTGCTGAAAATAGGTCTGCACGAACCGGTCGTGGTCGCCATAAACCGTGCGCATCTGGCCCGGCCAGGAATCGGCGATCGCGAGCACCCCCTCGGCCTTGGTCTGCTCCTGAACCTTGCCCTCGGGCGACAGCACCACTGGCTTCACGCCGAAGAACGGAACGGTCGCCGAGCCGGGCTTGGTGGGAATGGCACCCGGGAACGGCGCGATCATGTGGCCGCCGGTCTCGGTCTGCCACCAGGCATCGACGACCGAGCAGCGCTCCTTGCCGACGTGCCTGTAGTACCAGAGCCAGGCTTCGGGATTGATCGGTTCACCCACCGTGCCGAGCGTCCTCAGCGTCGGCATCGCGTATTTGTCGGGGAACTGAGGCCCGGCGCCCATCAACGCGCGGATCGCCGTCGGCGCGGTGTGGAAAATGTTGACCTTGTGCTTTTCGACCACCTGCCAGCAGCGCCCGGCGTCGGGATAGCTCGGGATGCCCTCGAACATGAGCGTGGTCGCGCCGTTCGCAAGCGGGCCGTAGACGATGTAGGTGTGGCCGGTCACCCAGCCGACATCGGCCGTGCACCAGAACACATCGCCGTCGCGGTAATCGAAGCTGCGCTCGTGCGTCATCGAGCCCCAGACGAGATAGCCCCCGGTCGTGTGCAGCACGCCCTTGGGCTTGCCGGTCGAACCCGAGGTGTAAAGGATGAACAGCGGGTCTTCCGCGTTCATGGGCTCGGGCGGGCAATCGGTCGAAACCTCCTCCGCCTCCTCGTGGTACCAGACATCGCGGCCGGTGGTCATCGGCACGTCGTTGCCCGTGACCTTGACGACGATGACCTTGTGCACGCGCGGTGCCTTCGCGAGCGCTTCGTCAACGTTCTTCTTGAGCGGGATCAGCTTTCCGCCGCGCCGCCCCTCGTCGGCCGTGAGGATGATCCGGCTGTCGCAGTCGTTCACGCGGCCGGCGATCGACTCCGGCGAGAAGCCGCCGAAGATCACCGAGTGGATGTCGCCGATGCGCGTGCAGGCGAGCCTGGCGACCGCCGTGTCGATGACCATCGGCATGTAGATGGTGACGCGGTCGCCCTTCTTGACGCCGTGCGCCTTGAGCACGTTGGCAAAGCGGCAGACGCGCGCATGGAGCTCGCGATACGTCGCCTTGCCGTCGGTGCCCGGAATGTCCCCTTCCCAGATGATCGCGGTCTGGTCGCCGCGCTTTTCGAGTTGCCGGTCGACGCTGTTGTAGGTGACGTTGAGCACCCCATCCTCGAACCATTTGATCGAGATGTCGGGGTAGGCGTAGCTCGTGTTCTTGATCTTGGTCGGAAAAGTGAACCAGTCAAGGCGCTTGGCCTGTTCCGCCCAGAAGCCATTGGGGTCGCTGAGCGAGCGCGCATACATCTCGTCGTACTGCGCCTTGGTCGTCAGCGTTCGCGCCTTGGCGGCCTCGCTGGGCGGGAAAATCTGATTGTCCGACATCGTCACCTCCGCGGCCTCTGCGGGGCCTTTGGCCGGTTTTAGCCAAGCGTGCCCAGCCCCACAAGCGTACCGTTCGGCCCTCATTTTTCCGTGCGATGCGACCGGTTTCCGATTGCCACCCGCAAGGCTCGGAGTAACGTCGCAGAGGGGCAACCAAGAGGCCTTGTGATGCAGACTGAAACCAGAAGCACGGGCGCTGCGGCCGCCGCCGCGGCACTGCGAGCCCGCAACCTGATCGCCGCGGCAGGCACTGCCGCGACGATCCTCGCCGCCTTGCCGGCAATGGCGGCGACCACCACCAGCACCTCGAGCTCGAGCCCGGTGACGCCTGAAAGCGTCGATCCGGTCAAACACACGCTCGAATGCCTGAAGCTGCTGTTCACCGATCCGGCGGCCCATGCCGAATATTGCGGCCCGGGACATACCGTGTTTGTGAATTCCAGCACCGGCTACTCGCCGCCGTATTCGTGCGACGGCTAACAATGCTGCGGCATCTTGCCGGTGGCGCGCCCGCCCCGGCAAGATCGCCGCCCTGCACCTTTCCTCGCGACGGGATATCGTGACGACGCTCGGCCTGACGATGATCGTCAAGAACGAGGCTCACGTCATTGTCCGCGCGTTGGAGAGCGTTCGTCCGCTTATCGACTACGCAGTCATCGCCGATACCGGATCGACCGACGGCACGCAGGACGTCATCACGACCTGGTTGCGCGAGAATGGCGTGCCCGGGGAGGTGATCGAACGTCCCTGGGTCGACTTTGCCCACAATCGCAATGAGGTCATCGCCGCGTTGCGTGAACGCCCGGAGATCGACTACGGACTGACGATCGACGCCGATGAGTACTTCACCTATTCCCCCCGTTTTGACGCCTCGGCATTCAAGAGCACGCTGAGCTCCGCGGACGGCTGGCGGGTGCCCACGCAGGAGCGCGCGCACGTCTGGTTCCGCGTGCTGATCTTCTCCAATCGGCTGCTGTTCCGGTTCCGTTACTTGGTGCACGAGCAGATGACCGCCCCCGAGGGCGCCACCATTGGCACCGTCACGGAACTCCACGATGTTTCCACGATCGAGGGCGCGCGGAGCAAGTCGGGCAACAAGTATCTTCGCGACGCGCGCATCTGCGAGGAAGCACTCGAGGCCGAAACCGATCCCGAGGCGATCCGCCGCTACACCTACTATATTGCGCAGGGCTATCGCGATGGCGGTGAGTTGGCTAAGGCTCGAGACGTCTACCTCGAGCGCACCACTCTGGGCGGAGCGCAGGATGAAATCGCCATGAGCTATTTCTACGCTGGGTACGCGATGGAAAAGCTCGGCGATCCGGTGGACGGGACTTTGGCGATGTACCTCAAGGCCCGCGAGCTCGCCCCTTTGCGCGGCGAACCGCTTTGGGCGGCGGCTCGGGTCGCGAACCGCTCGGGTCGACACCAGCTTGCCTATGATCTGTCCAGCTCCGGCATAGGACTCAAGCCACCCGACGTTTTCGCCTACGACCTGTCCGTCTATGAATGGCGCATGCTCGACGAATTCCAGATCGCGTGCTGCGGGATCGGTCGGCTGGGCGAGGCTGTTGAGGCCTCCGAGCAGCTGCTTGCGGAAGCGAAATTCCCTCCGTCTCACCGCGCCCGGATCGAGCAAAACGCGGCGAGTGCCCTCGCGGGCTACGATGCGCTGGCGGCTGCGGCCGTTAACCCCACCACAAACGATCCCTGAGAGTCCGGGCGGCACGGGCGTATTCTTCGCCAAAGGGAGATCGTCCCATGACCGACGCCGCGCTTGCCACCACACCCATAGCCACTGAAGCCAAGGCCGTGCCGCGCTTTTCAACCCGCGCCGCAACCGCCGATGACCTCGATCTCATCCACCGCGAACTGATGGCGGTGATCGACGAGAGCCCACATTACAATGCCGAGTTCAAGGCCTGGGAAAAGGCGCGACTGACCAAGTCGTATTTGAGGATGCTGCAGCGGCAGGACCCCTGGCATGTGATGTCGCTGGTCTCGAACGGCCAGGTGGGCGGAGCGCTGGTCTCGGGGCCCGAATACGGCGCGATCTTCCGCTACTGGAGCTGGATCTTCCCGGCATTCCGGCAGACGCGGCTCGGCATGCACGGCATGCGGGCCTTCGACGAGCATTTCGACAACGGCAGGTTTCACAAGGCCTATACGTTCGTCCGGCCCGAGAACGAAGTCGCCCTCGCCCTGCTCCGCCGCTACGGCTACACCGAGACCGCGGTCCTCAGGCAGCATATCTTCGGGCAGGACTACGCGGTGATGGAAAGGCCCTACACCAAGGTCACCGAGGGTTACGACCACGGTGTCGGCTCCGGCCGCATCGGCCGCATCATCGGACGGGTCAACGAACTGCTCGGCCGTTGACCCCGGCTATTCCGCCGCCTTCACCACCAGCACCGGTGCGCGGCTGAGGCGCGCCCGGATCGAGACGTCGACGCCGCCGACCCGAAGCGCCGTGAACCACAAGGCTCCGGACCACACGGTCATGCCCACGAGCGCCGCGACCGCGGCACCGATGAGCCCGAAGGAAGGCACCAGAACGAAGTTGGCGATCAGCAGCGCGACCATCGACGCGGCCACGGCCGGCAGGCTGGCGTAAGGACGGTTGTAGACCGACAGCATCACCGACGCCGGCCCGAACATCGAGCGGATCACGAGGCCCACGCAGAGGACGGCAAGCGGCACGACTCCCGCTTCGAACCGGGCACCGAAGAGCATGAAGGCGAGTGGCGAGCCGACGAGAACGATCGCCAGCAGCGCGACGGCGAGACCGGAGGCCACGAGGTTGGCTTCGCCGATCTTGCGATGGAAGCCGGCACGATCCTTGAGCGCCTCGCTCTCGAACATGTCGGGCATGGTGACCGCGTAAACGGCACCGACCCCGAACGAGACCAGCGAGAAGACGCGCGTGCAGACGCCGAAGATCGCCAGGTCCTCCTTGCCGAGGTGGCCCGCGAGCAGCAGCAGGTCGATGTCGAAGAAGAAATCGCCCGCCACCACGAGCGCGATCCAAGGGCCCGCGAAGTGCCACCACCGGCGCCACTCGCCCGTGCGCGGGGCTGTCTCGAGGGGGATCGCCCGCACGCTTCCGAGCAGGAGGACCAGCTGCACGAGGGCGACGGCGGCATAGCCTACGGACAGCACCCAGAGCAGTACATCGAGCTGTCCCGTCTTGCCGCTGAGTTCGATGAGCGCGAGCGAGAAGCCGGCGATGGCCAGCAGCGGACGGAAAAGCGTTTCAGCAAAGAAACCCGCAAACGGCCGCTTGAGGCCGACCAGCATGGCACCCGACACGAACACCATCGCGGTCGCGATGCAAAGAATGGCGGCCGGCACCCAGTGGGCCGCCAGCACCTTGCCCGGCTCGCCGAAGAGACCGGCGACCGGATAGCCCGCAACCAGGAGCGCGACCCCGCAGAGCGCGATGTGCCCATAGGCCCTCGCCATGAAACCGCGCAGCATGTGCCCCTCGCCGCGCGCCCGGTACTCAGCGGCGAAGTAAGTGCCCGTCGCCTCGAAGCCGAGCGGCATGACCACTGCGATGATGTTCACCGTCGCCATCACGAGGATATATTCGCCGAGCACCTGCGCGCCGAGGAAGCGCGCGATGGCGACCTGGACGAGGAACGTCAGCCCGGCTCCGAACAGCCGCGCTCCGAAGATCATCGTCGATTGCGACAAGAGCCGCGACTGGAGGCTCATTCGGCAGCGTCCGCTTCGTCGCGCTTCTGGTCGGGCTTGGCGTGCCCGGCGCGCCGCTTATCGATTTCGCGCTTCAGCCTCTGGGCCGTGTCGCGGGCAAGAAACGCCGCGTTGCCGGCCAGCCGCGGCCACCAGTGTGTTGCATAGTTGGCGACCGGCGGAACCGGCTGGATCACCCCCGCCTCGCCGACCATGCCCTTCTTGAACTGATGCAGGCCGTGGAAGCCGTCGGTGCCGCCAAGGTCGTACCACTTGGCCGGCGTGTGATCGCGCAGCCAGCGAATGATGTTCCAGTGAAGAAAGTATCCGGCACGGAGCGGCAGGGCACGATCGTTGGTCGCGCCATAGAGGTAGACGGCCCGGTCACCGGCCTTGAAGATCACGGCACCGGCGATCACCTCGCCCAGATGGCGCACGAAGAACAGCTCCGGCCGCAGCGTATCGTTCTCCATCGCCATCAGCGCCGGCAGGGTCTCGTACGCCGAATGGTCCGAGAACTTCTTGCGGTCGAGCATCTTTTCGTAGAGCGCGGCAAACTCGGGGAGCCGCTCGGCGGGCGCCCACTCGAAACTCAGCCCTGCCTTCTCGGACTTCTTGAGATGATAGCGCCACTTCTGCTCGAAGCTCGCGCGCTGCTCCTCGTCGCTCAGCCGCAGATTGACGATGTAGCGGTTGGGAAAGCCGAGCTCCGAGCCGCGCGCAAAGCCGCGATGGACGAGATGGTCGTACTCGACGTTGAACACGCCGAGCGAGGCGCGCGGCAGCACGCTCAGCATCAGCCGGCGCTTGCGCGCATATTCGTCCACCAGCGCCTCGATCATGTCGCGGTAGATCTCCCGCGCCCGCGGATGGTCGGCCCGCGCCAGCATGGGGCCCCATTTGGCGACCGCGAGAGCCCCCACGCGGAGCGGCAGCGGCTGGATCATCATCAGGCTGCCGCCCACGACCTCGCCGCCGTGCCAGAACAGCATCGGCTCGTGGCTGACTTTCGGCCAGCGCGTTTTGGCGAAGGTATAGAGCTGCTCCTGGCAGACCTCGTCGAACTGGGCGATCGTGCGATCCCAGAGGTCCGGTGAAACGATCTGCGTCGTCAGGGCGGCGCGCGGCGCCGTCGCGAGAGACGATGGACGTGCCTGGGATGCGGCGATCCCATCGGCGGTAAGGGACACGTGACTTCTCCGTTGCTGGCCCGGAAAATAAGCCGGCCGGCAGCGGAAATCCCTTCAGAAACAAGGTAAATACGACCTAACCCCGGATCAGGGTTAAGATCATCCGAGCCCGGGCAGCGGCATCGGCGCATCAATCAGCGGGACGGGCGGCAACCAGCCCCCGAGAACCTGATCGAGGCCCTCATAGATCATCCTCAGAGCGACGTAGACGATCACCAGCAGGCCGACCCAGGCAATCCAGCGGAAACGGTTCAGCAGTCCGGCCACGAGCGACGAGGCCACGCCCATCAGCAGCACCGACAAAGCGAGACCGAACACCAGCGCGCCGGTGTGGCGCTGCGCCGCGCCGGCAACGGCGAGCACATTGTCGATGGACATGGAAACGTCGGCGATGACGATCTGCGCGACCGCCTGCCCGAGCGTCTTTCGCGCACCGGAATGGACCAGCGCCTGTGCCGTGTGGAGGGCATGCGCCGCGTCATCGCCGTCGTGCGGACCGTGCAGCTCCTGCCACATCTTGAAGCAAACCCAGAGGAGCAGCAGGCCGCCTGCGAGCAGCAAACCGGTGAACGCCAGAAGCTGCGTCGCGACGAGGGCAAACCCGATGCGGAGGACCGTTGCGGCGCCGATCCCGATGAGGATTGCCCGGCCCCGCATGCCGCGCGGCAAGCCGGCCGCGGCCATGCCGATCACGACGGCATTGTCGCCGGCGAGGACGAGGTCGATCGCGATGACCTGCAGGAAGGCGCTGAAGCTGCCCGGGGAGAATAGATCCAAAACTCTAGACCGTGCCGAGAGGTCGGGCCGCAGCCACAATCTTTCCCATCTGGGAAGGGCGACGGGCGATTTCATCCCCGGCCGCGCGATTTTTTCGCGACCGCACGGCCCCAATCAAGGTTTCCGGCGAAGTCGCCTGCCCTCGGCATCGAGCTCGTAGAGCGCGTCGTCGAACCGCGGATGCCCCCAGAGCCAATGCGCCGGCGCGGCGCGGATCTGGTCCGCGAAGAAATTGTTCATGCGCGTCGTGAACGCCAGTTCGTCGGCAGCCCGGTCGGCGGTGCGCTCGACATGGAACGGCTCGTGAATCTCGACCTCAAAACGGGCGCCCGCGAGCCGACGGCCGGATACGAAGGCCACCGGCACCCCTAAGTCCCGCGCCAGCCGCGCGGGAATGAGATTGGTGGTCGTCTTCACGCCAAAGAACGGCGCCTCGATGCCGTTGAGCACCCGCTGGTCGGCAAGCATGGCCGCGATGCCGCCGCCTTTGAGCCTTCGGCGAAACGCCGCATAGACGCCATCGCCGGTCCCGACGGTCTCACTGAAGGTGTGGCGCAGCCGCAGCTGGGCGATCCAGCCCAGGACGAACGGATTGTTGGGGTGCTGGACGACCAGCAGGCCGTCCAGTCCTGCGCCACGGAGCGCGCAGGAGACGATCTCCCAATTGCCAAAATGGCCACCGATCAGCAACAGGCCCTGCCCTGACAGGCGGCCACGCGTCCGGTCCGCTCCGATCAACCGGATCCGGGGGTTGTCCGCGCCGGCAAAGTCGGCGAGGTGCACGGTCTCGCCCAGCACGCGGCCGACATTGTCCGCCATTCCCACGATCAGCGCGTCGAGCTCAGCGGTGGATGCGGTGGGGAACGCGACGCGCATGGTCTCCCAGTGTGCCTCCCGATCGAGCAGCGGCACCAGCCGCCGGCCGATCCATCCGCCCAGGGCGGAGGCGGCATCGACGGGAAGGAAGCGGAGAATGCCGATCACGGGAAAGAGCAGAGCCGCCTGAAGCGCGTAGGACAGGACCTTGCCCGCGCCCTTGCCGCGCGCGCGCGCCATCATCTTGGCACGAGCCGCCCGAACGGCCGCCCGCTGGCTTTCGGTCAAGGCGTTCATGCCGGGTCCCAACGGGGGTCAACCCATAGCCACTGTGCCGGGTCGCGCAGGATTTCGCGAGCGTAGAAGTCGTTGATGCGGGCCAGGAATGCACGCTCGTCCGCATCGCTGTCGCCGCCGGCAAATTCCAGCGGCGCCTCGAAGCGGACTTCAAAATGCGCCGTTCGCCCCGGCACGCGACGAACCACCATCGGTATGACGGCAATTCCGAGCGTCCGCGCGAGCCGCGCCGGCACGACGTTGGTGACAGCCGCGCGGCCCAGGAACGGCACCATCAGCCCGTGCGGCAGGCGCTGGTCGGCCAGCATGATCGCGACGCGGCCTGCACGCAGGTTCTTGCGAAACGCGCGATACACCCCCTCTCCCGCGTTCACCTGCTCGGAGAGGCCCATCTCGAGGCGGGCCCGCGCCAGGAGATCGAAGACATAGGGATTGCTCGGCGGCATGACCGAGAACACCCCGTCGAGCCCCATGGCCCGCAGCGCCAGACCCGCGATTTCCCAATTGCCGAAATGGCCGGTGACGAACAGCACGCCGCGACCACCCTGCCGTGCGGCGGCGACATGCTCCGCGCCCGCGAGCACGACCCTCGGATTGTCGGACCCGCAAAAGGCCCGCAGATGCGCGAGCTCCGCCAGGACGCGCACGACATTGTCGGCCATGCCGGTGATGATGGTGTCGATCCGGGCCGGGTCACCATCCGGGTAGGGCACCCGGATGGATCGGATCACGGCGTCGGTCTCGAGCGCCCGTCGAAGAAACGTGCGACCGAACCAGCCTCCGAGGGCCGAAGCGGCATCGACCGGCAGGAGCCGCAGCAGCGCCACCACCGCCGAAACCGCTATCGCCTGTGTCCGGTAGGACGCGAGCTTCCCGCCGCCGCGCGCCCGCGCCCGTTCGACCCGATCGGCGCGGCCGAGATGGATCGCCTCGATCTGGATGGGGGTCAACGGTTGCGGAGACGGTTTGGGACGCGTCTCATGACCTCACGGAATTCCAGCCAAGTGCCTGAAGAGATTGGTGGGTGCGCACGGACTCGAACCGTGGACCCGCTGATTAAGAGTCAGCTGCTCTACCATCTGAGCTACGCACCCGATCCGGGCGGCTGACTAGCAGAGGCCTCCGAGCCTGTCCAGCGAGGCTTGCACTTTCCGTCCCTTGTCGCATTGATTGGCAGGCCGGACTCCGGCAGCCACCAAAGCGTCACCATGAACCTGCCCTTTTCCCTCAGCAACCCAGGCACTTGGACGCAATTCCTGCTGCCCATTCTCGGCGCCGTCATCGCCGTGGGCGTTGGCTGGGTCCTAGCGCGGCTCGCCCATCGGCTGGTGCGCCAGTGGCTGCCACGCTTCGGCCCCGGGCCGATGACCACCATTGCGCCCCTGCTGGCGCAGGCGGCGCGCTACGCCATCCTGATCGTGGCCGTGATCACCGCCCTCAGCTTCGTGGGCGTGCCATCGGCCTCGATCCTCACGGTCGTCGGGACCGCCTCCCTCGCCATCGCGCTCGCCCTGCAGAACACGCTGAGCAACGTCGCGGCCGGAATCATGCTGGCCTGGATCCGGCCGATCGCCGTTGGCGAATACATCACCGGCGACGGCGTGGAAGGCGTCGTGGTCGAGATCGGGCTCTTCGGCACCCGCCTCCGCTCGACCTCGGGGCTTTTCGTCTTCACCAACAACAACAAGCTGTGGAACGGCGCCATCACCAATCACAGCCGCGAGCCGCGCCGGCGGATCGATATCAAGGTGACGATCCCCGACCACGCCAACATCAATCGCGCACGCCAATCATTGCTCGAGGTGGCCGGCGGCGACCGCCGCGTTCTGGCGGACCCCGCGCCGATCGTCTTCGTCGACAGCTTCGGCACCGACACCGTGACGCTCGAAGTGCGAGTGTGGGTGCCGACCCCCGACTACCGGATGGCCCTCCGCGACCTGACCGAACAGGTGAAGCTCGCGATCAACCGGCGGCTGGCCGAAGGCGGCGAGACGGGCACGGCCGAGGTCAAGGAGGCGGAAGATCCGCACGTGGCGCAGACCGGCGCCAAGACTCCCAATCTCAGCTAGAGGCCGAAATGCTCGTGGATGGCGTGCTCCACGAGGTGGAGGTCGACGGTCCAGGGCCATTCGCGCTCGGGCCGGTCATTGGGCGTCGCCTCGCCAAGAACGAAACCGTACTGCCCATCTGCCTTGGCGATGAAGCGATCGATGTTCACCACCCATCGCTCCGAGCTTACGATAAGCGCTTTCGTCGAGGCCGGCGCAAACACCATGTTGTGCATCGCGGAGCCGCCCAGTCCTGCGACCATCTCGGCGTTCGCCAGCAGCTTGATCTGCCGCCCGACCGGGATCAGCTCGGGGTTGATCACCACGAACCCGTAGCGTTCGAACAGCGCCTCGATCTCCCGCTCATTCGTCAGCCGCCGCACCTTCATTCGTGAGCGCGACAGGAAGACGCGCGGCATCGTGGCGACGTCGACAGGTCCCATGAAGTGGGCAAGCCGTGCGAACGCAGCGCGCGCTCCGATGTGGAAGTTGCCGGTGATGTCGACCGGCGGATCCGGGACGTAGACGGTCCGGCAGTGGAGTGGTCCGCGAAAAATCCGCAGCCGCTCCCCATCAACATCGAAAGCGCGAAAGAACGGCTGGAAACTCTTTCCAGAGGAGACGACCTGAATACCCTTCGGCGCGCCGCGAAGCATGGCCAGCTTCGGTACAGCTTCGAGGAGCACGTGGCCGTATTCGTCCCACACCGGCTCTGCGAAAAACACCGGGTCCTGGACCTCCACCGGCGGCTGGGTGCAATGGCCGGCGTTGTATCGTTGCGGCGCGGTCGGATCGGCGGTTCCAGGGATCAGCCAGTCGAGGTGATGGCCCAAGCCGTAGGTGAGTGGAAGCAGCTTTCCGTCGCTCTGCGAAAACACGATGTGGTGCGGCGTGAGAACGACGTCGTGGAACACCCGCATGCGCAGCGCGGGACTGCGCACGATCCGGGTTTCTTTGTGCCCGGGATCAGGCAGTCCGTAGAAGACGCAGCGCCGCTCGGGTTCCCATCCGCCCTTGAACTCCGTGACGGTGACCACATCAGGCGGGTCATCGGCGGCGAGGGTCCAGGGCTGAGGTGGCAGCCCCATAGGCTCCCAATTCACTTGCGGCTTGTCCCCGCGGCGAACGCCTCCACCACCTCGGCGGTCCCCCGGATCATCACATTGATATCGCCGCTCACCGCGGCGAGGGTCATGCCGCGGCCGATGAGGCGTCGCGCGATCTCACGGTCGAAGAACTGAAACCCCGCCGCCTTGCCCGTTGCCATGATCGCGGCTGCTGCTTTGTCGAACGCGGCGACCACATCGGGGTGCGCGGTGTTGCCGAGGTGGCCCATGTTCGCCGCGAGATCGTTGGCGCCGATCAGCATCGCGTCGAGGCCGTCGATCTTGCCGAATTCGGCGATATTGGCGGCCGATTGCGGTGACTCGATCTGGATGATCACGCAGATGTCGTCGGCGTAGCTCGCATTGTAGCCCTTGTCGCGGCCGTAGCGGTTGGCACGCGTCGAGCCGGAATAACCGCGGATGCCGTGCGGCGGATAGCGCGTTGCGGCGACGGCGAGCCGCGCCTCCTCGACGGTTTGCACGAAGGGGAACATGAAGCTCCGCACGCCGGCGTCGATCAGCCCCTTCACGAGGATCGGATCGATCGAGGGGATGCGCACCACCAGCTCGGTTTGCGTGCCTGCATGCGCGCCCGCCAGCACGTGCTGCTCGATGCTCTCGACGTTGTGGACGGTGTGCTCGGCATCGAGCAGCAGCCAGTCGAAGCCGGCGCCGGCCGCGAGTTCGGTCAGGGCCACGCTGTTGAGGCTGAGCCAGAAGCCGAGCGCGGTCTCGTTCGCGCTCAGCTTCGCCTTGAGGTGATTGCGCGGATAGAGGGTCACGCCTCGGCCGCCGCGCTTTCCATCGCGCCCTGCGCCGCCGCGCCCCGCTCGATCAGCAGCCGGTTGATCGCGTTGAGGTAGGCGCGGGCAGAGGCGACGAGCGTATCAGGCTCGGCCGCGTTGCCGGAGGCGATGCGGCCGTTGAGCTCGAGCCGCACATGCGCGCTCGCCTGGGCGTCGGTGCCGCCGGTGACGCCGTCCACGGCATAGAGCACGAGGTGCGGCCACTGGCCGACCGCTTCCTTGATCGCGGTGAAGATCGCATCCACCGAACCGCTGCCGTCATGGGTGACGGTCACGTCGCGCTCATCGATCTTGAGCGTCAGCCGGCAACGATGGACTCCGCCGGTGCGGCTGACGACTTCCATGTCGACGAGCTTGATCCGGTCGTCGGCGGAGCCCGCCTCGTCATCGACCAGCGCGACGATATCGGCGTCGTAGATGTGCTTCTTGCGGTCCGCGAGATCCTTGAACCGCACGAACGCCTCCTGGAAGGCATTGTCGCCCAGCTCGTAGCCCAACTCCCTGAGCTTGTCCTTGAACGCCGCGCGGCCCGAGTGCTTGCCCATGACCAGGGTCGTCTCTTTGATCCCGACCGACTCCGGCGTCATGATCTCGTAGGTCTGGGCGTTTTTCAGCATGCCGTCCTGGTGGATGCCGCTCTCATGGGCGAAGGCGTTCTTGCCCACGATCGCCTTGTTGAACTGCACCGGGAAATTTGCGGCTGCCGACACCACCTTGCTGGCCCGGCTCAGATGCGTCGTCTCGATGCCGGTGTGATAGGGCATGGCATCGGCCCGCGTGCGGAGCGCCATCACCACTTCCTCGAGCGCGGCGTTGCCGGCCCGTTCGCCCAGCCCGTTGATCGTGCATTCCACCTGCCGGGCACCGGCGCGGACACCCGCCAGTGAATTGGCGACCGCAAGCCCGAGATCGTTGTGGCAGTGGGTCGACCAGATCACCTTGTCGCCGCCGGGCACGCTGGTGATCAGGTCGCGGAACAGCGCGAAGTATTCTTCGGGGACAGCATAGCCGACCGTGTCGGGAATGTTGATGGTCGTGGCGCCGGCGCGGATGGCAAGCTCGCAGCAGCGCTTGAGGTAGTCGACCGGCGTGCGCGTCGCGTCCATGGCGCTCCATTCGACGTTGTCGATGAGGTTGCGCGCCTGGGTGACGGTCGCGGTGATGATCTCCAGCACCTCCTCCTGGCTCTTGCGCATCTGATGCGCGAGATGGATCGGCGAGGTGGAGACGAAGGTGTGGATGCGGCCGCGTTTCGCGTGCTGCACCGCCTCGCCGGCGCGCGCGATGTCGGCGGGGATGGCGCGGGCGAGACCGGCGATGACGGAGTTTTTGGCGTGCCGGGCGACCTCGACGACGGCCTCGAAGTCGCCATTCGAGGCGATCGGAAAGCCCGCCTCGATGATATCGACGCCCATATCGTCGAGGGCTTCTGCGACCTGCAGCTTTTCTTCGAGCGTCATCGTCGCGCCAGGGCTTTGCTCGCCGTCGCGCAGCGTGGTGTCGAAAATGTAGACGCGGTCTTTGTTGGTGTCGGGCTGGGTCGTCATCTTGCTTGTCCTGTGCAGCGGCCGGGCGCACGCGCCTCGCGGCCAAACGATGTCCTGTTCGGCATGCATTCCCCTGACCACCCGCCCCGCCTGGGGCTGCCGGCACTCAGGGGCTGATAAGAAGGAGAAGCAGGAGCGCCGGAAGCAGCAGCAAGCCGCCCATGACCAGCAGCCGGACCTCACGGGCCTCCTGTTCGGCTTGGGCAATGGCAATGGCGCGAGCGCGCATCATCGGCGTGTTCCAGTTCGTCGCCGATGATGCGCGAATCGGCTGCGGTTGGCAAGCCGCCCGCGCTAAGCGCCGTCAGTTGAAGGCGAAAACGGCGCAGAGAAGCACGCCGACGAACGTTATCATGCCCACCAGGCTGATCTGCGGCGCGCGCTTGGCCGCAGCCATGTCGCCGCCCTGTGCCCGCTTGGCGTTGATGCCGCCGTAGATGATGACGCCGAGCAGGACCACGACGAGCACCATCTTGGCCCAGAACCAGCCGGTGAAGCCGGCGGTGCCGCCGAACTTCAGCCAGACCATCAGCGGCCCGGTGATGATGAGCGCGCCAAATGCTGCGCGACCAATGGTCGACAGCCGTTCGGCGATCTGGAACAGCGTCGGCCGCACTTCGGGCGCCGCCGGCCCGATCCGGGCGCCGACGACCGGCAGGCCGAACACGGCGACGCCGCCGAGCGCGATCGACACCATGTGAATCCAGAACAGCAGATTGACGAAGATATCCATGCCACCCCTCCCCAGCAGGAAACCGGCACGATCCTAGTCAACATCGCGGGATGCGGCAACGCAGGCCCTAGTCGTCGAGATCGAGGCTCCCCTGCCCGACGATCACCGCGTCGCCACCGATGCCGCCATGGGTCAGCGCCTCGGCCTGCTTGCGCACCTGCACGGCGATGCGGCTCGGGCGGCCCATCTCGACGCCCTGGCGGATGATGTATTCCGTCTGCCCCTCCGGCGCGAGCCTGACCAGCTCGCCGATCAGCGCGGCTGCGGCCGAGCCGGTGGCCGGATCTTCGCCCTTTGGCATGCCGGGCGAAAACATCCGGGCGGCGAAGTCGTTGTCCGGCTCCTCGGGCGTGGCGGTGTAGACGTAGACGGCGTGCTGGCCGAGGGGGAAGAGCTCGGTCCAGCCGGCCAGTGCCGGCTGAATGCGCCGAAGCGCCGCCGCATCGCTCACGGGAACGAGATAGAACAGCTTCCCCGCGGACTGCACCGAGGGCTGATACGGCCCACAGCCGATCTCTTCGAGCCCAAGCCCGAGCGCCAGGGCAAGGGTCTTGCGGTCAGGCGATCGCCCGGCCACCAGCGGCAGCTTCGGCAGCCCGAACCGGGCATGGGCGGTGCGCCGGTCGATCTTTTCGATGACGCAGGTGACAATGCCGACCTGTTCCTCGAGACGCACCGCGGTCGCTCGCAGCTCCATGCCGAGCACCACCGCGGCGCCGACCGTGGGGTGACCGGCAAACGCCAGCTCGGTCACCGGCGTAAAAATGCGGATGCCGGCGCTGTGACGCTCGGAGCGCGGACGGGTGATGAACACGGTCTCGCTGAGGTTGAACTCGGCGGCGATGCGCTGCATCTGATCGTCGAGCAGGCCGTCGGCATTCTTGACGACGGCAAGTGGATTGCCCTGCAGCTCATGCCGCGTGAACACGTCGAGCAGTAGGTAGTCGAGCTTCATGGGACGCCCCGCCGCACCGCTCCGTGGGGCACTTTCCCGGCGGTGTCAAGCAAGCGCGAGGCGCCTCAGAGCGGCGGCAATGCCAGCGCCTTCAGATCGCGCCCCAGATGCGCGCAGAGCGCCTCGACCACCAGGCGGTGATCGTCGCGCTCGTGGAGGCCCGACACGGTGATGGCCCCGATCACTCCAGCGCCCTTCACCCGCACCGGAAAGCTGCCGCCGGCGAGCACGAACTCCATGTTGTCGAGGCCCCGGCGCGGCGGGAAGATATCCTCATCGAAGCTCTTTTCGAGGACGATGCGGTAGGTGCTCTTCATCATCCGCTGCACGGTATTGGCCTTGCGCCGCACCCAGTTGGGATTGTCCCCCGTGGTGCCCGGCAGGGCCATGTAGAAGAGCGGCCGGTCCCAGGTCCGCACGTCGGCGACGATGCCGTAACCGCCGGAGATCCCCATCTCCCGCAGATGCGAACCGATCTTGAAGGCCACGCCCTCGTCGAACTCGGGAAAGACCAGCGCCTTCTCCTGTTCGATGATGCGCTGAACGTCGTCTTGCTTGGACATGGTCTCCCCCGGGTTTCAGACTTCTAGCAGGTCGGCCCTGCGAAATGAAAGCGCTTTCATTCGACGCTCGCGGCGTAGGCGTCGAACAGCGGCTGGCGCGACGGAGGCTGGCCGGGAAAGTTCGGCGCAGCCGGATCTATGACCGCCCACGGCGCGCGGCTCGCGGTCCAGATGTTCCCGACCGGCACCGCCCAGCTCATGTCGTCGAGCGTTCCCGGCTTCATGATCAGCAGGCCTGGCGAACTCAGCGGCTCGTTCCAGACCTTGGTGCCGCAACGGCGGCAGCCGAGCATGCGAACGACGCGCCCCGAATCTGCGGCCTTGTCGAAGGCAGCGAGTTCGCCGGCGAGGAGCTCGACGTCCGCGGCGTCGACAACCATGGACAGGGTATGGGTGGTGCCCGAGAAGCGCTGGCAGTCCTTGCAATGGCAGGCATAGATGCCAAGTGGCCTCGCCTTGAGCCGATAGCGCACCGCCCCGCATTGGCACCCGCCCTCCACGGGAAATGCCGGCAGCTTCATTCTAAATCCCCCATTCACAGGGTGTTCACAGCCCGCTCGGCATAAGCCGCCCGCAAGTGCGCCGCAACGGCGCGCCGATCAACTTGAGGGTAACGAAAATGAACCTGTTTGCGTCTCTGCTCCGGCGGTCGCGCGACCGCCGCGCCTACGGCGACCTGTTGCAGCTCGACGACCGGCTGCTCCGCGACATCGGTGTCACTCGCGGGGAACTCCTGTCGATGATGGCCTCTCGCCGCAAGTCCCCCCGCGGCCATGAATAGCCTTTCGCCGCAGTGGGAAGACCAAGACTGAAGGGCTCCGGCATTCCCGGAGCCCTTCACATTTTGACGCCTAGTTCTTGCTCTTGTCGACCAGGGCACCGGCCTTGATCCACGGCATCATGCCGCGCAGCTTCTCGCCCACCGCCTCGATCGGATGCTCGTCCGCCAGCCGGCGCATCGCCTTGAAGCTCGAGGCACCCGAGCGGTACTCCTGCATCCACTTGCTGGTGAACCGGCCCGACTGGATGTCGGCCAGCACCGATTTCATCTCCTTCTTGGTCTCGGGCGTGATGATGCGCGGCCCCGAGACATACTCACCGAACTCGGCGGTGTTGGAGATCGAGTAGTTCATGTTGGCGATGCCGCCCTGATAAATCAGGTCGACGATGAGCTTCACTTCGTGGAGGCACTCGAAGTAGGCCATCTCGGGCGCGTAGCCGGCTTCCACCAGCGTTTCGAAGCCACCACGGATGAGCTCGACCAGCCCGCCGCAGAGCACCACCTGCTCGCCGAAGAGATCCGTCTCGCATTCCTCGCGGAACGTTGTTTCGATGACGCCCGACCGGCCGCCGCCGATGCCCGAGGCGTAAGCGAGGGCGATGTCGTGCGCGTTGCCGGATGCGTCCTGATGCACGGCAATGAGGCAGGGCACGCCGCCGCCCTTCTGGAACTCGCCGCGCACCGTGTGGCCGGGGCCCTTCGGCGCGATCATGATGACATCGACCGTCGGCTTCACCTCGATGAGGTTGAAATGGATGTTGAGGCCGTGGGCGAAGGCGATCGCGGCGCCGTCGCGGATATTGGGAGCGATCTCGTCGCGGTAGATGTCGGCCTGGAGCTCGTCCGGCACCAGCATCATGATGACGTCGGCCCACTTGGCGGCATCGGCGATCGACATCACCCTGAGCCCCTCGCCTTCCGCCTTCTTGGCCGAAGCGCCACCCGGGCGCAGCGCCGAGACGACATCCTTCACGCCGCTGTCGCGCAGGTTCAGCGTGTGCGCATGGCCCTGTGAGCCGTAGCCGACGATCGCGACCTTCTTGGACTTGATGATGTTGAGATCGGCATCCCGATCGTAGAAAACGCGCATGGTGTCTCCCCTTAGCGTTGAGCCCGTTCGGGCTTGTTGGACGGCTGGCCGTAGAGGGCCAGGAACTGGTCGGTCGCCCGCTCGGCGTCCTGCTCGATTTCCTTGGGCGTCAGCGCCAGCCTGTCGCCGAGGAGGAGCCGGATCTGCACGTCGCGGACGACGAGGCCGAAGAAGGTGCGGAAGGCGGTTTCGGAATTGTCGAATTTGAGCAGCCGCGCGTCGCGCCCTGCCTCGAGCACCGGCTTCAGTCGCTTGCCCATGGTGAAGCGACCGTTGTCGAGGACGATGGCGCCAAGCCCTTCATGCTCGGCGGCGTGGGAGACGGCGAGCCGGTTGAGCACCACCGACGTCGTGCCGGCGATGGTGGCGAGCAGATCGCGCGCGAACTGCTGGATGCTCGTCCGCAGCGACAGAGGATCAAGCGTCCGCCGATCGATGACCGGCACGCGAACCTTAGCCGCCTGCCACTGCACCGTGGCCGTCAGCAGGCCCTCGCGGTCGCCGAACCACTTGTAGAGCGTTTCCTTCGAACAACTGGCGCGGCGCGCCACCGCGGTCATGGTGAGCCCGTCACCGGCCTCGACCAAAAGATCGAGCGCCGCCGTGAGCACGGCCTGCTGGCGTGGCGTAAAAGTATCCGATGCGGGGCGGATTGCGACGGTCATGGCTCGGCTGCAACAAACGCTCAGCAACCGTACCGTACGTTACGGTTCGGTGCAAGCGTGTCGACGCTTGCCCAACGGCGGACTCCCGATAGGCTCGGCGCCATGGAAACTTTCGAATGGATCATCGGGCTGGCGCTGGCGGCGGCGCTGCTGTCGCTTCTGGCGCGGCGCATCGCGGTCCCCTACCCCTCGCTGCTGGCCGTAGGCGGCGCGGCGATTGCGCTCCTGCCCTATAGCCCCAACTGGGCGCTCGACCCGCAGCTGGCCCTGACCCTGTTCGTCGCGCCCGTCCTGCTCGATGCCGCCTTCGACTTCTCGCTGCGCGACCTGCAGCGCAACTGGATCACGGTGGCGAGCCTCGCCATCGCCGCCGTCGTCGTGACGACCGTGGCGGTGGCGCTTGTCGCGCGCTGGCTGGTCCCGGGCATGAGCTGGCCCATCGCGATTGCGCTCGGCGCCATCGTCGCGCCGCCCGATGCCGCGGCGGCCACGGCGGTCATGCGCCAGATCAAGCTGCCGCACCGCATCCGCACCATCCTCGAAGGCGAGAGCCTGGTGAACGACGCTTCGGCGCTGCTGATCTACCGCATCGCGGTGAGTGCGGCCCTCGCCGGCAATCTCAGCCCCGTGGTGATCGCGCCGACGGCCGTGGCCATCATCGTGGGCAGTATTTGCGTCGGCATCATCCTGGCGCGGACCGTCGGCCGCGTGCTCGCCTTTATCGACGACGCGCCGACGGCCATCATCATGCAGTTCGTCGGCACCTTCGGTGTGTGGATGCTAGCCGATGCCATCGGCCTCTCCGGCGTACTGACCATCGTCGCTTTTGCGATCACCGCGGCCCGCGGGTCGAGCCGGCTGATGACCCCGCCGGGCATTCGCATTCCCACCAACGCGGTGTGGTCGGCCGTCGTCTTCATGCTCAACGCCCTCGCTTTCGTGCTGATCGGCATGCAGCTGAGGCCCATTCTCGGGCGCCTCGGCAATGACGGCCTGGGCAATTCGCTGGCGCTCGCGGGGGCCGTTCTGGTCACCGCCATCGCCGCGCGGTTTGCCTGGGTGATGAGCTACAACCTGTTCTTTCGCCGCATCCTGCCCGAACCGACGTCGGAGGATGGGCCGGGCCGACCCACCGTCGCGGGCGGGCTGGTGATCTCCTGGGCCGGCATGCGCGGCATCGTCACCCTGGCGTCGGCGTTCGCGCTCCCCGCGCAGTTGCCCTATCGCGACCAGATCCTGCTCTGTGCGTTCGCGGTCGTGCTCGGCACGCTCGTCGTCCAGGGCCTCACGCTCCGGCCCCTGATCGCAGCGCTGCGCCTCAAGGCCCCGGATCCGGTTGCCAAGGAAGTCCGCCAGGCGCGGGCGGAAGCGCTGCGCGCCGGCCTCGTCGCCATCGATGGCGACACCTCGACGGAAGCCAAGCTCTTGCGCAAGGAATTCGAGGCCGCCATCGCCACCAGCGCCGATCCCTCGCGCAACGCCGAACTGGACGAACTGCCCGGCAACGAAATCCGCCGCGCCGCGCTCGCGGCCGCGCGCCGCCGCGCCAACGAGATGCGCCTCGACGGCACGATCGGCGATGAGGCGTTTCGCACCCTCGAGAGCGAGTTCGACTGGGGGGCGCTCAGCGCCGGTGCCGACGTCTAGAGCACCGTTCTGAGCCAGTTCAGCTGCTCGCGCTCCTGGAAGGCACCGCCGCCTTCGTGGTCGTTGAAGGTGTAGGCCACAATCTTCTTGCTGGCGCCGGCGAAGGCGTTGAAGGCGCCGTAGACGGTCGAGGGCGGACAGACCGTATCCATGATCGCCACCGAGAACAGCGCGTGCGCCCGCGCGCGCGTCCCGAAATTGACGGTGTCGAAATAGCGCAGCGTCTCGAAGGTCGCGCCGACGCGGTCGCGATGGACGGACAGGAAGCGCGCAATCTCGTTGTAGGGATCGCGCTGGGCAAGGCCGACGGCCCGCGGAAAATCGCTGAGGAACGGAACGTCCGTCATCACCGCCTTGATGGTCGGCACCAGTCCGGCCACCGCGAGCGAGATGCCGCCGCCCTGGCTGCCGCCCGCCACCGCCACGCGGGCCGGATCGATCTCGGTGCGGGTGCGCACCGCTTCGACCGCGCGCACCGCATCGGTAAACACGCGGCGGTAGAAATAGCTCTTCGGGTCGGCGATGCCGCGCGTCATGAAGCCGGCCTGCGACGGGTCGGAGCCGACCGGATCGGCGGTCTCGCCGCGCGACCAGCCGCTGCCCTGTCCGCGCGTGTCCATGACGAAGACCGGCCGCCCCGCCGCGGGCCAGAACAGATGCTCGTGCGGAAAGCCGCGGCCGCCATTGTAGCCGATGAACTTGACCACGCCCCCGCCGTCGCCCGCGATGCCGCGGGGCCGGATGTACCAGGCCTTGATCGGGTGGCCGCCATAGCCGGCAAACGTGACGTCGAACACTTCGACCAGCGGCAGCCCCGCATCGGCGGGCGTGAACACCGCATTGAGAGGATGCGACCGCGCCTCGCCGAGCGTCTCCGCCCAGAAGGCATCGAAATCGTCCGGCACAGCAACGCTGCTGCGGTAGGCGGGCAACTGGTCGGCGGCAAGATCGAAGAACGGCATGGAGTCCCCCGGTTGGCCCACGGTTTCTAGCGCCTCGCGGCCTGCTCTCAAAGGCCTGAACGTCGCGCGCGGAACCTTTGGGGCCGATTCGGACTTGACGCTGCCAGGAGATCAAGATGCGCCACGCCTCTCGCCTGTTCGTCATCGGAGGAGCCCTCACGCTGGGGCTTGGCGCGCTTGTGCTGATGCCCGCCGCGGACGGCACCGGGTCCGCAAACACCGCCCAAGCGGCGGCGCCGGCACCGGTCGCGACGCCCGCGCCGTCACTGCTCGAAACCCTCGATGCCGAGCTCGCGCCGCCCCTGCCGTCGTCCTATTCGCAGGGGACCATCCGCCCGATACAGCAGGTCGCCGCCGTGGCGCCACAGCAAGTGGCTTCGCCGGCGGAGGAACTCGCATCCTCGAGCGAGGTGCCGGCCGACCCGGTTCTTCGCACGGATGCCGTGGGCGCCATTGCGGTCAACCTCCGCGCCGGCCCGTCGACCTCCGCCGACGCGGTTTCCGTGCTCGACCCCGGCGCCGCCCTCTCGGTCGTCGAGACGAACGGCGGCTGGGTCCATGTCCGCCTCAGCGACGGTCGCGATGGCTGGGTCTATTCGAGCTATCTCGCGAGCAGCGGCGCCGGTGCCGCGGCGGTCGCCGACAAGCCCATCCACACCGCATCGCTCGACACGCCGCGCGCGGTCGTCCAATCCGATGGCGGAGAGCTCGAAAATCGCACGGCGCATTTCGTTTCCGCGCTGCCCGCCTATGCGCGGCCGACGGACTCCGCGCCCTCGGTGTTTGCGTTCCAGCCCGGCGACCGCGGCCGCATCGTCGACGTCCGCGGCGACTGGCTCGAGATCGAGACCGAAGACGGCATGACCGTCTGGATCAGGCGCTAGGCAACAATCCAAGCGTGCGTATCAGCTCGCCCGCAGCCGCCGATCCGGCACGATTGGCGCCCATCGTCGACGCGG
>CAYRZM010000310.1:0-23378 GCA_964428685.1 uncultured Devosia sp. | reverse complement strand
ACGAAGCCGTCCTCGACGATCACCGGCACCTGCGCATTCGGATTGAGCTTGAGGAACTCGGGGACATTGGGATCGCGGATCGGCTGGCCCCAGTCCTCGCGCTCGTATTCGACCCCCATCTCGTCGAGCGCCCAGAGCACCTTGCGCGCATTGATCGACGTCACCCGCCCCAGAACCTTCAGCATGATCGCGTTTCCGTCTCCCCGCCGGCAGCTTCTGCCGCGATTTGCGTTTCGCGACGCAGTGTTAAGACCTTCTTTACCATCCGCTAGGTAATTTTTGCCTATGAGGTTCGGGCCGATCCGCCCGGGGTCTCGGGGGCATTTGTGAACGGTCTGATCCAGCTCTTCAACCGCCTCGGCCTGCAGCGCATCGCGGCCATGGGAGTGGTGGCGGCCCTCCTGCTCGGCTTCTTTGCCTTCCTGATCTTTCGCGCCTCGACCCCCCAGATGGCTCCGCTCTACACCGGCCTCAGCCTCGAGGATTCCTCGGCCATCGTGGCCGAGCTGCAGAAGCAGAACATCCCCAACGAGATTCGCGGCGACGGCGACACCATCCTCGTGCCGCGCGACCAGATCACGACGCTGCGCATGTCGCTGGCCGAGAACGGCCTGCCCAACAAGGGTCAGGTCGGCTACGAGATCTTCGACCAGCAGAACACGCTGGGCGCGACGAGCTTCGTCCAGAACATCAACAACGTCCGGGCGCTCGAAGGCGAGCTCGCCCGCACCATCGCTTCGCTTGCCCGCATCAAGTCGACCCGCGTCCACCTCGTGCTGCCCGAGCGCACGCTGTTCAGCCGCGACAAGAAGGATCCGACCGCCTCGATCGTCGTCTCCGTCCGCGGCCAGCTCGCGCCCGAGGAAATCCGCGCCATCCAGCACCTCGTCGCGTCCGCGGTCGAGGGCTTAACCCCCAACCACGTCACCATCGCCGACGACCAAGGCAACCTGCTCGCGGCCGGGGTCGGCGACGACAGCGACGCGAGCGTCATCGCCGGCGAAGCGGACGAGCGCACGGTCGGCGTCGAGTCCCGCCTGACCCAGCGGATCCAGGACCTTCTCGGCAACATCGTCGGTGACGGCCGCGCCCGCGTGCAGGTGAGCGCCGAGCTCGACCTCACCCACATCACCAAGACCGCCGAAACCTTCGATCCCAACGGTCAGGTCGTCCGCTCCACCCAGACCAAGGACACCACCAACAATTCCACCCAGCCCGGCAACGACGGCAAGGTCAGCGCCTCGACGCAATTGCCCGGCGGCAACACCTCCGCGTCGCAGGGCTCCGCCACAGCCGGCCCGACCGATCAGGCCTCGACCAACGAAGAGACCACCAACTACGAGATTTCCAAGACCAGCCAGACCGAGATGACCGATCCGGGCGCCATCAAGCGCCTGTCGGTCGCGGTCGTCGTCGACGGCACTTACACCACGGACGCCAAAGGCAACTCCACCTACACCCCGCGCGACCAAGCGACCCTCGACCAGATCAAGGCGCTCGTGCAGTCGGCCGTCGGCTTCGACCAGACCCGCGGCGACCAGATCACCGTCGCCAACCTCCAGTTCGCCCAGGGTCCCACCCCGCCCGTGGTCGGCACGGCCGGCCCCGGCCTCTTCGACTTCACCCGCGACGACCTGATCAACGGCGCCGAAATGCTGGTGACGCTGATCATCGCCCTCGCCCTCGTCTTCTTCGTCATGCGCCCGCTCCTGAAGCGCGTGCTCTCGCCCGAAAACCAGCCGCTCGCTCTGCCGATGAGCGCCGAGGTCGCGCCCGGTCCTGGCGGCGTGATGGTGCCGGTCGCGCCCGCTGCGGCCCCGGCGCCGGCGATGGTCGAAATGGCCGAGGACGCGTCCGGCTCGCAGCGCGTTCCCGCCTGGATGGCCGACGCCCGCTCGCAGGGCGCCGCGCAGGCCGCGACCCTCAAGACGGTCGGCAGTCTCGTTCAGGAAAACCCCAAACAGGCCGCGGTCATCGTCCGCGACTGGCTCTCGAGCGCCGCGTGAGATAGCCCATGGCAAACATCGAACAGGCCATCTCCCGCCAACTGGTGATCGGCAACGGCGCCGCCCAGCGTGAGCTGCAGGGCGACGAAAAGGCGGCCGTGCTGCTGCTCTCGCTCGGTCCCGACTACGGCCGCCCGATCCTCGAAGAGCTCGACGAGGTCGAGATCAAGGTCCTCTCGCGCACCATGGTCCGCATGGGCCCGATCACCCAGGACATGCTCGACTCGCTGTTCGCCGAGTTCGTCACCTCCGTCTCCGCCAACGGCACCGTCTCGGGCAATTCCGAGACCACCCAGCGCCTGCTGCTGAGCTTCCTGCCGTCCGATCGGGTGGACGCCATTATGGAAGAAATCCGTGGTCCCGCAGGCCGCAACATGTGGGAGAAGCTGAGCAACGTTCAGGAGAACGTCCTCGCCTCCTACCTCAAGAACGAATACCCCCAGACCATTGCCGTCGTGCTGAGCAAGATCGCCACCGACCACGCGAGCAAGGTCCTCGCCGCGCTGCCCGAAGAGCTGGCGCTCGACGTGGTCAAGCGCATGCTCAACCTCGATCCGGTGCAGAAGGACGTCCTCGAAAAGATCGAGTCGACGCTGCGCACCGAGTTCATGTCGACGCTCAGCCACAGTAAGCGCCGCGACAGCCACGAGCAGATGGCCGAGATCTTCAACTCCTTCGACCGCCAGACCGAAGCGCGGTTCATTACCGCGCTCGAGGAGCTCGATCGCGACGGCGCCGATCGCATCAAGGCGCTGATGTTCACCTTCGAGGACCTCACCCGCCTCGACGGCTCGGCCATCCAGACGCTGCTCGCCAAGATGGACAAGAAGGAGCTCGCGCTCGCGCTCAAGGGCGCCAACGAGCAGGTGAAGGAATTCTTCTTCTCCAACATGTCCGCGCGCTCCGGCAAGCTGCTCAAGGACGACATGGAGGCGATGGGACCAGTGCGTCTCAAGGACGTCGACGACGCGCAGGGCCGCATGGTGCTCACGGCCAAGGACCTCGCCGCCAAGGGCGAGATCGTCCTCAACAAGGGCAAGGCCGACGAGCAGATGGTCGCCTGATGTCCGCAGCCCCCGCCAAGTTCCGCTTCGATCTCGACCTCGGCCACCGCCAAGAGCGCAACTCCGTGCTGACCGACACGGCGCTCGCCAACCTCGTTTCCAACGCGCGAACCGAAGGCCGGACCGAAGGCTACGCCGAGGGCGAGCGCACCATTGCCGCCGACGCGGCACGGCGCATCGCTGCCGCTGCCGAGACCCTCGCCGATCACGCCGCCGCCCTCAACGCCGCGCTCGACGACAGCCGCCACGCGATCCTCGGCGAAGCGATTGGCGTCGCGACCGCCATCGGCACCAAGCTCGCCCATCACCTTCTGGCGCGCGAGCCGGCGGCCGAAATCGAGGCGCTGATTGCCGAGTGCCTCGCCTCGCTCGATGCCGTGCCGCATCTTGTCGTGCGCTGTGCGCCTGCCCTGGCCGACGCCGTGCGCGATATCGCGCTCGCGCGCATCGACGCCTCCGGCTTTTCCGGCCGCCTGGTCGTCCTCGGCAACCCCGATCTCGGTCCGGACGACGCGCGAATCGAATGGGCCGACGGCGGCCTCGTGCGCGATCGCGCCAGCCTCGAAGCCGAAATCGATCGCCGCATCACGGCCTATGTCGCCGCGCGGCACCATCCCATGTCCAGCGGAGCACACTGATGGCCAACCCTTCCAATGGCGGACTTGGCCTCGAAGAGATGGCCGCCCCCGAACGCGGCGGTCCGGCGCCATCGGTCGAGCGCAGCGCCGCCGATCTCGAAGCGGTGTTCGATGTGCCCGTCCGCATCTCGGTCGTCCTCGGCCGGACCCGCATCCCGGTCGCCAATCTTCTGAAGATGGACGTCGGCAGCGTCGTCGAGCTCGATCGTCAGGTCGGCGAGGCGGTTGAGATCTTCGTCAACGAACGCCTCGTCGCCCGCGGCGAGATCGTCCTCGTCGAGAACCGGCTGGGCGTCACCATGACCGAAATCGTCAAGGCGGCCTGAGGAGCTTCCCATGAGACTGCTGATCGTCGGCGCCCTCGAGGGCCAGCTCACCGAAGCCACACGGCTCGCCATGCAGGGCGGCGCCAAAGTCGCTCACGCCGCAACCATCGAGATCGCGCTCAATGCGCTGCGCGCCGGCCGTGGCGCCGACTTGCTGCTCGTCGATGTGATGATCGACATTCCCGGCCTCATCGCCGCGCTCGAGGCCGAGCGCATCCACATTCCCGTGGTCGCCTGCGGCACCGAGACCAACGCCGCCGCCGCCGTCAACGCCATCCGGGCCGGCGCCAAGGAATACATCCCACTTCCGCCCGACGCCGAGCTCATCGCGGCGGTCATCGCGGCGGTGGCGCGGGAGTCGACCGATTTCCTCTTTCGCGATCCCGGCATGGCGCGCGTCGTGCAGCTGGCGGAGCAGATCGCGCCGTCCGATGCGTCGGTGCTGATCACCGGCGAGAGCGGCACCGGCAAGGAGGTGATGGCCAAGCACCTCCACGGCAAATCTCGTCGTGCCGGCAGGGCTTTCATCTCGGTCAACTGCGCCGCTATCCCCGAGAATTTGCTCGAATCCGAGCTCTTCGGACACGAGAAGGGCGCCTTCACCGGCGCCATCGCCCGGCGCATCGGCAAGTTCGAGGAGGCCTCGGGCGGCACGCTGCTGCTCGACGAAATTTCGGAAATGGATGTGCGCCTGCAGGCCAAATTGCTGCGCGCGATCCAGGAAAAGGTGATCGATCGCGTCGGCGGCACGCGGCCGGTGCCGGTCGACATCCGTATTATTGCGACCTCCAACCGCAACCTCGCAGAGGCGGTCCGCAACGGCAGCTTCCGCGAGGATCTCCTGTTCCGCCTCAACGTCGTGAACCTGAAGCTGCCCCCGCTTCGCGAACGGCCCGGCGACATCACCGCGCTCGCCGATCACTTCGTCGCCAAATACGCTAAGGCGAATGGACTGCCCACGCGCGCATTGACCCCCGAAGCGCAGCAGGCGCTGCTGCGTGCGCCGTGGCCCGGCAACGTCCGCGAGCTCGAGAACACGCTGCATCGGGCCGTGCTGCTGTCGCAGGGCGAGAGCATCGGCCCCGAGGCCATCGTCATGCCCGACGGCGCCGGCCTTACTGACCTCGTCCGCACCGCCGGCATCGCCACTCAGGCCGCGCAGGTGGCCGAGACGATCTCGCGCTCGCTGGTGGGCCGCACCGTCGCCGACGTCGAGCGCGACCTCATCCTCGAAACCCTCGACCACGTGCTCGGCAACCGCACCCACGCCGCCAACATCCTCGGCATCTCGATCCGCACGCTGCGCAACAAGCTGAACCAGTATGCAGATGAGGGCGTGACGATCGCGGGACCCGGCGAGCAACGGAAGATCGCCTAGCCCGTGGCTGACCTCTCCTCCCCGAGCCCCGCCGGCTTCCGCTTCCCGAGCCTTGCGGACCTCAACCGGGTCCTCCGCTCGACCGACATCGGTCTTGCCATCGGCGTCACGGCGATCATCGTCGTGCTCATCCTGCCGCTGCCGTCGTTCCTGCTCGACGTGCTGCTGGCGGTGTCGATCGTCTTTTCGGTCCTGATCCTGATGACGGCGCTGTTCATCCAGACGCCGCTCGAATTCTCGTCGTTCCCGACCGTGCTCCTGATCGCCGCCATGATGCGGCTCGCGCTCAACCTCGCCTCGACCCGCCTGATCCTCGCCAACGGCCACAACGGCCCCGACGCCGCCGGCCACGTCATCGAAGCCTTCGGCAACTTCGTGATGCGCGGCAACTTCATCATCGGCGTGGTGGTGTTCGCGATCCTCATCATCGTCAACTTCATCGTCATCACCAAAGGCTCTGGCCGCATTGCGGAAGTTGCCGCGCGCTTCAACCTCGACGCGATGCCCGGCAAGCAGATGGCGATCGACGCCGATCTCAGCGCCGGCCTGATCGACGAAGCCACGGCCCGCGAGCGCCGCAAGACGCTCGAATCGGAATCCGCCTTCTTCGGCAACATGGACGGCGCATCGAAGTTCGTGCGCGGCGACGCGATTGCCGGCCTCCTCATCACCTTCATCAACATCATCGCCGGCATGATCATCGGCGTGATGCAGCAGGGGCTGAGCTTTCAGGACGCCGCCAACAATTACACGCTGCTGACCGTCGGCGACGGCCTCGTGAGCCAGATCCCCTCGCTGATCGTTTCGACCGCGGCGGGCCTGCTCGTTTCCAAGGCCGGCGTGCTCGGTTCCGCCGACAAGGCGCTGGTCGCGCAGTTCACCGGCTACCCCAAGGCGCTCGGCATGTCGGCCGCGGTGATCGGCGTCATGGCGTTCCTGCCCGGCATGCCGATCCTCCCCTTCGTCGCGCTCGCCGGCGGCATCGGTTACCTCGCCTTGCGCTCGGCCCGCGGCAAGGCGAGCCGGCTCGCCAAGGCCGCCGCCGAAGCGATGACCGGCAAGCCGGCGCAGAAGCCCGCCGAGGACATGCCGATTGCCGAGAGCCTCAAGATCGACGAGCTCAAGCTCGAGCTCGGCTACGGGCTCCTGTCGCTGGTCAAGGAAGACGAGACCGGCACCGACCGGCTGACCGAGCAGATCAAGGCCCTGCGCCGCCAGCTCGCCACCGACCTCGGCTTCGTCATGCCGCCGGTCCGCATCCTCGACAACATGCAGCTCGAGCCCAACGACTACACCGTCAAGATCAAGGAGGTGGAAGCCGGCAAGGGCAAGATCTTCGCCAGCCAGCTCATGGTCATGGATCCGATGGGCAAGGAGATCACGCTCCCCGGCGCCCACACCACAGAGCCGACCTTCGGCCTCCCCGCCACCTGGATCGAGCCGGCGCTTCGCGACGAGGCCGAGCTCAAGGGCTATTCGATCATCGACCCCTCGACCGTCATCTCGACGCACCTGACCGAAGTGCTCAAGGCCAACGTCGCCGATCTCCTGAGCTACGCCAACGTGCAGACGCTGCTCAACGGCCTCACCAAGGAGCAGCAGAAACTCCTCGAAGATCTCATCCCGTCGCAGATTTCCGTCTCCGGCATTCAGCGCGTGCTGCAGCACCTCTTGGCCGAGCGCATCTCGATCCGCGACCTGCCCACCATCCTCGAAGGCATCGCCGAGATCGCCGCCAACGGCCGCACCACCCAGACCATCGCCGAGCACGTCCGCTCGCGCCTCGCCCGCCAGATCTGCGCCGCCAATCTCGGACCGGACGGCAACCTGCCGCTGCTCACCCTGTCGCCGCAGTGGGAGCGCGACTTCGCCGAAGCGATGGTCGGTGACGGCAACGAGCGGCATCTCGCGATGGCGCCTTCGCGGCTGCAGCAGTTCATCCTCTCGGTGCAACATGGCTTCGAGAACGCGGCGCAGATGGGCGAATTGCCCGTTCTCATCACCTCGCCCTCGATCCGCCCGCACGTTCGCGCCATCATCGAGCGCTTCCGCCCGCAGACGGTGGTGATGAGCCAGAACGAAGTGCATCCGCGCGTGCGGCTGCGCACCATCGGGGCGATCTAGGCGGCGAGCGCCCGGGCTTTGGGCAACGCCGCCCGGAAAAGGTCGCGCAGCGCGAACGGCACCCACGGCAGGCCGAAGGCAAGAAGCGGCGTGTAGAGCGAACCCCAATAGGTGTTGACCGGTTTGCCGAACATCGAGAACAGCACCAGAAAGCCGAGCACGGTCGCCGCCACGCGCACCGCCGCCTTCGCCGGCCAGGCGAGGAGGCCAAGCACGGCGACCGGCAGGTAGATCGCCGTCACCCAATAGGGCAGCAGCAGGAACGCGCCGTTGAACGAGGCGGTGCCCAGGTCGAACATGATGCCGCCCCACTGCAGCCAGCCGTCCGGATAGGCCCGGTCGGCCGGGCCGATGAGGCTCATCGCCGAGACGTAGTGCCAGGCGTAGTAGACCGCGAATGCGGCGAGCCCCACGCCCCACGCAGCCGCCTCGCGCCAGCGCCGGTCGCGCAGCGCGAGGGCGACGCAGACGACGACATAGACCGCGGCGATCTCGCGCGTGAACAGCGCCAGCAGCGCCGCCGCGAAACCGAGCCAGTTGAGCTTCAATCCGTAAGCGGCCGCGGAAAGAAGGATCAGCGACCCCGCGGTCAGCTCGCAGGCGAGCTCGGCGTGCGGCGCCAGCACCGCGACGAGACAGAGCACCAGCAGCAGCGCAATGCCGACCATCATCGCCATCGACCCGTCGCGCCGCACCAGCCCCGCCGCCAGCAGCAGCCCCAGCCCCGCGACGGCGGCAACCACCGCCTGGGCCAGGAGCGGCGAGGGAAACAGCGCCATGAAGCTCAGGAAGAACGGCGGCCGCCAGTTGAAGATCGACGTGGTGCCGTAGCCGTTGGCGAGCAGCTCTTCATGCAGCGCCTGATGATAGGGCTCGCCGTGCTGCAGCCGCTCGATGACGCGCGAATAGGTTTCGAGGTCGCCGTGCCGGCCGGGCGCCGTTTCGGGCAGCGGCGGAATCTGCAGCGACGCGAGGACCAGCACCACCGTCACGGCCGCCAGCACCAGCAGCACCAGCCGCGCGACTGCGGGGCGAAGGCCGGCAAATCGGGTGGTGATGGCGGACACGGCGCACTCCGGGCGACGCCGCACATTAGCCGCGACTGTGCTAACGGAATGCTTCCGCCGGGAACGCAACATGCGCCCGCGCATTCTACGCTGCTCTCAGGGGTGCCCGCATGAAACTCTTCCGCTGCGACCACTGCGGCAACGTGCTCTACTTCGAGAACACCGTGTGCGAGAGCTGCGGCCACGCGCTCGGCTACTGGCACGCGACCAACATGCTCGTCTCGCTCGAGCCGGAGGACGGGCACTTTCGCGCGCCGATCCTGCCCGACAAGCAGTTCGTCTACTGCACCAACGCGCAATACGGCGCCTGCAACTGGCTGGTCGAATACAATCCCGGCGGCGACCCCTTCTGCCGCGCCTGCCGGCACAACGGCATCATCCCGCCGATGGACGATCCCGCCAACCTCGCGCACTGGCAGACCATCGAGCGCGCCAAGAAGCGGCTGTTCTATTCGCTGCTTCGCCTGGCCCTGCCGCTCGCGACGCGCAACGAGGACCCGGTTCACGGCCTGCGCTTCGAGTTCCTCGCCGACGAGGCCGCGGCGCAGCCGGTGATGACCGGCCACGAAAACGGCGTCATCACCCTCGCCCTCAAGGAGGCCGACGACGGGGTGCGCGAGGCG
This sequence comes from uncultured Devosia sp., assembly GCA_964428685.1. Lineage (GTDB taxonomy): Bacteria > Pseudomonadota > Alphaproteobacteria > Rhizobiales > Devosiaceae > Devosia_A. Next base: position 14,152 of record CAYRZM010000310.1, on the reverse strand, counting down.
ACGCGGCTCAAGATGAACGAGCCCTATCGCACGCTCCTCGGCCACTTCCGCCACGAGGTCGGCCACCACTACTGGGACATCCTCATCGACAACGGGCCGGCCCTCGCGCGCTTCCGCGAGCTCTTCGGCGACGAGCGCGAGGACTACGCCGCGGCACTGCAGCGGCACTACGAGCAGGGCGCGCCGGCCAACTGGCAGCAGACCCACATCTCCGCCTACGCCACCTCGCATCCCTGGGAGGACTGGGCCGAAACCTGGGCGCACTTCCTCCACATCGTCGACACCACCGAGATGGCCGCCGCCTTCGGCGTGCGCCTCGATCCGCGCGTCGACCAGAGCGGCGAACTCAAGACGCGGATCAACTTCGATCCCTATCGGCTGGCCGGCATCGACGAGCTCATCTCGCACTGGGTGCCGCTCAGCTCATTGATCAACAACCTCAATCGCGCGGTGGGCCAGCACGATGCCTACCCCTTCGTGCTGACGCCCGCGGTGGTGGAAAAGCTCGGCTTCATCGAGAGCGTGGTGCGCGATGCCGGCCACGTGCAATGGACGGTGCCGGGACCGGCGGGACCGATCCCCATCAACACGCCGATCGCCGCCTGAACGCGCTTTCAGAAAGCGGTGGAATACTGCCCCGCGCGCGCCCCTTCGTGGGTTTACTTAGCCGGGCCGCACTGATTCAACTGACCCCGTAGTGAGTGCGGGGCTGATTTGGTGGGTGCCAAGACCAGAAGCACCGGGTTCTATACCGACGACGCCGCGCGCCTTGCTGCCGATGCCGCGCGCGTGTCGGCGACGGCACCGCAGCCCGCCGCGCCACCTTCCCCGACAGCCCGGACCGCCCAGCGCATCGAGCCGCAGGCGCCCGTTCCGGCGCCCGCCATCAGCATCGACGAGCCGTCTCGCCCTGCCCTGCGGCCCGAGCCCGCGCGCAACCAGAACGCGACTCCGGTCGCCGTGCCGGCCGATCGGCGCGCCGCCGATGCGCCGCGCCGGCCGATGCGCCCGGGGCGGCTCGTGGCCCGCGTGCTGCTGGCGCCGCTCTACATTGCGCTCGCGCTGGCCTCGGTCGCCTTGCTGGTCATCGCCGGCAAGGACCTGCTGGGGCTTTAGCACTCAGGCAGGCTGACGCTCAGCCCGCCGAGGCTGGTTTCCTTGTAGCGCTCGTCCATGTCGCGGCCGGTCTGCCGCATGGTCTCGATGCACGCATCGAGCGGCACGATGTGCTGGCCGTCGCCGAGCGCGGCCAGCGACGCCGCGGCCACCGCCTTCACCGCCCCCATGCCGTTGCGCTCGATGCACGGCACCTGGACCAGCCCCCGGATCGGGTCGCACGTCATGCCCAGATGATGCTCGAGCGCGATCTCGGCGGCATTTTCGATCTGCGCATTGCTGCCGCCGAGCGCCGCGCAGAGCGCCGCGGCCGCCATCGCCGAAGCCGAGCCGACTTCACCCTGGCAACCGACCTCGGCGCCCGAGATCGAGGCGTTGGACTTGATCAGCCCGCCGATCGCCGCGGCCGTCAGCAGCATGTCGGGAACCTTCGCCGCCGAGGCGCCGGGCACGAGGTCGAGATAGTAGCGGATGACCGCCGGGATCACGCCGGCCGCGCCGTTGGTGGGCGCCGTCACCACCTGCCCGCCGGCGGCATTCTCCTCGTTCACCGCCATCGCATAGGCCGAGAGCCAGTCGACCGCGGAGTGGAGTGGCGCATCGTTGGCGCCGGCGCGGGCATTGAGCTTGCCCGCGAGCCCCGCAGCACGCCGCTTGACGTTGAGCCCGCCGGGCAGGATGCCCTCATTGTGGAGGCCACGGTCGATGCAGCGGTCCATGACGTCCCAGATCGCCATGAGCCGGCTGTCGAGCTCTGCGCGGCCCCGCGTTTCCTCGTTCGCGCGCTTCATCTGCGCGATGCCGAGGCCGGAAGCCTCGCCCATGGCGAGCATTTCCGCCGCGGTGGCAAAGGGATACGGCACGTCCTCGTCCTGGGGCATCACCGGGCCGGCCGCCATTTCCGCCGCCGTCAGCACGAAGCCGCCGCCGATCGAGAAGTAGCTTTCGGAGAGCACCTCGCGCCCGCTCTCATCGGCCAAAAAGAATGTCATTCCATTGGGATGCGCGTCGAGCCTCTTGCCCTTCTCGAGGACGATCGCTGTCGCCGGATCGAGCCCGGCCACGCGTCCGCTCGGCAGCCGCACCGTATGCTCCTGCGCCAGCCGGTTGAGCGCCGCCTCCGCCTCGCCGCGGTCGTACCGCGCGGGCGCCATCCCCAGGAGCCCGCAGAGCACCGCCTTGATCGTGCCGTGGCCCTCGCCGGTGTAGGCGAGCGAGCCGTAGAGCCGGCAGCCGACGGTCAGCCGTCCGGCCGGCAGCGGCGCCGCTGCGGCCAGCGCCGCGAACCGTCCCGCCGCGAGCATCGGCCCCATCGTGTGCGACGAGGATGGTCCCACGCTGATCTTGAAGATGTCGAAGACGCTGAGGAACATGCCGCAATCCTAGCACCGCGGAACGCCCCGCGGCCATCGACGTTGGGCACTCGAAGCCTGTGCACCCGGCAGGCACCCCAATGGAGACTTCTCGATGATCCGTCTGCTCTTGGCAGGCACGGCTCTGACCGCCGTGCTCGCGACCGCCGCCTTTGCCCAATCCTCCTCGGCCACGCCCGACGAATCCGTCATGTCGAGCGCCACCTCGAGCGCGCTCTCCAGCATGGCGTCGTCGTCCGACATGTCCGGGATGTCCGCCATGTCCTCGATGCCCGCGTCCGACATGTCGGCGAGCTCGGCGATGCCGATGCCGTCGGGGTTCACCATCCTCTCCGGCTACACCCAGGCCAGCACCGACCAGATGGCGACCAAGATCATCGGCGCTCACGTCTATGACAGCACCGCCGACAACGCCAACGACCTCGGCAAGATCAACGACTTCATCGTCAACACCGACGGCAGCATTGCCGCGGTCATCGTCGGCGTCGGCGGCTTCCTCGGCATCGGCGAAAAGCAGGTCGCGGTCGATTTCCATGCCCTGCAATGGGCGACGGCTTCGGACAATTCGCAGCGTTTCGTCCTCCAGACCACCAAGGACGAACTCACCAATGCGCCCGACTTCAAGACCGTGGACACCAACGTCTCCGCCATGCCCTCGGGCAGCAGCGCGATGCCGGCCTCGGACATGATGGGCGCGAGCTCCTCGGCGCAGTAGGCCCGTCCCACTCCTCGCCCGGCGGAGTCGCGCCGCCGGGCCTTTTCTTTTGCCCGCTCCGATGATGTATGGGCGGCATGGCCGACCCGCTCATCCTCGACGTGCCGCTCGATTCCGATCTCGGCCGCCTCGCGCTCGCCCTGCGGCGCGAGGTGTTCATCATCGAACAGAACGTGCCGGAAGCGATCGAGCGGGACGCCTATGACGCGTCGGCCACCCACATCGTCGCGCTGCGCGCGGGCAGGGTCGTGGGCGTGCTTCGCATCGTGACCCTGCCCCAGCACGCCAAGATCGGCCGCGTCGCCGTTTCGCGCGCGGCCCGCGGCAGCGGCATCGCCACGGCAATGATGCGTTTTGCGATGGACCTCTGCCGCGCCCGCGGCGAGACGCGGTTCTACCTCACCTCGCAGAGCGACAAGGTCCCCCTCTACGAGCGCCTCGGCTTCATGGCCTATGGCGATGAATTCGAGGAAGGCGGCATGCCGCACCGGGCGATGAAGACGTACTAGGGCCTGAGTGCGGGAAAGAGATCGTCCCAGCGAGGGTTGGACTCACGGAAGAGTTCAATCTTCCACGCGCGTTTCCATTCCTTGATCTGCTTTTCTCGTGTGATCGCGGCTTCGACGGATTTGTGCGTCTCGAACCAAACGAGGTTTGTCACATCATACCGCTTCGTGAAGCCGGGAACGAGGTGCGCCTTGTGTTCGGCGACGCGACGCAACAGATCGTTCGTGACGCCGACGTAGAGCGTCCCGTTGCGCTTTGAGGTGAGCAGATAGACGAAATACGTCTTGGTGAGCACATGCCCATCACACCACGGGTGTCATCCCGGCGAAAGCCGGGATCCAACCCGCCACAGCGCGAGAGGAAGCGTGGGTCCCGGCTTTCGCCGGGATGACACATGGGGTTGGGGCAGCCATCCGTCAAAACAAAGGGCGCCGATCGGCGCCCCCTTACCCACCCGCTGCGTCGCCTCTCAGCGCCGGCGCATGCGGGCGATTTCGTCGTAGTCGGCCTGTTCGGCCTTGTTCTCGGCGTCGGCTTCGCGGCCGTGCTCGCGCTGGTCCAAGAGCTCGACCTTCTTGAGGTCCTCCACCGCTTCGGCGAGCGCATCCTGCGCCGCTTCGAGCTGGTCGCGCATGTCGGCGGCCGAGGCGAGCAGGTTGTCGCGCCGGGCGATCGCCGCCTTGGCGAAGGTCGAATAGGCGAAATGCGCCACGTCCGAGATGCCGGTCTTCTGCTGCTCGATTTCGATCTGCTGGTCGAGCTCGCCCGCCATGCGCTCGAAATCGGCGATCATCATCTCGATCTGCCCGAGCTGCCGCCGCTTTTCGTCGACCTGAAACTTCTTGAGCCGGATCAGGCTCTCGCTGCGCGACTTCATGACTTGTACTCCTTACACACTCAAGTCACCGACCCCGACGTCACGTCCTGGGCTCCGCCTTCTCCAGGATCGCCTCCAGCATCCGATAGCCGTCGGCGATACTGGTGCGCTCTTCCCGCTGCTGGCCGAGAAAGGCCTCGAACGCCGGGTTGAGCGCGATGGCGCGGTCCACCTGCGGATCCGATCCCTTCCGGTAGGCCCCCAGCCGGATCAGCTCCTCCATGTCGGCGAACACCGACATGGTCTCCCGCGCCTTCTGCAGCACCGGCCGGACCTTTTCCGGCACGCATTGCGGCATGGTGCGCGAGATGGACCTGAGCACATTGACCGCCGGGTAGCGCCCCCGCTCGGCAATCTGCCGCTCCATCACAATGTGCCCGTCGAGGATGCCGCGGACGGCGTCTGCGATGGGTTCATTGTGATCATCACCTTCGACTAAAACGGTAAATAGACCCGTAATGGAGCCCGAATTCATCAGCCCCGGCCCGGCCCGCTCGAGCAGCCGCGGCAGCTCGGCGAACACCGTGGGCGGATAGCCCTTGGCCGTCGGCGGCTCGCCGATCGAGAGCCCGATCTCGCGCTGCGCCTGCGCAAAGCGGGTGAGGCTGTCCATGAGGCAGAGGACGCGCATCCCCTGGTCGCGGAAATATTCGCTGAGCGTCAGCGTCAGATACGCCGCCTGCCGCCGCATCAGCGCCGCCTCGTCCGACGTCGCGACCACCACGATCGCATGCTTGATGCCCGAGGCGCCCAGATAGTCGGTGATGAACTCCTGCACCTCGCGGCCGCGCTCGCCGATGAGCCCGACGATGGCGACATCGGCGGTGGCGTTGCGCACCATCATCGACATCAGCACCGACTTGCCAACGCCCGAGCCCGCAAAGATGCCCATGCGCTGCCCGTCGCAGATGGTGGTGAAGGTGTTGAGCGAGCGCACGCCGAGATCGAGCGGAGCACCGACCCGGGCGCGGGCATGCGCCGGCAGCGGCTGCTCGCGCAGCGCATAGCCCTCGGCGCCGCGCGGCAGCGGCCCCTTGCCGTCGATCGGCTCGCCATTGGCATTGACCACCCGCCCGAGCCAGCCCGCGCTCGGATAGACCGCGCCGTCGTGGCTCTGGAACACCGCGCGGCAACCGAGCCGCACGCCGGTGACCGGCCCGAACGGCAGGCAGAGGGCGTGGCCGTCCCGGAAGCCGATGATTTCGGCGGCGAGCTCGGCGTTCTGCGCGGTCTCGATCCGCACCCGCCCGCCGACCCGGAGCTCGCGCACCGGGCCCACCACTTCGATCAGGAGGCCCTGCACGGTCTTGACCCGGCCGAACACCTCGACCTCGTCGATGGCCGCGATGTCGGCGGCGAGCGCGCGCATTGGAATGGTCCTCGAATCGCCCGTCGCGACGGTAACCGAACGTTAAGCAAAAAGCGTTAACCATGGGCTCCCGCCATGCTGGCAGCGCGTTTCTGGGCCCAGGCGGTTTTCCACACCACAAACCCGCTTAACGTCGAGTCGGCTGAATCGATTATAGTGGTTTCTTAACCTAAAATCTTAAGTTTGGTTGCGCCATTTTAATCTTTGGACTCAATGGCTTAGTTAAGATGCAGTGGCATTTGCTTTGCATATTGCGGATCAGAATTAAACTTTGTTAACTAATGGCGCTTAGGTTTGAGTCATATCCAGTAGGGTTCGGTTAGGGGTCGTGGCGGAAAACGCCTTCCGACCCCAAGTTCCAGCAGGAACGGCTTTAAGGGGAACGGCATGCGTGTGCTCTTGATTGAGGACGACAGCGCGACGGCGCAGAGCATCGAGCTGATGCTCAAATCCGAAAGTTTCAACGTGTACACCACCGACCTTGGCGAGGAAGGTGTCGACCTCGGCAAGCTCTACGACTACGACATCATTCTACTCGACCTGAACCTGCCCGACATGAGCGGATACGAAGTGCTCCGCACTCTCCGCGTCGCCAAGGTGCAGACCCCCATCCTCATCCTCTCGGGCCTCGCCGGCATCGAAGACAAGGTGCGCGGCCTCGGCTTCGGCGCCGACGACTACATGACCAAGCCGTTCCACAAGGACGAGCTGGTCGCCCGCATCCACGCCATCGTCCGCCGCTCCAAGGGCCATGCGCAGTCGGTCATCCAGACCGGCGACCTCACGGTCAACCTCGACACCAAGACCGTCGAAGTCCAGGCGCAGCGCGTGCACCTCACGGGCAAGGAATACCAGATGCTGGAGCTGCTCTCGCTCCGGAAGGGCACGACGCTCACCAAGGAGATGTTCCTCAATCATCTCTACGGCGGCATGGACGAGCCCGAGCTCAAGATCATCGACGTCTTCATCTGCAAGCTCCGGAAGAAGCTGAGCGTAGCGACCGGCGGCAAGAACTACATCGAGACCGTCTGGGGCCGCGGCTACGTGCTGCGCGAGCCCGACGAGGGTGAGGTGTTCGCCGAGAGCGTGGCGTAGCGCATCATATCTGTCCGCAGACAGTGAGCCCCGGGACCCAAAATCCCGGGGTTTTCATTTCAGCCAACGGTGTCATCGCGGGAGATGAGAGCTGGGGAGCGGTCCGGCCGTCAGCCCGCTTCCGCGAGCGCTTCCGTCTGCGGCAGGAACTTGGCTTCGAGGATGTCGCGGTCGAACGGCTTCATCATGTAGTCGCTGGCGCCCGCCTTCATGGCGAGCGCGATCTGGCCGATGTCGTTCTCGGTGACGCAGAACACCACATGCGGCGCGCCGCCGCCGATATAGGCACGCAACAGCTTGAGGAATTCGAGCCCGCCCATCACCGGCATCTGCCAGTCGAGCAGGATCGCGTCGGGCATTTCCTGCCGGCACTTGTCGAAGGCTTCCTGCCCGTCCTCGGCCTCGTCGACCACGTAGTCGAGGTCCTCGAGGATGCGGCGCGCGACTTTGCGCACCACGCTCGAGTCGTCGATGATGAGGCAGGACTTCATGGCGGCTGCCCTACGGGAAAGCGAGAAACACTATGCCGCCAATCTCCCTACGAATTGGTTAGCACTTCGATAAGGTTTCGCGCTCCCGAGCGGCAAGACGATCAGGCGGCGGCCGCCACGGCGGCTGGGGTGGCGGTGAAGCTGAACACGTCGTTCTCGATGCCGATCTTGAGCTCCATCCCGGTCATCCGCGCGAGGATGCCCGTGTAGAAGGGCTGGATGCCCCGCGCGTCGACGCCGTCTTCCGGCCGGCCGCTGATGAGCCCCTCGGCCCCCGCCGGCATCAGCGTCTTCTGCCGCTTCTCGGGATCGCTCGTCGAGGTCAGCCGGAACGTCTCCGCGCCGGCGGGACCGCTCACCTCGACCTTGACCAGCCCGCCCCGCGGCACCGCCATCGAGGCGATGAGCAGCATGTTCATCAGGAGCTTCGCCTTGTGCTTGGGCAGAAGGATCAGTGGCACCTGCCAGTCGAGATCGGCCTTTTCGATCTCGAACAGGATCTTCGCCACCCGCTCGCATTCGCGCGTGTCGAACTCGGTGCCGGCGGTCGAGGACGCGCCATAGGCGAGGCGCGCGAATTCGAGCTTGGCCCGCGCCTGCCTCGCGGAATTGGCGATCAGCTCCTGCGCGCCGTCGGCCATCGCCGACTGGCTCGGATCGGCCAGCACCTCGAGGCCGTTGCCGATCGCCCCCACCGGATTGATGAGGTCGTGGCACACCCGCGAACAGAGCATTGCCGCCAGGTCGGTCGCGCTGAGTTCGATGAACTCGGCCATGGTTCAGGTCCCCGCTGTCGAATCACTTTCGCCGACACTAGTGCGCCCGGCGCCAAAGCGGCAGTGCCGCAACGCTCAGGGCGCAACCGACGACGCGGCCGCCGCGCTGCTCGGCGCATCGGCGACCGGCGCCGCCGCAGCCGGAACCGCGCTCGACGCCATGTCCATTGCCGATGAGCCCTCCATGGACGCCGCCGACGCGCCGTCCGCCGCCGGCTGTTCGGCCTTGGGGCCGAGCAGGCCCTGGCTCAGCGAGGGCCAGTTTTCCGCCGCCGCTTTCAGCGCCGCTTCCTTGCTCAAAAGGAACGCATCGCGGTTGGCGGCCGAATAGAAGAAGTAGAGCTTGAGCGCGTCGACCACATAGAGCCGCGGCTTGCCGTCGCTCAGAAATCCCCGGCTGAGCGAGGTCACGCAGTGGCCGCCATATTGCGGCGCATAGACCGCCGGATTGCGGATGAACACGTCGCGATTGGCGGCGCTTTCGAAGTACCAGGGCACGCCCTGCCAGTCGTACTCGTAGTCCGGCTTGCCCGGCTGCGGTTCGCTGTCGGTAAAGTAGCTGACCGGGTCGTAGCCGTCGATCGCGACCCCGCTCAGCGGGTCCGTGACGATCGTCGTCACCAGCGCATCCGCCTGCGCCAGCGCCGCCAGCAGCAGCCAGGCCACAAGGGTTAGCGCGCGTTTACCGAATCGTCGCATCATTGCCGCGTTGGGCGCCCATGATTCCGGGGGACAGCGGGCCTTGAAGGCTAGTCCCTTTGCGTGAGCGCTTGGTAAAGGCCTGATCGGGGGCCAATGGGGAGTTCGACGTGATGCTGAAGCGTATCGTCCTGAGCCTTGCCTTCGCCCTCGGCCTCGCGCTGCATGGCGGCCCGGCCCTCGCCAGCGGCGCCGTGGGCGACACCTTCTCCGCCGACGAGATCGTCAAGACCGGCGGCGAGTTCTTCGGCTCGGTGTCGCAGGGCCTCGCCTCGATCGTCGAAAAGGCCGCGAGCCAGTTCGGCCTGCCCAATGGCTACATCCTCGGCGAGGAGGGCTCGGGCGCCTTCTTCGTGGGCGGCCGCTACGGCGAGGGCACGCTCTACACCCGCAACAAGGGCGACTACCCGGTCTTCTGGCAGGGCCCCTCGATCGGCCTCGACTTCGGCGGCGACGGCTCCAAGGTCATGATGCTGGTCTACAATCTCAAATCGACCAACGACGTGTTCAACCGCTTCCCCGGTGTCGACGGCTCCGTCTACGTCGTAGGCGGCCTCGGCATGACGGTGATGAAGCTCGGCAACATCGTCGTGGTGCCCATCCGCTCGGGCGTGGGCCTCAGGAGCGGCATCAATGTCGGCTACCTGAAATTCACCGACCAGCCGACCTGGAACCCGTTCTGACCGCATAGGCAACGCGCCAGCGGGGGCAGCCCCGCGCGCGATTGGCTGGTTGCGCACCCCGCGCCGCCTCCCCCTTCCCGGTAAGGTTAATCAGTGGCAAAGATGGCTGAGCGTCGCCGTCTTTGTCATCGTCCGGTCGCGGCCATCCGGCCATGATCGGCTAGTGTCGGGGCCCCCTCCATGGGCATTGAGAATATCATGTACTTCGCGTTGGGGCTGCTCGCCGCAGGGCTCCTCGCGCTTGCCATCATGCCCGCCGTCTGGCGCCGCGCGGTGCGCCTCACCAAAAAACGCATCGAAGCCGCAACCCCCATCACCATGGCCGAGTTTCGCGCCGACAAGGATCAGCTGCGCGCCGAGTTCGCCCTCTCCACCCGCCGCCTCGAGATGAACGTCGAGGCGCTGCGCCGCCGCCTCTCCGACCAGCTGCGCGACATCAACCGCAAGCGCACTGAAGTGGGCGCCATCAAGGGTGAGCGCGAACGCGAGATGCAGCAGATCCGCGAGCTCGAGGAGCGCGAAGCGGAACTGCGCCGCCGCATCCTCGACCTCGAGAAGGAAGGCGCCGATCTGGCCCAGCGCCTGCGCATGCGCGACCGCGAATACGCCGACAAGAGCGCTCAGCTCGAGACCGCACGCGAAGCGCTGCGCGGCAAGCTGCCCAAGACCATCGAGCTCGACGGCAAGGCGCTGAGCGGCGACTACAACCGCGATATGGACGCCGTGCTCGGCAAGCTCGACGCCGACCGCAAGCGCGCCGAATTCCTCGAGACGCAGAACCGTTCGCTGATCGCCCAGCTCGAAAGCGCCGACAAGCGCCACGCCGATGCCGCCGCCGTCGCCGCCGAGCTGCGCGAGTCGCTGGCCCGCAAGGACGACACCGCCACCGATCGTCAGAACGATCTCATCGATGCCGAAGCGCGCATCGCCGACGCCGAGGCGCGGGTCAACTCCGTCCTCGCCGACACCGCCCGCGCGGTCGATCACTCCAACGGCCAGCGCGAACAGCTGCTGGCGGAAAAGCTCGCCATCGAAGACGAGCTCGAGCGCCTGCGGGCCAAGGTGGCGACGGTCGAATCGACGGTGATGGCCGACTGGGACACCGAGCGCATCGAACAGTCGCACCTGCGCGAAAAGCTCAACGACATCGCCTCCGAGGTGAGCCGCCTCGTCTACGCGGTCGAGGGCGAAATGCCGCCGACCGACGAGACCCTCCTCGAGCGCGTGCAGAAATATTCAGATGATGCCGCGCTGCTCGACAGCAAGCCCGCAACGCCGCGCATGCCCGAGCCCGTCGGCCAGGGCAGCGCGCTGTCCGACCGCCTCGCCGCCCTCAAGGACATCCAGTCGCGCAACTGATCGGTGCCTGGCCGGGCGAGCCCTCTCGGGATCGCATCACGCCCTCGTGGTTGGTCGGGCGCACCAAGTTGGCGGGTGTAGATTCCGGGAGGGCCTCATGGTGAGCCTGTCGAACCACGAGGTCCAGGCTTCCAATTTGCTACTCGCCCACCACAGGCACTTCGCGCAGCATCTCGCCGGTGCGGCCGTCGAAGATGCGGATGCTGGTCGATCCGCCATTGCGGTAGGTGACGGTGAGCTTGCCCTCGGCGGCGCTCGCCGCGACCACCTCCGCGCCCGCCGGCACCTTCACCGAAGCGAGCGCGTAGTCGCCGCCGGTGACGGTCGCCGGTGCCGGGGCGCTCGGCTGTACGGATTTGTAGACAAGCCCGCCCCCGATCGCGATAAGGCCGAGGAGCAGCAATCCGATCGAGAACAGGAAGCTGCGCCGCGCCCGGCCGATGAGGGCGCGGGCCTCGGGCGTCAGCGGCGCATCGGCGGAAGAGGGTTCGCTCATCATGGCATCCGAGTCTGAGGACGAGGAATTCGAGATCGCGGTCGACGCCGGGCTTGCCGGCGGCCGCCTCGATGCCGTGCTGGCGCGGGCCCTGCCGGCCTTCTCCCGCAACCGCATCAAGGACCTGATACTGGCGGGGGCCGCCGCGATCAATGGCCAAACCGCCGACGAACCCAAGACGAAGGTCAAGGCCGGTGACACGCTGCTCCTCGCCGCACCGCCGCCCGAGGACCCCGACCCCCAGCCCGAGGACATCCCACTCGACATCCTCTACGAGGACGACGACCTGATCGTCGTCAACAAGCCGGTGGGGATGGTCGTCCACCCCGCGCCCGGCGCCGCGCATGGCACGCTCGTCAACGCGCTGCTCTTTCACTGCAAGGGCCAACTGCCCGGCATCAACGGCGTGAAGCGCCCGGGGATCGTCCATCGCCTCGACAAGGACACGTCGGGCGTCATGGTGGTGGCCAAGACCGAAGCGGCCATGACCCACCTGAGCGCGCAGTTCGCCGACCACGGCCGCACCGGGCCGCTGCATCGCGCCTACACCGCTTTCGCCTGGGGCAAGGTGCAGCAGTACAACGGCACCGTGGATGCGCCGCTCGGCCGCGACCAGAACAACCGCCTCAAGCAGACCGTGCGGCGCGATGGCCGCGAGGCCATCACCCATTATGCGGTCGAGGCGCGCTACGCCGGCGAGGGGTGGGACATCACGCGGCTTCGCTGCGAGCTCGAGACCGGCCGCACCCACCAGATCCGCGTCCACATGGCCCATATCGGCCACCCGCTGGTTGCCGATCCGGTCTACGCGTCCGGCTACGCCACCAAGTCGCGGCGCCTGCCCGCCGACCTCAGGGCCATTGTCGATGGCCTCGGCCGCCAGGCCCTGCATGCGGCCGAGCTCGGTTTCGAGCATCCGGTGACCGGCGAGGAGATGGCGTTCGACGCCCCCCTCCCCCCCGACCTCGCGGCGCTCGAATCCGCGCTCGCGCCTTTCGATCAGGCACGCCGCAGCTAGTTCGCGACGAGATCGGCCAGCACCACGTCGAGCTCTTCGAACTGCTCGGGATAGGCGCCCGTGCTGCCCGACGCGATGGCGCCGTCGAGCGCTTCCTTGGTCGGATAGAGATCGCTGACGACCACATGCGTCCGGCCGCCGCGCTCGTCGAACGTGACGGTCGTGACCGAGCCCTCTTCTCCGGCTTCCTCGTTGGTCCAGACGAGCCGGGAATGCGGCGTGACGTCGAGATACTTCCCCATGAACGTCATGGGCTGCTCGAACGCGGGATGACCGAACACGAACTTGTAGGTGCCGCCCTTGCGCACGTCGGCCTCGCACGAGATGAAGGTGATGCCGAACGATTTGGGCGTCCACCAGCGCTGGAGCAGCTCCGGTTTGGTCCAGGCTTCGAACACCACGCGTGCCGGCCCGTTGAAGCTGCGCTTGATGACCAGCTCGCGATCCGATGTCCGATCGACCTTGGTGGGATCATTCCCCCTGGCTTCAGTTGCTGCGTCCATCCGTCTTCTCCTTGCGTTTGATTTCCTCGACGATGTCGTCCAGCTCCGCAAAGCGCGCGCTCCAGAGCTGCCGGTATTGGATGATCCACGCCGCCTCTTCCTCGAGGCGCGCCGTCCCCAGCCGGCAGGTGCGGACCCGCCCGACCTTCTGGGTGACCACCAGCCCAGCCCGCTCGAGCACGCCGACATGCTTCTTCATGCCCGTGAGGGTCATGTGGAAGGCGTCCGCCAGATCGCTGATCGAAGCGTCCGCCCGCATCAGCTGCTCCAGCACGCCGCGCCGGGTGGTGTCCGAAAGCGCGGCGAACGAGGTGTCGAACCGGGTCTGATTAAACTGAACCATGTGGTTCACTATTACAGCTGCCGGGGCCGGTGGCAAGAGCGAATCGGCGGTCGCCGATCGAGGGGCTGACAGCGCCATCCATTTCGGAACCGATGCCGGCGGGAGGGGTTTGGTCCTCATCAACCCCCAAGGAGGATGACATCATGGACCATTCCCATCACACCCGTCTGACCCAGACCGACCTCACGCCGTCGGTGCTCAAGGGCGCGACGATCTATGACGGCGAGGATCACAAGATCGGCACCGTGTCGCACGTTCACGGCATGGGTGCCGCGAGCGAGATCGTCGTCGATGTCGGCGGCTTCCTCGGCGTCGGCGCCAAGCCCGTGGCGGTCCCCGCCAACGAGCTCAACTTCATGCGCGACGAGAAGGGCGACGTCCACGCCGTGACCAGCTGGACCAAGGACCAGCTCAAGCAGATGCCCGAACACAAGGACATGCACTGACCGACAGTCCCGGCCGGCCCGGCCGGCCGGGGCCCTTATCACGGCCCGATTTCGACCTATATATCGCTTACGTCCATCGGTGTGCCGTATCGGACGCCGGGGGAAGATCCCGCCGCGGACGCGCGGGGGAGAAAGAAAGGGGTGCTTAAGTGGCCCAATCCAACCTGCCGATCCTCTCCGCAGAGGGCGGCCTCACGCGCTATCTCCAGGAAATCCGCAAGTTTCCGATGCTGGAGCCGGACGAGGAATTCATGCTGGCCAAGCGCTACAAGGAGCATGAAGACCC
>CAYRZM010000309.1:0-5858 GCA_964428685.1 uncultured Devosia sp. | reverse complement strand
CGGGCCGACGGGCTCGGGCAAGACGTCGTCGATGGCGCTGATCCACCGCTTCTACGACGTGTGGGACGGGCAGGTCGTGGTGGGTGGCCACGACGTTCGCGACGTGACGCAGGACTCGCTCGGCCACTCCATCGCGATGGTGCTGCAGGAGCCGTTCCTGTTCACCGGCACGGTGATCGAGAACATCCGCTACGCCAAGACGGATGCGACCGTCGAGCAGGTGACGGCGGCGGCGCAGGCGGTGGGCGCGCACGATTTCATCATGGCGCTCCCCAAGGGCTACGACACCAAGCTGGAGCAGCGCGGCGGCAACATTTCGCTCGGGCAGCGCCAGCTCATCAGCTTCGCGCGGGCGCTCGTGCAGGATGCCAAAATCCTCGTGCTCGACGAGGCGACCGCCTCGATCGACAGCTACACCGAGCAGCAAATCCAGAAGGCGCTCGCCGTGCTGCTCAAGGGCCGCACCGGGCTGGTGATCGCGCATCGGCTCGCGACAATCCGCGGCGCCGACCGTATCCTGGTGTTGCAGAACGGTGTTCTCATCGAAGAAGGCAACCACGAGCGGTTGATGAAGCTCGGCGGTCTCTACGCCAAGCTCTACAACATGAACTACGCGAGTTTCGACGACATTCCCGAGGAACTGATCCCGCAGGCAGCCGGGGTGGGGATCGCGACCTGAACGTCAGTCGGTGTGGAAGACTTCCTCCATGCTCGCCCACCATTCGTCCGCACCACGGGTCTGGAGGGCGGCCTGCTGGGGCGCGGTGATCTTCCACCAGTCCTGCGTCACCGGCTCGGCGGCCATCCTCGCCATGTCGCCGGCGTAGTCGGTGCCGACATATTCGAAATAGGCGAAGAGCAGGTTCTCCGGCTCGCGCAGGAAGATCGTGTAGTTGCGAATGTTCGAGCGACGGATCTGGGCGAGCACCTGCGGCCACACCGCCGCGTGGATGCGCTTGTACCCGGCGATCGCTTCGGGCCTCAGGCCAATGACGCTGCCGTAGCGCTTCACGCGGCACCCAGGCGATAGATGCGCTCGGCGTTGCGATGGAGCAGTCGTGCCTGTTCGTCCGGCGACGCGCCCCGGATGATCTCCTCGAGGGCGCGGACCCATTGGGTCAGCGTGCCGTTGACGGTGAGGACCGGTCGATCCGAGCCGAAGACCACCCGATCCCAGCCGAAACTGTCGATCATGTGCTCGACCACGGGCCGAAGCGTCTCCGCCGTCCAGCCGGCCGGCGCGTGATTGACGATGCCGGAAATTTTGCCCGCGACGTTGGGGAGGCGGGCGATGGCGGCGAGGTCGCGGCGCCACTGGGCAATGTCGCCCGAGGCGATCAGCGGGTTGCCGCAATGGTCGAGGACGAACTGGACATCGGGGCAGGCGGCGGCGAGGGCGTGCGCCGCCGGCAGCTGCCGCGACTGACCGCAGATGTCGAACGTCATTCCGACGGCCGGAAGACGGCGGAGGTTAGCGCGGAAAACCTCTCCGGCCGAAAGGTCATCCGGATCCGACTGGAGGAGGCGACGAATGCCCTTGATGTGGCGATCGGCGGCGAGGCGGTCGAGATGGGCGGGGAAGTCCACCGCCTCGGGATGGGCCTGGGCAATGGCGCCGGCGATGTGCGGATCGAGCCCGAGAACGAACCGGTTCTCGTCCTCCGACTCCCGCGCCGGGACATCGACCTCCATATGAAGCGCCGCCTCGATGCCGAGCTCCCGAGCTTCACTCCAGTACTCCGGCCAGTCCCATTGGCGGTTCAGCGGCGGGACGCCGGCGAGCCAGGGGTAGGAGAACTTGTCGAGGTAGATCAGGTGCAGGTGGGTGTCGACGATCCGTGTGGTCATTCGCCGGGCCCGGTGCGTGCCGAAATCTCGCGGCCGGCTTCGACCAGGATCTTCAGCGCCGTTGCCTGGTCGGGCGCGTCGGACTTATCGAGACGGTCGGTGTAAGGGCAGGTGAGGGCAGCGATGACCGTGCCCAAGGGGCCGAAGATCGGAATCGAGAGGTTGGTGACGCTCGCGGTCTGCTGGCTCTGCATGATCTCGTAGCCCTGTTCGCGCACGCGGGCGAAGCGCGCGAGCATAGCCGGAGTCAGTTTTTGACTGCGCCGGTCTCCGGCGTCCTCGAGCATCAAGGCGCGCTCCTCGTCGCTCGAGAAGGCGAGAAAGATGTGACCGGAACCGGTGTTGACCAGACCGATGCGCGAGCCGACCCGAATCGAGACGTTCCAGTAGCCGGGGCTGTCGACCTGGGCGACGACGACCAGGATGTTGCGATCGTGGATGACCAGGTGCACCGCCTGCTCCGCATCGCGAGCGAAGCGCCGTAGAACGGGAGTCGCCTGGCTGACGAGCCGGCGGATCGGCGGCGTCTGATGCGCAAGCTCGAAGAGCTTGAGCGTGAGCTCGTAGCGATCGGCATTGGTGCGCCGGACGTAGTCGCGACGGACCAGCCGGTCGAGCATGCGATAGATCTCGTTGGGCGACCGCTCGAGCGACTTGGCGATCTCGGCCTGGCTGAGGCCCTCTTCGGTCGCGGCGAGGAGCTCGAGAATGTCGAGCCCCTTATCGAGTGCGGGTGCGCGATATTTGTCGAGGTCTTCGGCGACGTTCATCTCCCCGCCCATCACGGCCTCCCGGTGTGTCGAGCCGACTTTACACGCACGGAAGCTTATTGCCAGAGGCGTTTATTTGTGAATATGTTGTTCGTATATGATGCAAGCGAGCGCCAGGGAGGGGCACACGCATGCGCCTTTCCAGCCGCGATTTTCGATGTGAGGGTTCGTCGTGACGGCCCTCGTCGAGATGTCGGACATCGACAAGTCGTTCCCGGGCGTACGGGCGCTGTCGCGGGCGCGCTTCGAGCTGCAGGGGGGTGAGGTCCACGCTCTCATGGGCGAGAACGGCGCCGGCAAATCGACGCTCATGAAGATTCTCGCCGGCGTCTATCAACGCGACGGCGGCAGCGTGCGGTTCGACGGACAGCCCGTCGAAATCGCAAGCCCCGGACAGGCCCAGCAGCTGGGCATCGCCATCATCCACCAGGAACTGAGCCTCATGCGCCACCTCACGGCGGCGCAGAACATCTTCATCGGGCGCGAGCCCAAGACGCTCGGCGGCCTTCTGCTCGACGAACCGAAGCTCAACGCCCAGACCGCCGCGATCTTTGCCTCGATGCACCTCGCGCTCGACCCCAAGGTCGAGATCGAATCGCTGACCATCGCCAAGCAGCAGATGGTCGAGATCGCCAAGGCGCTGAGTTTCAACTCGCGCGTCCTGATCATGGACGAGCCGACGGCGGCGCTCAACGACGCCGAAATCAGCGAGCTCTTTGCGATCATCGGCCAGCTCAAGGCCCGCGGCGTGGGCATCGTCTACATCTCGCACAAGATGGACGAGATCAAACGCGTCGCCGACCGTGTCACGGTCATGCGCGACGGCGAGTATGTGGGCACCGTGCCGGCGGCCGATACGCCGATCGACACGATCATCTCGATGATGGTCGGGCGCGTGCTGTCGAGCGGGGTGGCGGCGGCCGGCCAGGCGAATGACGCGCCAGTGGCGCTAGAGGTCAAGGGACTGAGGCGCGGCAAGGAAATCCGCGACGTCAGCTTTTCGGTGCGCAAGGGCGAGATCCTCGGGCTCGCCGGACTCATGGGCGCGGGGCGCACGGAAGTGGCGCGGGCGATCTTCGGAGCCGATCCGATCGAGGCCGGCGAGATCCTCGTCGACGGCAAGCGCGTCGCGATCCGCGGGCCCAAGGACGCCGTGCGGGCAGGGATCGGTTACCTCAGCGAGGACCGCAAGCATTTCGGGCTCGTGACGGGGCTCGATGTCCGCAACAACATCGCGCTGGCGAGCATCGCGCGCTTCACCGGGCCGGGCGGCCTGCTGCGCGAAGACAAGATGCACGAGGCGGCGCAGACATTCATCCGGCAGCTCGCCATCAAGACTCCCTCGGACACGCAGGAGACGCGGCTCCTTTCGGGCGGCAACCAGCAGAAGGTGGTGATCGCCAAGTGGCTGCTGCGGGACTGCCCAATCCTCATTTTTGACGAGCCGACGCGGGGCATCGATGTCGGGGCCAAGTCGGAAATCTACAAGCTGCTCAATTCGCTCGCCGCGCAGGGTCGCGCGATCGTCGTGATCTCTTCCGAGCTGCCCGAAGTGCTGCGGCTCAGCCATCGGATCGCCGTGATGTGCGAGGGCCGGCTCACCGGCATCCTGCCTGGTGGCGCCTCGCAGGAAGAAATCATGCGGCTCGCGACCGAGCGGCAGAGCGCAGTGATGGAGGCGGCCTGATGAACGATGTGAGCACCGAGGCGCGGGTGGGCCCGTTCGGAGGCATCCGGGGCTCGGGCGTCTACCACAGGGTGCTGGCGTTTTCAGGGCTGATCGTCCTGGTCGTCGGCTTCTCGATCGCCTCACCCAATTTCCTGCAGACCGCCAACATCATCAACGTCCTGCAGGCGGCCTCGGTGAACGGCGTTCTGGCCGTGGCAGCGACAGTGGTGATCATCTCGGGCGGCATCGATCTCAGCGTTGGTACGCTGATGACGTTTTGCTCGGTCATTGCCGGCGTCTGTATGACCTACTGGGGCCTGCCGGAGATCATCGGCGTTCCTGCGGCGCTGGTGACCGGACTCGTGAGCGGCGCGGTGTCTGGCTTCTTCATCGCGCGGCTCAAAATCCCGCCCTTCATCTCCACGCTCGGCATGATGCTGATCTATAAGGGGCTGTCGCTGGGCATCACGCACGCCAAGCCGATCTATTTCAACAGCACGCCGGGCTTCAGCGACCTTTCGACCGGCTCGCTGGTCGGCCTTCTCGTGCCGGCGGTGCCGATCCCCAACAGCGTGGTCATCCTCTTCGTCACCGCGATCGTCGCGGCGTTCATCCTCGGGCGCACGATCCTTGGCCGCTTCACGTTCGCCATGGGCAGCAACGAGGAAGCGCTGCGGCTCTCGGGCGTCAACGTCGATCGCTGGAAGATCGCCGTCTATGCCCTGGCGGGCTGCGTGTGCGGCATTGCCGGCATCATCCTCGCGGCGCGCATCAATTCGGCCCAGCCCTCGATCGGGCAGGGCTATGAGCTCAATGCCATTGCCGCCGTGGTGATCGGCGGCACCTCGCTCAGCGGTGGCCGCGGCACGATGCTCGGCACCATGATCGGCGCGCTCATCATCAGCGTGGTCGCCGACGGCCTCGTGATCCTCTCGGTGCCGCAGGAGTGGCAGACGGTGGTCACGGGCGCGATCATCATCGTCGCGGTCTACACCGACATCCTCAGACGCCGCGGCACGTGAGTTTCCACCCCGCGCCGCCGTCCGGTGGCGCCAACAACAAGAAGGCGAAATGCCCAGAACGCTCGCAGCACAAATCGATCCTGAACATCACAACACCTGGACCATCGGAGGAACTATGTTGAACAAACGCACGCTTCTCGGCCTGATCGGGGCCGCGGCGCTTCTGGGCACCACGGGCATCTCGTTCGCGGCCGACAAGCCCTACATCGCCATCGTCTGCAAAGGCTTCCAGGCCGAGTTCTGGCAGGCGGTGAAAGCCGGCGCCGAACAGGCCGGCAAGGACTTCAATGTCGATGTGAACTTCGAAGGACCCGATGGCGAAGGCGCCGTCGACCATCAGCTCGACATGCTCTCGGCCGAACTGGCCAAGCACCCCGCGGCGATCGGCATCGCCGCGATCGACAGCCAGGCCGCCGTACCGGTGCTGCAGAAGTTCGCCGACGCCAAGATTCCAATCATCGCGTTCGACTCCGGCGTCGACAGCGACCTGCCGGCGACCACCGCCTCGACCGACAACCTCGCTTCGGCGGCGCTGGCGGCCGACAAGCT
>CAYRZM010000308.1:0-6678 GCA_964428685.1 uncultured Devosia sp. | reverse complement strand
AGGATGGCGCGCCCGGAGCGATTCGAACGCCCGACCCCCAGATTCGTAGTCTGGTGCTCTATCCAGCTGAGCTACGGGCGCGCAGCTTTTCGCGGCCGCCGGCCGCAAAAGCGCGCCACCCATACAAAAGCCTCCCCGGCTTGTCCAGCCTCGCGGAACTAGGGCAGGCGGATGGCGGCTGGCAGCAGGATGTCGAAGCGCGTGCCGGGGGTCAGCGGGGTGTAGGTCAGCGTGCCGCCATGTGCGATGACGAGCTCGCGCGCGATGGCAAGGCCGAGGCCCGTGCCGCCGGCCTTGGCCGAGCCCTCGAAGGCGACGAAGAGATTTTCCTGCGCGCGCGGCGGCAGCCCCGGACCGTTGTCGGAGATGGCGAGATCGAGGCCGGCGTCGGACTCGGTGAGCGCGACGCTGACGCAGGGCGACGCGGGCTTCTCCGGCGCCGTCTCCATCGCCTCGCGGGCGTTCTTGAGCAGGTTGACCAGCACCCGTGCCAGCTGCTCGGGGTCGGCGTTGATCGAAACGCCGTCGGGCACGCCGTTGCTGAAGGCGATGTCAGGGTGACGGACGAGGCCCGCATCGAGCGCCGATTCATCGACCAGCGCCCGCAGGTCCACCGGAACGGGCCGCGGCGGCGTCGCGCTCTGCCGGCCGTAATCGAGCACCGATTGCGCAAAGCCGATGGCCTTGTCGATCGAATGGACGAGGCGCGGCGCGAGGCGCTGGATCTTGGGATCCTCGAGCGCCACCACCTGGTCGCTGAGGAGCTGCGCCGAGGCGAGCGTGTTGCGGAGGTCGTGGTTGATCTTGGCCACGGCAAGGCCGAGATCGGCGAGGTGCCGCCGCTGCCGGAGCATCGAGAAGATGTCGGTCTCCATCTCGGCGAGCTCGTTCTCGACGATGCCGATCTCGTCCTTCCGGCCGGTGGGCGAGATGATCAGCGCCGCGTTCTCGGGCGCCATGCGGTACGACACCATGTTGGCGGTGAGGCGGCGGATCGGGTGGATCAGCAGCCGGCTCACCAAGAGATAGAGCGCACCGGCCGTCAGCACCGCGATCAGGAGCGAGATCAGAGCGATGTTCCACGAATAGCTGATGAGGTCGGCATGGAGCGGCGCTTCGTCCATGATGACCTCGACCTGCGGCTCGCCCGCGGGATCGGAGGCGGTGTCGCCGTCGCCCACGATGCGGAGCGTCCGGTCGCCGCCATGGACGAGGGTGTCGATGGCGCCCATCACCAGCGTCGGATAGTCGGTCTGGCGCATGTCGACCGTCACCGCTTCGCGCGGCATCGGCTTTTCGTCGAGCTCGATGAGCTGGCTCTGGCCGTTGCGGCGATAGACGATGGCGATGGCGCCGGCCGAGCGCAGCAGGTTGTCGGTGAGCATCGCCGGCAGGTTCATGACGTCGGGCACCGCGTCGAGCACGCGCGCCGCGACGATGCCGACGCGCAGCCGGTCGTTGAGCCAGGCCTGGCGGAAATTGCCGGCGGAGGGGAGGTAGATCACCACTTCCACCGCCAGGATCACCAGCGTGATCGTGGCGATCAGCTTGACGGAGAGCCCCGAAAGCGGCCCGGGCATGGCGCGGCCGGCGGTGGTCATTGCCGTTTCTCTAGCGAAATCGCCCTAGGGCAACAAGCGGTTGAGCGCGAAGCGCCGGCGCGTCCAGGCATCGACGGTGGTGTTCTGGGCCGCCGCCTGCTCGCCGAGCAGCCGCACCAGCTCGGCGTGGCTGGGATAGGGCGCGGCGAATTCGGCGAGCCGCGCGGCGGGGAGCCTGGCGGTCATCGCCAGCCCGACCAGGGCAGCGAGCTCGGCGGCACCGGTGCCCACGATGCCGGCGCCGAGGATGGCGCCGTTTGCGCCCACGATCAGCTTCACCACGCCCATGCCTTCGTGCGCCGCCCGGGCGCTGTCGTTTTCGGCGTAGCTCGCCCGCAGGACGCTGAACCCGCCCTTGAGGCGCCCGCGCGCCATCGGCTCGGTCAGCCCGATCTCGGCGATCGGCGGGTCGGTCAGCGTCAGCCGCGGCACCGCCGCCGGATCGTAACGCGGGCGTTCGCCGAGGAGGGCGGCGCGTACCACGAGGTCGGCCTCGAGGCCCGCAAGGTGTGCGGCCGGGGCATGCCCTGCGGCTTCCCCGACCGCATAGACCCGCGGATTGCTGGTGCGGAGCGCCCCGCTCAGCGCCAGCGCGCCCGGATCGGTCTTGGCGCGGCGGATCTTGCCGCCCTCGAGGTTGAGCTCACCGAGGTTAGCCGCGCGCCCGGCCGCCACGAGGATGTGGGAGACGTCGAGCAGCGCCATTTCTTCGCCCGCCCGGATGGTGACGCCGATCCCCTGGCTGCGGGCCTGGACGCTGGCGACGCTCGAATTCTCGTGCAGCACCACGCCTTCCTCGCGCAGCCGCCGCAGCGCGATCTCGGCGAGCTCGGGGTCGGACTGGGCGAGCGCCTTGCCCGGCTCGACTACGGTCACGTCCGAGCCGAGCCGGCGATAGCAGAGGGCGAGCTCGATCCCCATCGGCCCGGCGCCGACGATCACCAGATGCGTGAGCTTGCGGGTGTTGTCGAAGATGGTTTCGGGCGTGAACCAGGGCACGCTGTCGAGCCCCGGCACTTCGGGCACCACGGCGCGCCCGCCGGTGGCGATGACGAAGCGGCGGGCGCGGATTTCGGCATCGCCCGCGCGCAGGGTTCGCGGGTCGGTGAAGCTGCCGGTGCCGGTCACGAGATCGATCCCCGCGGCCGCGAGCCGGGCCGGATGCGCGTCGGCGGCGTTTTCGCGGATCACCTGCGCCACATGGTCGTGGACCCGCCGGACGCTGACCTTGGCGGGCTCGCCGAACACCCCGAACGGCTCGCCGGTGACCGTCGCCGCGGCCTTTTCCGCTGCCGCCGCAAGGGCCCGCAGCGCCAGCGCGCCGGACTTGGCGCTGAGCGCCCCCGGCGCGCCTTTTTCGACCACCACCACCGTGGCGCCCAGCCGGCGCGCGGCGAGCGCCACCGCAAGGCCGGTCGCGCCCGCGCCGATGACGCAGAGATCAGGGGTCAGAACGGTTGCCACGCCTTGCCTTATCGCCGCGAGGAGGAAGGTGTATGCCGCTTCTAAATCAATGCGGCGAAAACGCCAGAGGCCTGTCCCGCGAAATGCCGCACCGGCCTCTCGTTTCGGCCGGATTTGCGTGCGACGGAAAGCCCCGGCGAACCGAGCCGGATGCGTTGACTTGACCCGCCCCTTTCCCTATAAGCCCGGGCCAATCTGCCCGCGCGAGCGACCGGCATTTGCCGGCCTTTTGCGGCGCGGCGGCGCTCTCGCGCAAGACCCAAGATCCAGAGGACCGCGCCCGGCGTGGTGTCGACACTATGAAGCGTACTTACCAGCCGAGCAAACTTGTGCGCACCCGCCGTCACGGGTTCCGGGCCCGCATGGCCACCAAGGACGGCCGCAAGATCCTCAATCGCCGCCGCGTTCTCGGCCGCAAGCGCCTCTCGGCCTGAGGAGCACCGGCCCGATGACGGCCGCGCCGCCGCCGGGCCTCAGGCGCCTCACGCGGCGCGCCCAGTTCCTCGATGCCGCCAAGGGCCGGCGTGCCGGACGCACCGCGTTCACCGTGCAGGCCGCCGCCGTGGACGAGCCGGCACCGGGCCTCGGCCTCACCGTCACCAAGAAGGTCGGCAACGCCCCCGAACGCAACCGCATCAAGCGCCGCCTGCGCGCCGCCGCCCGGGCTTGCGCGCCGGGCTTTCAACCCCGACATGACTACGTGCTGGTCGGCCGGCAGGACGCACTGACCATCGGATTTCAACGAATGGTCGCCGACCTCGCTTCCGCCCTCGACAAACTTCACGCCCCGCCGCGCGACTCCGGAACCCCAAGGCCATGAACGAAACCAACCGCAACATGATCATTGCCATCGCGCTGAGCGTGGTGGTGCTGCTGGGCTGGCAGGTGTTCGTGGCCGGGCCGCAGATGCAGCGGGCGCAGCAGCAGGCGGAGCTGCAGCAGCAAGCCGCCTCGACCAATCCGGGCCTTGCGACCGGCACCGGCGCGAGCTCGGCGGCGCCCGGCGCGGCGACCACCACGGCCGCCGCGGGCAGCGCACCGGCCACAGCAGGCGCCACGGCCTATCCCGACCGCGCCACGGCGATTGCCGCGACCAGCCGCGTCGCCATCGACACGCCGGCGCTCGAAGGCTCGATCAACCTGACCGGCGGCCGGCTGGACGACCTCGAGCTCAAGAAGTACCGCGAGACGATCGACCCGACCTCGCCGATCATTACGCTGCTGACGCCCTCGGGCGTCACCGACAAGACCGGCCTGCCGATCGCCTATTATGCGGAGCAGGGCTGGGTCGCGCCGAGCAACAGCGGCATCAAGGTGCCGGACGCCTCGACCGTGTGGACCGTCGACGCCAACGCCAAGCTGACCGACACCGCCCCGGTGACGCTGAGCTGGGACAATGGCGCCGGCCTCGTCTTCCACCGCACCTTCGCGGTCGATGCCAACTATCTCTTCACCATCACCCAGAGCGTCGACAACAAGACCGGCGCCGACGTGTCGCTCTTCCCCTATTCGCGCGTCGTGCGCGAGGGCACGCCGAAGGTGCAGAACTTCTTCGTCCAGCACGAGGGCCCGATCGGCGTCCTCGGCTCGAACAACGAAGTGCTGAAGAAATACTCCGACCTCCAGGGCGACAAGGTCGACAACTATGAGAACACCACGGGCTGGCTCGGCTTCACCGACAAATACTGGGCCACCGCCGTCATCGCCAATCCGGGCGAGAGCATCGTCGCGCATCTGACCTACGCCAAGCCCAACAACCGCGACGAATACCAGGCGAGCTTCCTCGGCATGACGCCGACGGCCATCGCCAACGGCGCGACGGCGACCGACACGAGCTACCTGTTCGCCGGCGCCAAGGAAGAGGCGGTGCTCGCCGCCTACGGCAACACCTACCACTTCGACCGGCTGGACCTCCTCATCGACTGGGGCTGGTTCTTCTTCATCACCCGGCCGATGTTCTACCTCTTGAAGTTCCTCTACGGCATCCTCGGCAACTTCGGCCTCGCCATGCTGACGCTCACCGTGATCGTCAAGGCGCTGTTCTTCCCGCTCGCCAATCGCTCCTACGCCTCGATGGCCGCGATGCGCCGCGTGCAGCCCGAGATGAAGGCGATCCAGGAGCGCTACAAGGACGACCGCGCGCAGCAGCAGCAGCAGACGATGGAGCTCTACAAGCGCGAGAAGATCAATCCGCTCGCCGGCTGCTGGCCCATCCTCGTCCAGATCCCGGTGTTCTTCTCGCTCTACACCGTGATCTTCATTTCGCTCGACATGCGCCACGCGCCGTTCTTCGGCTGGATCCAGGACCTCGCGGCGCAGGACCCGACCAACATCTTCACCCTGTTCGGCCTGATCCCGTGGGATCCGACCGCGCTGCCCTTCGTCGGCGGGCTGGCCCATCTGGGCATCTGGCCGCTGGTCATGGGCGTCACCATGTGGGTGCAGATGCGGCTCAATCCGCCGCCGCCGGACCCGGCCCAGCAGCTCATCTTCAACTGGATGCCGGTGGTCTTCACCTTCATGCTGGGCACGTTCCCGGCGGGGCTGGTGATCTACTGGAGCTGGAACAACTTCCTGTCCATCTGCCAGCAGTACTTCATCATGAGCCGCCATGGCGCCAAGGTGGATTTGTTCGGCAACATCCTGACCTCGCTCGGCCTGCGCAAGACGCCCAAAGCGACGACCTGACGCCGGCGATGGCCGAGGCGCTCGACATCGAGGCGGGCCGCGTGCTGTTTGCGCGGCCCTTCGTCTTCGTGAAGGGCTGCGTGCGCATCGCCGACCTGCCACCCACCGATCGCGTCGAGGTGGCGTTTGCCGGCCGCTCCAATGTCGGCAAGTCCTCGCTGATCAACGCCCTCACCGGCACGCGCGATCTGGCGCGCACGTCCAACACGCCGGGGCGCACGCAGGAGCTCAACATTTTCGAATCCGGCAGTGCGCCGCTGCGTATTGTCGACATGCCCGGCTACGGGTTCGCGCAGGCGCCCAAGCCCAAGGTGGAAGCGTGGACGCGGCTCATCCACGCCTACCTCACCGGCCGCCCGAACCTTCGCCGCGTCTATGTGCTGGTCGATGGCCGGCACGGCGCCAAGGCCAACGACCTGTCGCTGATGAACGAGCTCGACAAGGCCGCGGTGAGCTACCAGATCGTGCTGACGAAGTCGGACAAGCCGAGCGTAACGGAGCTCGATGCCGCCGAGCGTCTGACGTCGGCGGCGATCGCTAAGCGCCCCGCCGCGCATCCTTCGCTCATCGTCACCTCGTCGGAAACCGGCGCCGGCATCGATATGCTGCGCGCCGAGATCGCTGCACTGGTTGCATCGTGAAGCAAAATTGAACCTCGCCTGTTGAGCGGCGTTACAGCGCCATCAGCAGAGGAGGGACAGATGCCCCAGTCCAAAGGTCAGAAGGCCACCACCGAGCGGGTGATGCACGAATACAAGAAGGGCGAGCTCGAGAGCGGCCGCTCTGGCCGCAAGGTGAAAAGCCGCAAGCAGGCGATCGCCATTGCGCTCAGCGAGTCCGGATCGTCCAACCGCAATTCTCCCAAGAAGAACCGCGCCAACCTCAGCAAGACGAAGTCGAAGGAGCACCGGGGCCGCACCGCCGA
>CAYRZM010000307.1:0-4901 GCA_964428685.1 uncultured Devosia sp. | reverse complement strand
CCTACAAGCTTGGGGAATCGGCGCCGGCTGAGTAGCCTCTTGCCCGTTTGGGGACACCATGGCGAAGGCATCCACCAGGGCCTGGCAGCGCATGCTCTCGGGGCGGCGGCTCGACATTCTCGACCCCTCCCCGGTCGATGTTGAATTGAGCGACATCGCGCACGGCCTGGCGCGCGTCGCGCGCTGGAACGGCCAGACCCGCGGCGACTACCCGTTTTCGGTCGCCCAGCATTCGGTGCTCGTCCTGTCGATCTTTTCGGCCATGAACCCGGAAAGCGGGCCCGAGTCCCGGCTCTATGCCCTGCTGCACGATGCGCCCGAATACGTGATGGGCGACATCATCTCGCCCTTCAAGGCGGCGATGGGCGGCAACTACAAGGAGGTCGAGAACCGGCTGCTCGGTGCCGTCCACCTCCACTTCGCGCTCAATGCAACCGCGCCGGCCGCCGTCCAGAAGCAGATCAAGCGGGCCGACAAGGAGGCCGCCTTCCATGAAGCGGTGCAGCTCGCCGGCTTTTCGGTCGATGAGGCCCGCAAGTTCTTCGGCGAGCCGACGCTGGCGGCCTTCGATCTCGAGGGCTTTGCCGAGCTGATCCGGCCCTGGCCGACGGGCGAGGCGCATGACCGCTTCACCGACACGGTCGACATGCTGGCGACCGCCGCCCACAGCAAAGGGTGAAGTTAAGGTAAACGGCTGTTCCGTTTTGACGCAGCCGGCGCGCACATGGTTGATGCGGAGTTAATCGGGCCCCAGACTCCGGAGACATCATGGCCGACACCGTGCGTATCATCGCCATCGGCGGCACCGTCGGCGCACTGATCGGAGGTGGCCTCGCGGCCCCGGCGTTCATGCCGTCGGCGCTCGCCGATGAGCCCGCCAAGGCGGCCATCTCGAGCTTTGCCGAGATCTTCCCAAAACCGTTCGATCCCAAGTCGCTGGTGAAGTTCGACATCACCTACGGCCCGGGTGTTTCGACCGACGTGCAGCACAGCTCGACCATCAGCAAGATCGAGTACGGGCACCGCACCTACGTCTCGATCGTCACCACCCCCAGCGGCACCTATTCGAGCGACGCGCTGGTCTCGCCCTATGTCCGCTACCCGGGGATCGACGTGAGCCCGAAATACAGCGGCCACCATCACTGGAGCTATTCATGGTTCCATGGGTCGGCCGGCAGCGGCAGCTGGACGAGCTTCACGTCTGGCTCAATCACCTACTTCACGTACAGCTTCAAGCCCGCCGCGCGGACCTGACCGCCGTCAGGCCACCCGCTTGAATTCGTAGAAGATGTGGTGGCCGATCTTGGTCACCCGCTGCAGCTTCGGCGCCCAATCGGGATAAACGTAGGTCGCATGGTAATGCGTCGCGCGGCCGACTTCGGCCAGGTAGAGCGATCCATTGATGACGCCGTTGGCGATCTCCATCGCCTGCTTCCAGGCCGTGGGATCGTTGATCGTTTCCGGGATGCCGTCGCAGGCGAAGGAGAACTGGCAGGCATTGTGCATCTGCTGGTTCTGGAACACCACCGCGCAGATGTCCTTGGGGTAGAGCGGGTAGGCCAGCCGGTTCATCACCACCTGCCCCACCGCGACCTGCCCGCGATAGGTTTCGCCGCGCGCCTCGAAATAGATCGCTTCGGCCATGCACCAGATGTCCTTCTTGGTGACGACCCCGCCGTACTTGTCGACATTGATGTCGAAGGCCGTGGCCGGAGTGGTCTCGCGCGCATAGGCGAGCGTACCGGTGGGCATCATCGGTATGGGCGCTGCCGACATCGGCACCACCTGGTCGATGGCCCCGAGCGCGGCGCTCGGTGGCGCAGGATCGAGGCTCGCGACCTCGACCGGCGCCACAGTGATGAGCGCGGGCATCGGCTGCTTGGCGTCGCGGATTTCGGCGAGCTTGGTGCGGATGGCATCGAACCCGGCGGACACAGCGGCGCCATCCGGCGTCAGGCGCGCGCGGTTGGTCTTTTCGGCGCGGTTGGGACCGGAAAAGCTGCCGGTCGTGAAGAGCGAGGCCACCGAGCCGGTGATGACGGGATCGGTGCCGGAAAAGCTGAGTGTCGCGGTCGGCGCCGCCGGTTCGGCAGCCTCGACGGGGACGCTGAAATCGGGGCTGTGGGTGGCAACCGTTAGCGCCGGCCAGGAGAGGATGGCCAGCAGCAGCGAAGCGACGGCGCCGCCAACGCTATGCCTGGGATGGGCCCAGGAGCTGATCGGTCCGATGAGGCCCATCAAAACGCGGTCGAACTCGCACGCAACGCCACAACCAACACGCGCCGGCATGTTGCTCAAATGCCGACAATCCGGATCATGCGGGATTAGGGTTATCGTGGGGTAAAGGCCCAGGCGGCGCCGGGCGACCCCCTCGCCGCCGTGGTTAATGCGCGGCGGCCTGGGCCAGCGCGAGGCGCGCCACCGGCACGCGATAGGGCGAGCAGCTCACATAGTCGACACCGAGCCCGGCAAAGAAGCGCAGGGACGCCGGATCGCCCGCGTGCTCGCCGCAGATGCCGATCTTGAGCGCCGGATTGGCGGCCCGTCCGCGCTCGATGGCGGTGGCGATCAGCTCGCCCACGCCCTTCTGGTCGAGAGTCACGAACGGGTCGAGCTCGTAGAGCCCCTTGCGCTGGTAGGCGGCGAGGAACGCCGGCGCGTCGTCGCGGGAGATGCCGTAGGTGGTCTGCGTCAGATCGTTGGTGCCAAACGAGAAGAAGTCGACGTGCCGCGCGATGTCACCGGCCCGCAGCGCCGCCCGCGGCAGCTCGATCATCGTGCCAAAGGCAAAGCGGTCGCGCGCGCCCGGCGGGAGCGCCCCGCCATCGATCAGCTCCATCACCCGGTCGCGCACCCACGTTACTTCGTGCGCCGTCGAAACGAACGGCACCATGATCTCGAGCGCCACCGGTGCCTCGCCCGCTTCCATCGCCGCGCGCACGCCGGCGATCAGCGACTGCACCTGCATTTCGAGGATTTCGGCGTAGGTCACCGCGAGCCGCACGCCGCGATGGCCGAGCATGGGGTTGATCTCGGAGATGCGCTCGAGCCTGAGCTTCAGCGCCCGAAGCTCGAGGCCGAGGGAGCGCGCGGTCTCGTCGATGTCCTCGTCCGTGCGCGGCAGGAATTCGTGGAGCGGCGGATCGAACAGCCGCACCGTCACCGGCCGGCCGGCCATGGTCGAAAAGATCGCGGAGTAGTCGCCGGTCTGGAAATCGACGAGGCCATTGAGCGCGGCGCGGCGGGCGTCTTCGTCTTCGCTCAAGATCAGCCGACGCAGCGCCACCATGCGCTCGCGCGAAAAGAACATATGCTCGGACCGCGCGAGGCCGATGCCTTCGGCGCCGAAGCTCAGCGCGGTCTTCGCCGCCTCGACGGTCTCGGCATTGGCGCGGACCTCGATGCGCCGCGACGCATCCGACCAGCTCAAGAGTTCGCCCAGCGCCCCGCCGATATGCGGCTGGCTGAGCGGCAGCGCGCCGAGATAGACTGAGCCGTCGCTGCCGTCGATGGTGATGCGGTCGCCGGCGCGCAGGACGGTCTCGCCGATCCGGCACGACATGTCCGCCGGATCGACGCTGAGATTGCGCACGCCGGCGACGCACGGCTTGCCGGTGATCCGGGCGATGACCGCCGCGTGGCTGGTCATGCCGCCGCGCGCCGTGAGGATGCCGGTCGCGGCTTTCATGCCGTCGATGTCGGCGGGGCCGGTTTCGTTGACCACGAGGATGACGTGGCGCCCCCGCGCCTTCCAGCGCGCCGCGTCCTCGGGGGTGAAGACGATGCCGCCATGCGCGGCGCCGGGAGAGACGCCGAGCCCGGTGGTCAGCGGTTCGGTCTCGTGGCCGCTGAGCCCCGGATGCAGCAGCGACTGCAATCGCTCGGGGCTGACGCTCGCCACCGCCTGCTGCTCGCTCCAGGTGCCGCGCTCGACGCGATCGGTGGCCGCTTCGAGCTCGGCCGCCGCCGCCACCTGATACGGGCGCGCCGACAGGAAGGTCAGCGACGGCCCCGATGCGGCGGTGATGCACATATGGCGCGCCGCGGCCCGGTCGAGCACCTCGCAGAAGCGCGCCGCCTCGGGCGCCAAGGGCACGTCCCCCTTGGGCAGCGGCGCCGGCCCCATGGCGCCGGATGCGGCATCGCGCGACAGGAACTGGACGATCTCGCCCGGCAGCGAGGCCTGGACGATGACCACGCCCTCGGCGTCGCCGAACGACTCGAACGCGTCGGCGATGGCGCGGCCGAGCGGCCGGCCCGGGTCCACCGCTTCGGCTTCGCTGGCCGGCGCCGGCAGGCCCGAGCGCGCCGGCATGAGGCCGGCCGGGGACGCATCGGTCGAGGTGCGCACCGTCAGCGGCGGCGGCCGGCCTTCGCCGCCCACCAGCCGGAACAGGGTCGCGACCCAATGGGCGCGCAGGCGGTTCTCCTTCTGCCGCCGTTCCGCCTGGAGCGCGCGCCAAGCACCGGAGGTGATGAGAATCGTCGGCGCCGTCGCCAGCCCCGCCTCATGGACCGCGCGGATCCAGCGCGCCTTGCCCACCAGCAGGCGGCGCTGCGCCGCCGAAAGATTTGCGGCGCCCGAAGCGGGCGCAACCGCAAACATTTCGAGAGCGAAGCTCATCGGGCAATCCCTTGATGCTGCTGGCCTTCTATTGTGCCCGCACGGCAGGCGCCGGGCAATCGGCCTTGACTTGGCCGGACGACGAAAGCATTTGCATGGCGATGGAGAAGCCCAAGCTCGAAATCACGCTGTGCGCGCCACGCGGCTTCTGCGCCGGCGTCGATCGGGCGATTCAGATTGTCGAGCTGGCGCTCGAACGCTACGGCGCGCCGGTCTATGTGCGGCACGCCATCGTCCACAACAAATACGTCGTCGAGGGCCTCAAGCGCAAAGGCGC